>JAGZIN010000049.1 GCA_018366195.1 Butyricicoccus pullicaecorum | reverse complement strand
ATCAGTCAGCAGACTGTGCGAAAATACTATCATACCCGCACAGGCGGCGCACATATCCGCAAAACCGGAATCTATAAAGATGGACGCACCTGTATGATACGCAAAAAAGGAGTCTGAAAATGAAGCAACAGATAACTAAACCAGAAATTGGAACCATCATGTACTATGTGCGCGAGCACCTGTATTATGTTAAAAATAGAACTGCTCCTATCAAGGAATACTGCGTATGCAGTGGGGAAGTTAAAGGTTATTGTTTCGGGAAAAATACTGAAATTAAGATTGTTGGTAAAAATCCAGATGGATTTCCGACACCGAGTTATTTCCGCACCAACGAAATAGGGCAGAGAGTGTTTTATACGGAAGTGGATGCGGCTGCTCTGGCAAAAAAAATGACCGAGAAATATGAACGAATCTGGGGGTGGCTGGGAGAACCCGATATCCCTATGCGCAGAACTTGGTCTCAATATCTAAATCCACCACAGCAACATAAAAATATAACGAGCGGGCGAAAATCCCAAGCGCTTGGGGGTTCGTAAATGGAGCATGAAACCGTGGAATACAATCCGGAAATCATTCGTTATCTGAATTGGAGGTATGGTGGTGAACAAAGAAGCAAAAGAAGCACGGGATTATATCAAAAAAGTATTGCAGGCATATCCGGACATCTGCAAAAAGCCGCCAGACCAGAGAACCAGAAACGAACGGCGGCGGGTGGATAGCGTAAAACAGCTTTTGGAATTCATGGAGTTCACTGACCATGCGACGGACAAAAGGAAAATCATTGACCTTGTGTATTTCCGGCAGTCGCACACGCTGGCAGGCGCTGCCATGCGGATTCCGGTCGGAGAGAGAACTGCACAGACGTGGAATGCACAAATCATAGAATTGATGGCGCAAATCATGGACTTGATGTAACAAAAAAGGAGCACACGCGGCTCCTTTTTGCTTATATGTTTTTATCTTCTGCATTTAGGATAATTTGTTGACCATCGGGCAAAAGAAATGCCAATTTACATCCGCAAAACTCTGCTGCTTTTGCCAAATCGTTTCCTGACCAGCTGTTACGAGCCATTTTGTTTCCCATTGTTTGTCTGCTCATACCGAAGCTTTCGGCAAGCTGGGTCTGTTTTTTTCCACACAATGCTAAAAGTCCTTTTACTTTGTCAGACATTGACATAGATATACACCCCTTTCATCGTTTTTATAGTACACGATAAAGCTGATATTGTCAATGAAATTGATTGCAAAAATAATAAAAAAGATTTCGCAACAAGATTGACAAGTAAATCAAAATAATGTACAATATACTTGTAAGGCAGAGGGAAAACCTCTTTAGAAAGGAAGTGAGGAAATGGAAGAAATGAATGTTTCGGAAGCATTGGTTCGCGCGATTCTTGAACTGATTGAGAAATGCGAAACGATGGAAGAACTTCGAGAAAGCGTAAAACGCATTATCGGGGAATGAAAAGAGTGACTTCCAGCCGTCAAACCTGAGAAGTCACTCTAAACAAATGGGGAGACGGAAAGCCTTACTTCCGTCTTTCCTTCATTATAAAATCAGTAAGGTGCAAAATCAAGAAAAACTTTGCGGTTTGGCGAGGTCTTTCTATGATACGCTCAGGGTGTAGGATATGTTCCTGCACCCTGTTTTTTTATCCTACCAGAAAGGCGGTGAGTACCATTGCGGCAGCGAAGAAATTAACCCCAAAGCAAAAAGCGTTTGTGAGTGAGTATCTGATTGATAAAAACGCCACACAGGCGGCATTTCGAGCGGGATACAGCAAAAAAACAGCGTATTCGATGGGGCAAGAAAACCTGAAAAAACCTGAAATCAAACGTGCCATTCAAAAAGCGATGCAAAAGCGGGAGGAACGCACTGAGATTACACAGGACAGGGTTCTTCTGGAGTATGCAAGAATCGCATTTTTTGACCCAAGAAAATTATTCCGTTCCGATGGTTCTCCCAAGCCCATTGAAGAACTGGACACGGATACGGCGGCAGCACTTGCAGGGCTTGAGGTGCGCGAGGAGTTTGAGGGCGCCGGAGAGAATCGTGCATTTGTGGGTTATACCAAGAAGTACAAGCTGGCGAACAAGCTCGGTGCGCTGGACAGCCTTGCCAAGCATCTCGGTATGTTGGACGGCAAGGGGCGGGAGCCGGAAAACGAGATGCAGACGGGTGTGATTATCATGCCGGAGGTCGTAGAAGATGAATGATATTTTATGGAAACCACAGCCGCGGCAAGTCGCATTTATGGCGCGGGCTGAGGAAGAAGCCTTATACGGCGGTGCGGCTGGCGGCGGCAAAAGTGAGGCGCTCATCATCGAAGCCCTCAGGCAGGTACATATCCCGCATTACAGGGCACTCATCTTGCGCA
>JAGZIN010000010.1 GCA_018366195.1 Butyricicoccus pullicaecorum | reverse complement strand
GTTGCCATAGATGCACGGTTCAGGGTGCCGTCCGGATTGACAGCCACCTTACCGGAAGTATCGGGAACCTGCTTTACGCAAACGATAGCTTTCATAATTGAGTTACTCCTCCCTTAATTTATCTGCCAATAACCTGGCCGGAAATAACCATACGCTGTACCTGAGAGGTGCCCTCATAGATTTCTGTAATCTTAGCATCACGCATCATGCGCTCTACCGGGTACTCACGAGTATAGCCATAGCCGCCGAAGATTTGTACACACTGGGTGGTAACCTTCATAGAAACCTCTGCTGCGAACAGCTTTGCCATTGCAGCTTCCTTGGTGTAAGGAATATCATGGTCCTTATTGAATGCTGCACGGCGAACGAGCAGACGAGCTGCCTCAATCTCAGTTGCCATATCTGCAACCATCCACTGCAGACCCTGCTTGGTAGAAAGCGGCTTACCAAACTGTACGCGCTCCTTCATATAAGCAACAGCCTTGTCCAGTGCACCCTGCGCAATGCCCAGTGCCTGTGCAGCGATACCGATACGACCGCCGTCGAGGGTGGTCATAGCAATCTTAAAGCCGCCATTCTCCTTACCCAGCAGACGATCTGCGGACAGACGCATGTCCTCAAAAATCAGCTCGCCGGTCTGAGAACCGCGAATACCCATCTTATGCTCAATCTTACCGATGGAGAAGCCCGGGTCGTCCTTATCTACGATGAATGCAGAAATGCCCTTATTGCCCTTGGTCTTGTCTGTCATTGCGAAAATGACATAGGTATCTGCGCAGCCTGCGCCGGTAATAAACACCTTAGAACCATTGATGATGTAGGAACCGTCTTCCTGCTTTTCTGCAATGGTCTGCTGTGCAGCAGAGTCTGTACCAGCATTCGGCTCAGTCAGACCAAATCCGCCAACCTTCTGACCAGAAATCAGAGGACGCAGGAACTTTTCTTTCTGCTCCGGTGTGCCGTACTTGAAAATCGGCCAGCAGCACAGGGTTGCATGTGAGGACAGAATACAACCGGTTGTTCCGCAGAACTTCGATGCCTCTTCAATTGCAATTGTATAGCAAATGTTATCACCGCCGGAACCGCCCAACTCCTTGGGGAACTGAATGCCAAGCATGCCGTATTTCTGCAGCTTGCGAACGGTCTCCCACGGGTAGCGCTCTTCTGCGTCGATCTCAGCCGCGATAGGCTCGATCTCATTTACCGCGAACTCGCGGCACAGCTTCTGCATCATTTCCTGCTCTTTTGTAAGCCTAAAATCCATGCTATGAAACCTCCCAAATCAATTTTCAAAATCAGTTTATTAGAGACCATACCGACACGCTGTACCGCTGGCGACGGTCCTGTTCATTCGCAGGGCGACTGGCGCATACAAAAAACGCTCCCAAACGAGGGGGTTCAGTATGGTATTTTGGGGGTGCGTCTTTAACGCACATCTATTAATCATTATACAGAAATCCAAAAGATTGTCAATAATTTAACGCCTGTTTTTTATAAAAAATTTTATATTTTCAACAAAATTTTTGCTTGCTTTTTTTTCAACTTCTAACAATCTGTTATTTTCCTATCACTTCATATCAATTTTCCTGTATTTTTATGTGCACGGGCACACCCACCGGCAGCGTAACTGAAAATACAATCCCTCCTGTCACATTTTTTGCTTCACAATGCCCGCCAAGCAGTGCAGCAGACGCGCGCACAATCGACAGACCAACCCCCGTTCCTCCCGAAGCACGGGAACGCGCCTTATCCGTGCGATAAAACTTTTCCCACAGCAGCGGAAGCTCTTCCTCCGGCACCCCTTCCCCTTCATTAAATACAGAAATTGTCACCATGTCTGGTTCCGTCTGTTTCACGCAGAGCGCAATGCTTCCCCCGTCCGGTGTATAGCGAATGGCGTTTGTCATATAATTCATAATGATTTGCTCCAGAAGCCTTCCATCACTTTCAATGACAGCATCTCCAGAACAGCTTACCTGCAAATGATGACCGGCACGCAGCACTGCCGTTTTTTCTACGGCTTCACGCAGACAGTCGCCCAAAGAAATCGGCTCACAGGATAGAATTTCCCGTCCAAGCTCCAGCTTTGACAGGCTTAAAAGCTGTGTGACCATCGTATTCATACGTCCGGCTTCCTCTGCTATGGTATTGCAATAAAATTCCCGATCCTCTGGAGACTCTGCAACACCTGCGGTCAACCCCTCCGCATATCCCTGAATCAAAGCAATCGGAGTCTTCAACTCATGCGATACATTGACAATAAATTCCCGCCGCATCGCATCAATCCGTTCTTTTTCCTCGATTTCATGTGCCAACTGTTCATTGGAGGTACGCAAATCATCAATTGCGTCCCGCAAATGGTCAGAAAGCAGATTGAGCGACTGCCCCAGCTGTCCTATCTCATCGACTTCATCTCCCTCATATTTCTGAGAAAAATCCAAATGTGCCATAGATTTTGCGATGCTTCCCATCTCGATGAGTGGTTTTGTAAAATGTGATGCCAAAATAGCGCCTAAAATCAGACAAATCACCAGCGTAACAGCGCCCGCAATGAGTAAAAAGGTAGAGTTGAACATAGAATTCTGTTCCATAAACGCAAACGGGATTCGTTCTACTAGATATCCGTCCCCCAAACGTCCCACCAGACAAAGGAAATTTTCACGCAAATCGTTCATTTGCACGACGACAAAATCCACATGTCCCATTTCAAATTTTCTTCGGTCAGCAGACATCAACGCCGAATGTACCAACTGCGCAGTTTTCCAGCTTGTAAAAAAATTCGGGCTGCTTCCCCCATTGCGTGCTGCATCGGAGTCATAAATCATTGCACCCGCTGCATCTAAAATACTGATGCGGACACTGTCGCTGTTTTCAATGCGAAATAATGTTTCCTGCAGCGCCTCATTATTATTTGTATAATAGCTCTGACACACACGGCTATAAATATCCCTCAGAGAATTCTGTCTTTGTGCCATATAGTAATGCTCATAAAAAAACAGGTTGAGGCAGCTGATAACCGTAATGAATACCAACGCCACCGCAGCGATTGCAGCAAAAAATTTCAAGCGAACAGAACGCAATTTATGAAAATGCTTTCCCATACCGTCCTCCATTTTGTGACTTTTATCAAGCAAAACCACCAGTTGAATTGGGAGTTCTCATGCCTATCGCTCCAATAAAAAAGAGGACGGCTGAACCGTCCCCCAGAATCCAGAGGTGTACCTCTGAAATTCATTTGCTTACTGCATATCCTTTTCTGCTTCTGCGATTGCTTCCTGTGCAGTCTTTTCACCATATACAATGGACAGCAGGCTTGGAATATAGCGATCAAACATGCTGAAACCAATATAGGTCAGACGGCGAATCACATCAAGGCTCGGTGCAGTCTTTTCATCTGTCACACCGGTTGTCTTGTATCGAACCTCGCCATCTTCCATATCCATCTCAAAGTTGCCGACATGCAGACCATAATTTGCACGGGTCAGATAATCTGCAACCTCCGCACGCTTGTCCTCATTGACCTTCATCGGCAGATAGGTCAAAAACAGCATAGTCTGCGGATTTTCCTTATATGCCATGAAACGAACTTCCTTCATTGCATCGGTATCCATCGAGAAACGGATACGATTGTTTTCCTCCTCTAGGGCAAAGTTCAGTTCCATGTCTTCCTTGTAGTATTTTGCGATTTGCTTCAGATCAAAAGCCATTGTTTTGTCCCTCACTTTTTTGTTATGATTTCGTAATAAGTTGATACGCCTGTTTTGCATTCTTTCCGCCATAGAGAATGGACAAGATGCCAGGTGTATATTTATCAAGCATGCTGTTGCCCAAATAAAGCAACCGGCAGAATGCTTCCTGATCCATTTCGTTTTCACGGCCGACCGTGCCAACGATTTTGTAATTGAGATCTCCCTCATCGAGATCGAGCTCAAATCCGCCAAGTACCACACCATAGTTGACCCGCGTAATGAATTCACAGACCGCCATGCGGTATTGCGAAGGGATACTGATTGGCATACGAGAAAGGAATAGTACCGTGCGGTGATTCAAGATTGTGATATCCAGTGATACATTAGACAGCTGTTTGGTTTGGAACACAACCACAATCCGATCGGCATCGTCCTCATCTAAGTGATATTCCAACTGTTCCCCTTGTAAATAAGCTTCTAAGCGTTTCCGTGACAGCATATCTATCACCTCAATCTGAGATATATTAGAATCATACCACAACATACGAAAAAAGTAAACTCATTGCATGATGGTTTATTTTCCAGTTTCAAACCGATATCCATATCCGCGGACGGTACCAATCATGGTTCCGCAGGTTCCGAGCTTCGCCCGCAGTTTCTTGATATGTGTATCTACGGTGCGCAGGTCGCCAAAATAGTCATATCCCCAAACTGCATTCAAAATCGCTTCACGTGACAGTGCAATGCGCGGATTATTTTTGAAATAGACCAACAATTCATACTCTTTTGGGGTCAAATCGACAGATTGTCCATTGACCGTAACCTCTCGGCTGCGTTCATCTACGGTGAGCGCGCCAAAGGTATCTGCTGCTTCTTCGGTTGTACCTGTGCGTTTGAGGAGCGTTTTGACACGTGCTGCAAGTACCATAGGAGAAAATGGCTTTGCAACATAATCATCTGCACCCGCTTCCAGTCCATGCAGCTCATCGGTATCCTCTGTCCGCGCCGTGAGCATCATAACCGGCAGCGGTGTTCCCTGGTCAGACGCTCGAATGGCAGCCAGCACGCCAAACCCGTCCATACGAGGCATCATCACATCTAAAATGACCAGCCCCAACTCTGCTCGGTGCGTCTCAATCAGCTCCAATGCCTGTGCGCCATCTTCTGCCTCTAATATGGTATGTCCATCTCGGCGCAAAAAATCCGATACCAGACGACGAATCCGTGCTTCGTCGTCAGCAATGAGAATCAAAGCCATTTGCCCGTCTCCTTCCAGATGATACGTATATAGTATACCTGATTATATCGTAAGTTTTTGAATTTTTCGTGAAAAATTCAAAAATTTTTTCTCCATCTTGTACGCCAACAGAGCATGCTGCCTGCTTTACGAAACGCTGTATCATGGTGATACATTTTTTAGTTGCTTTTTAGATCATTGCTCAATTTCATCTATCGATATTCGAATTTTATGTCTTATCATTTTTCCGGTAGATACCTGAATATGATTCCCTTTTCGGATCACTGTCACAAGCATCTTTTTTCTTCCATTCAATACTGCCATAACCAAAGGACCATAATCTATATTCTTCAGTACATTTCCTTCCCGTAAAACTGCAAGAATTTCTTTTTTATCTATTCTGTGCATAATTTTTTATGATACCTCTTTTTCCAGAAGGTGATAAATCGCCTTTGCAACGCCATCTTCTACATTCGTCGCAGTGATATATTGAGAAACTGCCTTAACCGCATCGTTTGCATTTCCCATGGCAACCGGCATCCCAACCGCTCGCAGCATTTCCAAATCATTTTCACTATCCCCTATTGCAATACATCGCTCCAGCGAAATGCCATATTGCTTACATAAGTTTTCCAGTGCACGACCTTTATCCGCCTCCGGAGAAATCACTTCAATATTATCTTCAGCAGAGCTCATGACCCGTACTCCTGAAATCTTCTCAATCTGTTCACGCGCATTTTTCAGCATAAACGGATCTGTTGAGCGACAAAACATCTTGTCTACCGACAAATGTGTATTTGCAATATATTCTGCAACAGAGGGTACCACCTTTTTATTGCTATGGAATCCCTCATTTGTTTTATATCGTGAAAAACACATTTCATCGTATGGCGTAATCAATATACGTTCTCCAGAGTACACCATGGATACCATACCAATCCGTTCCACGACCGCCGCGGCACGGACGGCTGAGTCCCACGGAAGGGAGATGCGCATTGTATAGGCATGCTGTGCCAGTGAATATATGGTTGCACCTCCTGCGCACACCAAATCATCACTCGTGCCCAGCATTTCCGCAAATTCTGCCGCTTCACTGGCAATGCGTCCTGTCGAAATCACAATACGCACCCCTTGCGCCCGTGCCCACGCCGCCGCCTGCTTGACCGCAGGATTTACTGTATTTTGTGGATTGAGCGTTGTACCGTCCAAATCCAGTGCAATCAAATCATATTTCATTATGTTTTTCCCACCCTTTATTCTGCATTTTGAATTAAAAATAGAATAAAACATTTCCCGAAAAAATGCAAGACTCCCCATGGATTCTCCCAGCCGGAAAGCAGTTGATTCTCTGTTTTTCAGATGCAAATATTTTACAATTCCCGCATTTGTAAAGAAAAAGCAGAGAACTCACAAGTCCTCTGCCATTTTTTCCGAATTGTTCGATCCAGCTGTTAATTGGACACAATCAATATGACAATCAGCAAACTCATACCCATTGTCGCAATCGCCGCACAAATATTAAAAATCCGATTGGTATACTTGCCAAATACGTGATAAAACACCGTATATACACCCATTCCAATCAAAGCACCAAAGCTATTTCCGAGCCAGTCCGTTATGTCTGATGCACCGATGGCACAAACAAATTGTAAAATCTCATATCCAAGGCTGCACACAGAGGCAGGCAATAGCTTATAAATCAAGGAACGCTCCGGAAACAGCATGGATAGATAAATTCCAAAAGGTACAAAAGCTAAAATATTTTGAATGATTTCTTCATAGGAAATCCGGTCATTGATTATCATAGAATCTCCGAACGGAATCCAGTTGACCGAACGAAAATGCGGGAGTGACTCTCCGGGCAGTGCCATTTTGAATACAATAATCCATGTAAGTACCGCAAAATATATACAGAACAAAAAAATCGTCATCGATTTCCAATCTGCTGCTCTTTGCTTCATCAGATCACCTCCTATCATTTCCCTATGAAGTAAGAGCAGAGAACTCCATATTTGGTTCATAAAAAAATGCAAGACTCCCCCTTGGATTCTCCCAACCGGAAAGCAGTTGATTCCGTCAGGTCTTTCTCCCACCACTTCGTGAAATGCAGATTTTCGGAGTAAACGACACTTCCATTTTGATCCTATAACGATGTATAATAAAATGAAATATCATGAAAAAACATACTTTAACCATATGTTTCTAGCCATTCAGACAGTGGGAATTCCCCCTGTCCCGTGGATATCTGCGAACAATGACGATTCAGGAGGAATCTAATATGCGAAAACAGATTTGGACGCGACTGTCTGCCGCCGTGATGGCGTCCCTGTTGACCGCCACGCCGCCCAGTGGAGCCATCGCTCTGGAGTATGTAACATCACTCCCATTTGTGGAGTCAGCAGCTACACAGCCTTTGGTGCAAACCCTAATGGCAACAGGTGTGCCTTATCTGGACGAAACCGGCACACCACAAACGGCAGCGAATGCCACTGAAATTCAAAGCAACACGACCACATGGTCGAACGGCTGGTATGTCGTCAATGGTGATGTGACCATCAACGGTCAGGTAACTGTCAGTGGTGATGTTCACCTGATTCTGGCGGATTACGCAAATTTGACCGTGAACGGCGGTATTTTTGTGAAAAAAGACAACCACCTGCACCTTTACGCCCAATCAACAGGCGTTGATATGGGCACACTGACCGCGGAGAGTCAAAAAGAAGGCAACGCAGGAATCGGTGGCGGACAGTCGCAAGGTGCAAGCGGCATTGCCGTCCACGGAGACGATATCACTGCAATTGATGGAAACGATGCAGCAGATATGGAAGATGCGGCAAAAGCATCCACCGGAAAAACCGTAATTGAGCTTGGAACATCAAAAATTCAGAACCCAGTTGAGCCATTACACGACATAAGTGAGTGGACGGGAAACTATGTGTATTTTGGTACACATGAAGGTAAGCCAGTCAAATACAGAATGCTTGCCAACGAAACGACCGATTTTAGCCAAAATAAAGATAACAAAACCATGCTCCTAGACTGCGACAATATTCTGGTGGATACGAAGAATCCGAATAATAACAAATTTGCTTCAAAACCAGACAGTGTTTACTGGAAGGATAGCAACTTAAAGCAATATCTGAATGGAGACTTTTTCAACAATAGTTTTACCAAGCAAGAGCAGTCTGCCATAATAGCAAGCCATAAGAGCAAGGCGAGTGCTTCAGATGGAGATTCCATGTCTTCTTCTCCATCAGTGGGCACTGGTTTTTTACCAAAACCAGAATTTATCCCACTTACGGGTGAAAAAATCTTTCCCCTTGATATACTGGAATTGCGAAATACAACGTATGGGTATCGCAATCCAGACGGTATGTATAATAAAATTACTAGTAGCCAAAAGAAATTGAGGTTTGACAACGACAATACACCCGATATTAACTCCTATTGGACACGGACTCCTTCTCATGATCTAAATGGTTACTTTGATCCAAATGCTCCAGATGCTGTGGATCCAAAAAAAGAGACCTTGAAGGTCTGGATTCACTGCAATAAAAAAGGACCCTTCGGTTACCAATTCAATATACTGCACCTCAATGCTGAGAACGGGGCGTATAGTCCCGCTTTCAATGTAAATCTGTCATCTGTTCTCTTCGCATCTCAGCTTCCAAATACCAACGCAGACACTGACACCGGAAATGAGTATACGCTGACGCTTTTGGATACTCAGATGACCATACAACAGGGAAGCGGAGACATTACAAGAGTAGGGGATACCATTACGATTCCGTATACCATAGGCGGAGCCAACAACGACAATGCAAAAAAGGTGTCCGTGCTGTTTCTGGACAAACAATACAATGCAGCTGACACCAAAAACACGAATGTTCTTGGCTATGCAGCATTGAACGGCAAATTGCAAGATAGCACAGGAACGCTTACGCTTCCGGCAGACCTTTCTGATCAAGAATGTGGCAAAGACTACTATGCGTATCTCGTAGCCGAAACTGATAACGGAGAAAAGAGAACGAACTCTGCAAGCACGCCAACTCAGATTACCATTCCTCCAAAACCATGGACAGACGCAGGCAGCATTACCATCAACGGTGGCAGCGTCACCGCAGCCGGCGGAACAAATGCAGCCGGAATCGGTGGTGGATATAGCCGTTCGGCTGGCACAGTTACCATCAACGGCGGCAGCGTCACCGCAACCGGCGGAACAGATGCAGCCGGAATCGGCAGCGGCAATCAAGGTTCGGGTGGCAGCGTCACCATCAGCGGCGGCAGCGTCACCGCAACCGGCGGAACAGGTATCGTCGGCATCGGCGATGGAACGAACAGTCAAGGCAGTACCTTTTCAACCGGAACGAACGGTCAAGCCCTGATTATTTCTACCGGAGGTATCAGTGACAAAAGCAGCCAAGACAACTGGAGCGGCATGATTTTTGATGACAGCGCGCAAGGCAAAGTTTACGGAAGTGCCTTTACGCTTCGCAAGAATCTGGAAATTCCAGCGGGCAAAACACTGACCATACCAAGCAATGTCACGCTGACTGTGGACGAAAATGTAACCCTCACCTGTAACACGACCCTCACCAATGACGGCACAATCCAAGGCACGAGCACGGCACAAAAGGGAACGTTGGATGGCACGGGAGAGCTTACGGGTTCTGGTACAGTAGACCATACTACAATTGAGAACCGTCTGCGAAAGGCGTCGGCGGTTTCTGTCACTGTCACTCCGTCGAGTATAATTTACGACCCCAATGTTCCCACAACGATTACGATGACTGCCGACATCTCCAAAGCAACAAACACGTTTACCCGTGCCGCGGAAGAAAACCATGTGGAATTTTTCGTTGGCACAGGTGATCAGAAAAAATCGCTTGGTAAGCAGGCGATTCAGGGTGATACGGCAACTCTCGATAATGTAAATGTAGAAATTTCAAGCGAGAAAGGCTTTGTCATCGGCGAAAATATCATTACCGCCGAATATGGCGGCAGCATGGTGCTGCAACCACAAAGCGGTACAGCTGCCCTTACCATTTCTGAAAAGTCTGTGGACAAGATTGAGATTATCCAGCAGCCCAAGCTGTCCTATACCAGAGGAGATAAACTGGATTTGAACGGTCTGTCCGTACAGGTATCCTACAATACCCAAACAACAGAAACCATCACATGGGACAGCGGCAAGCTGACCGCCAGCCCTGCTCACGGAACGGAATTGACGGTTGCAGGTCAGAATGGAAAGACTGTTACAATCAGCTATGGCGGAAAAACAGCCGAAACAAATAGACTGATTGTAGAGAAGGCAGCTCAGGTGCCTCTTTCCATTACCGGCGCACCGGATAAAATCTATCAGGGAAACAGCTTTACGCTGCAAACCTCCGGCGGCTCTGGGAACGGCGCAGTCGCATGGTCCGTTGTCAGCGGTCCTGTCACAGTGGACACAAACGGCAACGTGATGATAACAGGTACAGGGGAGTTCCAAATCAAAGCGCTTAAGCACGCAGATGAGGAATATTATTATGCCGAGTCAGTGATTACGCTGACAGCGGTGAAGAAAAACAGCGGCGGTGGCGGCGGCAACTCTGGCGGCTCCACCGTTACAAAGCCCGATGACACCACCGAATCCGAGATAACCAAACATCCTGACGGCTCCACCACAACCACCGACAAGACCCCCAACGGCACCACCGGCACCGTGACCACCGACAAGAACGGCAATGTCACTGAAGTGGAGGGTCATGTGTCCGACAAGGATGCGGAGCAGGCACAGAAGGACGACGAGCCGGTAAAGCTGCCGGTAATCGTTCCCGTGACACCCGAGGGCGAAAAGGCTCCCAACATTGAGATTGAACTTCCCGAGGGCAGTGGCTCGATACAGATAGAAATTCCGGTCAAGAAGCCCACCACCGGCACTGTGGTCATCGTGGTGAAGCCGAACGGTGAGGAAGTTCCATTGCAGCAGTCCATCGTCACGGATAATAGCGTAATTTTCCCCCTCGACGGCAGTGCTGTGATAAAAATCGTTGACCGCAGCCGGTACTTTCTGGACGTCCATGGGGTGAATCACTGGGCGACGGCGCATGTGGACTTCGTTACTGCCCGTGACCTGTTCTACGGCACCTCAGATACCCATTTTTCACCCGAACACTCCATGACCCGCGGAATGCTGGTGACCGTGCTGTACCGACTGGCAGGCAGTCCCAATCTGCCAGAGGCGAATCTGGGTTACCCCTTCCGCGATGTGACACTTGAGAACTGGTACAGCGACGCGGTCTATTGGGCAACCTACCATGGCATCGTCAGCGGCTACCATGACGGGCGGTTTGGTCCCAATGACAACATCACCCGAGAACAGATGGCGACTATTTTGTACCGCTATGCCCAGTACAAGGGTTACAACATCAAAGACCAAGCAGTTTTGGACAAGTTCAGCGATTTCGAACAGGTCAACTCCTGGTCTTCTGACGCCCTAAGCTGGGCCAATGCCAAGAACCTGATTGTTGGAACCAGCGCAACCACGCTGACCCCCAATGGCAGCGCGACCCGTGCGCAGGTTGCCGCAATCTTCTCTCGATTTGTGAATACCTTCCACTAAGCCCTCTATTTCACATCATAGATGCAACTATCAAATATTGCATCGTATCACAAAAAATGCCGCCCGCAGGCGGCATTTTTTTATATGCAGAATGGCTTTCCTGCACGGCTTCATGCTTTCGCCGTGTATGCTGCCACAATTTCACCGATGTACATGGTGTGATAATCTCCGTCTGGATACGCTTTTTGCAGCGTTTCCTCATACAGAAAGTTTTCCCGAGACAGCTCTCCGCAATACAGCTTTCGACAAACCAAGGTCAGTTCTGCTTCCGCAAATCCAACGGTTCCGTCGAGCGGGAGCGGGGTCAATCCAGATGCCTTCATCTTGTCGATATCCCGTCCGGACTTTGCACCGCACAGCTTCAATGCGTCCTCATGTCCAGCCTTCAAAAAGGTTAAAGTGAACAGCTCATTTTTATCCATAAATTCTTTGGTATAGCGGCTCTCACGCACATAAACGGTGCACACATCTTTGAACCATATCACACCCAGTCCGCCCCAATTAACAGTCATCATATTGAAGCTGTCCATCGTTCCGGCACCCAAAAGTGCCCATTGCTCCTGAATCTTTACAAACGGATTGAACTCCAGCGAACGTACCTCTACTTTTTGTAATTCCATGATTCTATCCTCCCATCTCAACGACAGCCTGCGTCTTTCAGCTTTGCCGACGCAGCTTCATTTCTTTCCAATCTTCTTTGGAAATCAAAATTTGCCGTGGCTTGCTGCCCTCAAACGGACCGACAATGCCGCGTTCTTCCATTTGGTCTACAATACGGGCAGCACGAGAATATCCCAGCTTGAGCCTTCTTTGCAGCATGGAAACCGAAGCCTGTCCGCCTTCCACAACCACGTCAATTGCGTCCATGAGCAGCTCGTCCTCCTCTCCAGAGCCTTCTCCAGCTGCATCTCCGCTGCCATCGTTTTGCGTCTGTTTCTCAATGTGCTCCAGAATTTCTTCGCTGTATTCTGCCGCTCCATTGGACTTTACAAAGGAAATCACCCGCTCGATTTCATCGTTGGAAATAAAACAGCCCTGTATGCGCTGTGGTTTTCCTTCTCCAAGCGGTGCATATAGCATATCACCCTTACCAATCAGCTTTTCTGCACCAGTCTGATCCAAAATAATTCGGGATTCAATCTGTGAGGCAACTGCAAAGGCAATCCGTGATGGGATATTCGCCTTCATAATGCCCGTGATAACATCTGCCGAAGGACGCTGCGTTGCAACAATCAAATACATTCCCGCTGCACGTGCTTTCTGCGCAATGCGGCAAATCGAGGTTTCTACCTCCTTTGCAGCCACCATCATAAGGTCTGCCAGCTCGTCAATGACAATGACAATTTCCGGAACGGTCTGATACGCCTCCGGCGTTCCGCCTTCTATCTGCTCTGCTTCCGCCTTCTTCTTGCGCATCAAGGCGTTAAAGTCCTCTAATTTACGCACCTGATTGTCCGCAAAGAGCTTATACCGGCGCTCCATCTCTCCAACCGCCCAGTTGAGTGCACCGGCTGCCTTTTTGGGATCGGTTACAACCGGAATCAGCAGATGCGGTATCCCATTGTAGTTTCCAAGCTCTACCATCTTTGGGTCCACCATAATGAGGCGCACTTCCTCCGGAGAGGACTTATAGAGCAGAGAAATCAGCATGGAATTGACACACACGGATTTACCAGAGCCTGTTGTACCTGCAATGAGCAGATGCGGCATCTTACCGATATCTCCCACCACAGGCGCACCTGTAATATCCTTACCGACTGAAAATGCAACGTGAGATTTTGCCTGTGCAAAGGTATCGGAACCGATGACCTCACGAATGGTTACCATGGTTGTGGCCTTGTTCGGAACCTCAATCCCAATCGCCACCTTATCCGGAATTGGAGCAATACGCACCGAAACCGCGCCAAGCGACAGCGCAATATCATCGGATAATGCTGTGATGCGGCTGAATTTGATGCCGCGTTCAATGGTGAGTTCAAACCGTGTGACAGAGGGACCTCGCACGATTCCAATAATCTTTGCATCAATGCCAAAGGACTCCAATGTATCAACAAGCCGCTGACTGTTTTCCGTCAGTTCTGCCTGCACATTGCCCTTTGCACCACCCTTTGGCGGGTTGAGCAAATCCACCGGTGGGTGCTCATAAACCATCAGGGGCGCTTTCTGATTTTCGTCCATTTGTGCATTCATCACCGCCTGCTCATCTTCAGAAATTTTTTCTGTTTTTTCCAGTTTTACCTGCGGTTTCTTTTCCTCCCACAGAGGTGCTTCCGAGGTTTGCTGTTTTGGTACGGTATCTTCCTGCATCACGGTTTCCCGATTCTCGAACAGTGCTAAAATATCATCAAGCGGCGGTGTATCTGCCATCTCCTCGTCTGGTGCAGGGTGCTCCGGCACTGCTTGTTCTGTTGACTGCTCCATATCTGGTACCGCCTGCATCACAAGCTCTGGAATGGCAGGAGAATCCGGTTCATCGTCTAATGCAATATCAAACACAGCCCGTTTCTCTGCACGCTGTGCGCGGCGATTGGCAGCCGCTTCATGTACATTGGGCAAAACAACAGGACCTTCATAAAATTCACGTTCTTCCTCGCTGTCATATTCATATTCCAGCGGACGCAGCGCGTCCCAAATTGCTCCTGGAGTCAAGCGGCAAATCACCATAATATCTGCAATCATACCAATGATGAGCAAAAGCATTGCTCCGATTCCAGAAAACGCCCAGCGTAAAATGCTGTATAGACCGCCTGCCAGCAATCCTCCTGCCTGCAATTTTGCACCATCTCCCAGCAAACGGAACATGGTAAGCCCTGCATCTGTATAGTCCGGTCCGCAGAGCAGCGCATGGATAAACGCACCAAACAAAATTGGTGTACACGCAATGGCTGCCCCCCGCAAACGTACCGGTCCTTTCCGGCGCACCAGCAGGAGCGCAGCAATGCCAAATAAAGCAAATGGGCATAAATAGATGCCCCACCCCACCATACCGCCCAGCGCAGTATGAATGAGACGCAGCACCGCTCCATCTCGCTTCAAAACAGCAATCAGACACAAAAGACCCAAGACACCATAAATTGCTGCCCACATTTCTCGCGGCACCACAGGGGGCATCTCCTGTGCCGTCTTTTTCTGATTGCCTTTTTTTGCCGGAGATTTATTTTTTTTCTGCGTACCGCTCTGACCAGATGCACGAGACGCAGATGGTTTTTTCTTTGTCGCAGCCATGCGATTCTCCCTTTCATAAAATATGCTGTATGCTTTTATCATAGCACAAATACAGCTCTTTTTCCATTCTTTTTTGTCCAAAAAGTGTGTCTGTTGCTCATATTTTGGCGCTCAATTGGAGGTATTTTTTTATTTCTCCGGAAATACTGTTATTGTGTTCATGGGTATGCTATAATGTGATAATAGAAATTTTCTGGCAATTTTTTCAGAAAAGCTCAGCCTCTTGGCTGGAACCATAATGGCGGTATGCCACGGAAAAGGGAGGAAGTGTATACTTCATGAAAGGCATTATTCTAGCAGCTGGCAAGGGCTCCCGCTTATATCCCATGACGCGCCCCACCTGTAAGCCACTTCTGCCAGTTTATGACAAGCCCATGATTTATTACCCGCTTGCTGTGCTGATGCAAGCAGGAATTCGGGATATCCTTATCATTATCCCCCCCGGAGAGGAGGGTCCTTTCTATCGGCTTTTGGGCAATGGCGCACGCTGGGGCGTCAATATTTCCTATGAAGTGCAGGAGGTTGCCCGCGGGATTGCCGATGCACTCCTGATTGGTGAGCGTTTTATCGAAAACGAGTCGGTTTGTCTGGTGCTTGGGGATAATATCTTCCACAGTCTCAGTTTAGAATCCACGCTGTCTGCGGCAGTACAAACCTCGCAAGCAGGCGGGGCAACCGTATTCGGGTACTATGTATCCAACCCGCGCGCCTTCGGGGTAATCGAATTTGACGCTTCTGGTCGTGCAATCTCTATCGAAGAAAAACCCCGTCTCCCGAAATCCAACTATATTATCCCGGGTCTGTATTTCTACGACAGCTCCGTCATTGAGATTGCAAAACAGCTCAAGCCTTCTGCGCGCGGAGAACTGGAAATCAGTGATGTCAATTTGGAATATCTAAACAGAAATCAACTTCATGTAATCAAGTTGGACCGTGATTTCGTATGGTTAGATGCCGGAACTGCGGATAACCTATTAACCGCCGGCATGGGGGTCAAAGAGGTACAAGATGACACCGGACGATATGTTGCCTGTCTGGAGGAAATCGCTCTGAACCGTGGATATATTGATGTAGATGATGTGCATCGCATGGGCAATGAATTGAGCCAAACATTATACGGTCAGTATCTTCTTTGTTTATAATTACATTTCGTATTTCGGAGGAAAAAGCATTTATGGCTGTATTTACCACAACCAAAACCTATCAAACCCGCGCTCATATGGGTATGATTGATATTACAGAGGATTTTCAGCAGGCTGTTACCACAGCCTGCCGAGAAAAAGGAATTTGTTCCGGCATCATTACCGGATTTACCACCGGCGGCGTTGCTGGTCTGACCACACTTGAATTTGAACCCGGTATGGTACGCTATGACCTGAAGGCTGCCATGGATATTTTTTCACCTTATACCGATGAAACTGGTCGAATCATACATTATCATCATCACGATACCTGGAATGACGACAACGGTTCCTCCCATATCAAATCCGCACTGCTCTCGCCATTTATCGTAATCCCCTTTGTAGATGGCAAGCTGACCATTGGTCCTTGGCAGAATCTAACACTTGTCGAATGTGACACACGCGACCGTGTGCGTGATGTCGTATTTCAGGTAATGGGAGATTGACACTCCCCATGGCGAAAGCAAGGGGTATTACGCCGCCTTCGATAAACCTCGATAACTTTTTCAACGCACTGTATTTTAATCACAAAAAAGAGCAGTTTCCTGCTCTTTTTTGTGATTTTTTTAATTTTTCGGATATTTCACGGCTGCCTGTGCAGCTGCCAGACGTGCAATCGGCACACGATAAGGCGAGCAGGAAACATAGCTCAGACCAATCTGATGACAGAATTCAACAGAAGACAAGTCACCGCCATGCTCACCACAGATACCCAACTTAATGTCCGGACGGGTGCTGCGCCCATTTTCCACTGCCATCTTCACAAGCTGACCCACGCCATCTTGATCCAAGCGTGCAAACGGATCTGATTCCAAAATCTTTTCTTCGAAATAACGATCCAAAATCTTGCCTACATCATCACGAGAGAATCCATAGGTCATCTGTGTGAGGTCGTTGGTGCCAAAGGAGAAGAATTCTGCCTCTGATGCAATCTGATCAGCGGTTACCGCTGCGCGAGGTGTCTCAACCATCGTACCAACCAGATACTTCATCGGAATATCTGCTGCTTCAATCAACTGGTCTGCAATCGCCTTAATTTTACGCTTTACAAAGCGCAGCTCCTTCACATCTACCACCAGCGGAACCATGATTTCCGGTGTGATGCGCAGACCATATTGCTTCCATACGTTGATTGCAGCGGAAATAATCGCCTCTGTCTGCATCTCTGCAATTTCCGGATACAGCACATCTAAGCGGCAGCCGCGTGTGCCCAGCATCGGGTTAAATTCATGCAGGTTTTCAACAATGGCCTCCAGCTTTTCAACCGGCATATCCATTTCTTTTGCCAGCTCTGCAATATCCTCTGAATCCGAAGGCAGGAATTCATGGAGCGGTGGGTCCAGCAAACGGATTGTGACCGGAAGTCCGCCCATTGCCCGATAGATTTCCTCGAAGTCCCCTCGCTGCATCGGCAGGATTTTCGCAAGTGCCTTGCGGCGCTGAGCTTCATCTGGTGCAACAATCATTTCACGCACCGCACGAATACGGCTTTCCTCAAAGAACATGTGCTCTGTACGGCACAATCCAATGCCCTCTGCACCAAACTTACGTGCCTGCGCGGCATCACGCGGCGTATCTCCATTGGTGCGGACCTGAAGCACACGCAGTTCGTCTGCCCAGCCCATAAACCGACCAAAGTCACCCGTCAGCTCAGCTTCCTGTGTCTCGATTTTTCCCTCATATACATTGCCCGTAGAGCCATCAAGAGAAATGAAATCGCCCTCACGAAGCACGGTTCCATTGGCAAAAGTAATCGTCTTATCTGCTTCCGATACCTTGACACCGGAAACGCCTGCAACACAGCAAGTACCCATGCCGCGCGCAACAACAGCTGCATGTGAGGTCATGCCGCCGCGGGCAGTCATAACGCCCTCTGCGGAAACCATGCCATCAATATCCTCCGGAGAGGTTTCCTGACGTACCAGAACCACCTTAGCACCTGTTTTATGTGCTGCCACAGCTTCTTCAGCGGTGAAATAGACCGCGCCGCAAGCTGCACCCGGAGAAGCCGGCAAACCGGTTGCAATCGGAGTTGCCGCCTTGAGTGCCGCCGGATTGAAGGTTGGGTGCAAAAGGGCGTCCAGCTGATGCGGCTCTACCTTGAGGATTGCCTGCTCCTTGGTGCAGATACCTTCATCTACGAGGTCCACAGCAACCTTGAGTGCTGCCTGTGCAGTACGCTTGCCATTTCGTGTCTGAAGCATATACAGCTGTCCCTTTTCAATGGTAAATTCCATATCCTGCATATCGCCATAATGCTGTTCCAGTCTTTGAGAAATATCTACAAACTGCTCATAAACCTGCGGCATTGTGTCTGCAAGGGCAGAAATCGGCTGTGGGGTACGGATACCGGCCACAACGTCCTCACCCTGTGCGTTCATGAGGAACTCACCATACAGCTTCTTTTCACCGGTTGCCGGATTGCGGGTAAAGGCAACACCGGTGCCTGAGGTTTCACCCATATTGCCAAAGACCATAGACTGTACATTGACAGCCGTACCCCAAGAATACGGAATATCATTCATACGGCGATAGGTATTGGCACGCGGATTATCCCACGAGCGGAATACAGCGCGCACAGCTTCCATCAGCTGCTTTTTCGGGTCCTGCGGGAACGGCTCCCCGATATTCTTCTCATAGTGGTCCTTAAACAGGTTGATGAGCTCCAGCATATCGTTTTCGTCCAGCTCATTGTCATGGGTCACACCGCGCTTTTCCTTGACCTGATCGATAAACTGCTCAAAGGTATTTTTGGGCAATTCCATCACCACGTCAGCAAACATCTGAATAAAGCGACGGTATGAGTCCCGTGCAAAGCGCGGATTATCGGTCAAACGTGCAACGGCTTCACAGATTTCATCATTCATACCGAGATTCAAGATGGTATCCATCATACCGGGCATGGAGGCACGCGCACCCGAACGAACAGACACAAGCAGAGGTGATTCAGGATTTCCCAAATGCTTTCCTGTCATTTTTTCCAGCTTATCGAGATACTCCATAATCTGGTCCTGAATATCTGGATAAATCTGACGGCCATCTTCATAGTAGCGCGTACAAGCCTCGGTTGTAATGGTAAAACCCTGCGGCACAGGCATACCGAGACCGGTCATTTCTGCTAAGTTTGCGCCTTTGCCGCCCAATAGCTCACGCATGGAGCCATTTCCTTCCGAGAACAGGTATACATATTTTTTCATATCAGGGGTGCCTCCGTTTCGTTTATTTGCGATGAACCTTGATTTGTTTCGTCATTTCATCTAAATTTCTGGTTTTTGCCAGCACCTTCATTATAACATACCGATAAAAAAAAACACTCTGTCAACTTACACCTTTTTGCTATGCAATATTTGTGCAACTTGTACAAATTCGTCCTTTATCAGATTAGTTTTACAATTTTTCCTGCAATATATTTTATAATATGACCAATTTTCATGCAAATAAGTTCGTATATTTTACTTAAATTTTATAATTCCCGAAAAACCGTCACTTTCTCCTATTCTTGAAACAACAAAAAAAGAACCCTCCAAAGAAAGGGTTCTGTAAAATCACGCATCATGCACGATTGGTTTTACTTTTAATCTACCACTGATTGGATTTCCAAGCTCTGTATAAGCGATAACAAAATATGTTTCTCCTTTTTCAACATGAGCCTCAAAATAACTTCCGTCTGCCATATTTGATGGTACAACCATTGGCTGGGTACGCTGCTCTTTTTTTAAGAGATCCTCTTTCTTTACCAATTCTATATTTACTGCTTCTACTCCCTGATTTTCAAACCAAATGTTGACCTGTTCATCTTGGTTTGCACTAAATTCCATAGATTTATAGGTTCCATCTAAATCCATTGCAGTACATAACTCAATATAGGAAATTTCTGGAGATATCTTGTCTTTCGTTTCTGGCGAAACCATAGATACCGCCCAAATTCCTCCTGCACATAAAAATGCCACAATACAGATCAGGCAAATCCATTTTTTCTTTTCCATACCGAAATACCTCACAAAAATGAAATGCAGAAGCTTCTGTTTATTGATATGATATCATATATTTTTTTAATTTCAATTAAGATTTTCTTAAGACTTTCTTAAGATTTGTTTTATCATCTGGCTTAAAACAAAAAGAGGTGCATTTGCACCTCTTTTCACTTACTGATTCTCACGCGCATGCAGCGTCAGCCTGTCGTCCTGTTCGTCCAGAACAACATGCTCCCCGCGCTTGATGGTACCGCGCAGGAAATCCTCTGCCACAAGGTCCTCTACCTCGGACTGAATAGCACGGCGCAGCGGTCTTGCACCATAAACAGGGTCAAATCCAGCCTTCACCAGATGTGCCCGTGCTGCATCTGTCCATTCCATGGTCAGTTCCATCTCCTCCATACGGCTTGCAACCTGATGCAGCATACCATCTGCAATCTGCCCAATTTCGTCCTCTGTCAGACGATTAAAGACAATGATTTCATCAATCCGGTTGATGAGTTCCGGACGGAATGCTTCCTTGAGGTCAGACAAAACCTCCTTCTTAATGTCCTCAAAGCTTTGCTCTGCACCATTCTTGCTGTCTCCGCCAAAGCCAAGCGTCTTATGGGTCTTGCCTGTAATTTTCTGGGCACCAATATTTGAGGTCATAATGAGCACGGTATTCTTAAAATCAACCTTACGCCCCTGTCCGTCTGTCAGCTGCCCATCCTCCAGAATTTGAAGCAGGATATTGAATACATCGGGGTGTGCTTTTTCAATTTCATCGAACAGGATTACCGAGTAAGGCTTTCTTCTCACCTTTTCTGTGAGCTGTCCACCCTCATCATATCCAACATATCCTGGAGGCGAACCAATCATACGGGCAACACTGTGCTTTTCCATATATTCGGACATATCAAAGCGCAGCATCGCATTTTCGTCACCAAACATTGCCTGTGCCAAAGTCTTGCAAAGCTCTGTTTTGCCGACACCCGTAGGACCTAGGAAAATAAAGGAGCCAATCGGACGTTTTGGGTCACGCAGACCCACACGACCACGGCGAATGGCACGAGAAACGGCACCAACTGCCTCATCTTGACCAATCACACGCGCATGCAGAGTATCTTCCAAATGCAGCAGGCGCTCTCCCTCGTCCTCTGTCAGCCGTGCTGCCGGAATCCCGGTCCAGCCCGCAATGACCTCGGCAATGTCCTCTGGTGTGACTGCACCCTTAGCGGCTGCCTTGGTTTCGTCCCAAACCTTGCGCAGCTTTTCGATTTCTTCTTTCTTATGGCTTTCCTCATCACGCAGCTTTGCTGCCTGCTCATAATTTTGTGCACGTACCGCCTCATCTTTTTGCGCTTGCAGTGCAGATAAGGAATCTTCTGCCTCCTTAAGTGTATCAGGCGGTGTCATTGCATGCATACGAACACGGGAACAAGCTTCATCAATCAGGTCAATCGCCTTATCCGGAAGCTGTCTTCCCGAAACATAACGTACCGATAATTTCACAGCAGCTTCAATGGCTTCATCGGAAATCTGGATTCCATGATGTGCCTCATAACGGTCACGCAATCCCTTCAAAATTGCAACAGCATCTTCTGGAGAAGGCTCATTTACAGTAACCGGCTGGAAGCGGCGTTCCAACGCTGCGTCCTTTTCAATGTGCTTGCGGTATTCGTCCAGTGTGGTTGCGCCAATCATCTGGATTTCTCCACGTGCCAGCGCAGGCTTTAAGATATTTGCTGCATCGACAGCACCCTCTGCCGCACCTGCGCCTACAATCATATGCAGCTCATCAATGAACAGAATGACATCATGCGCTTTTTTCAATTCTTCCAGCACATTTTTAATCCGTTCCTCAAACTCACCACGATATTTTGCCCCTGCAATCATACCGGTCAAATCCAGCGCAATCAGACGCTTATTTTTCAGATTTTCCGGTACATCACCCGATACAATCTTCTGCGCCAAGCCCTCAGCAACAGCCGTCTTGCCAACACCCGGGTCACCAACCAGCGCCGGATTATTTTTGGTGCGGCGGGACAGAATTTGAATCACGCGGTCGATTTCTTCCTGTCTGCCAATGACTGGGTCGAGTTTTCCGTCTCGCGCCGCCTGTGTCAAATCCTTTCCATATTGTGCCAGTGCCTTGCCGTCTGCTGCGGCACCCTTTGGCGCAGTCTCAGTCGCATTGCTTCCCGAATTCTCACCCATTCTCTGCGCCAGTGTTTGCAGGATTGCTTCCGCATCTGCCCCCAACGCAGACAAAATAGAGATTGCGACATTTTGTCCTTCACGCAGCAACCCAAACAGCAAATGTTCTGTGCCTACATAGCTGTGTCCCAGCTGCGCCGCACAGGCCACTGCCATTTCAATCACACGCTTGGTACGCGGTGTCAATCCCTGCGGAGCCGTTGGGTCCGGCGTCCCGAATCCAATTTGTTTTTCAATTTGCTGTTCTACGCCTTGTGTGGTCACACCCGCATCGGTCAGGATACGGTACGCCAGCCCACCGCCCTCCAGCAGCAGACCGTCCAGCAAATGTTCCGAACCTACATAATTATGTCCCATGCGTCCAGCAGTCTCCTGCGCAAGCTGAAGTGCAGCCGAAGCACGGTCGGTAAAACGATTGTGAAATAACATAAATAACACTCCTTTCTGGGAGAAACAAAACTCTTATTCTGTAACTTGTAATGCCACGGTATCTCGGCGCAAGCGCTCTGCACGGATTCGATCTCTTGCGCTCGGCTCGCCTTCCATCAGTGCGGGTCTGGTATCCTGTTCCGCCTCTATCAGCGTCTGCGCGTCAATGCCGGACAAATATCCCATTTGCAGTCCAACTAGTACATCAGAAATACAGCTTGCAGCTTCCTCTGACGGGAGCAAACGTGCATGACGCAAAATAGCTGCCGAACGTGCGATTCGGTCAAACAATGCATCTCCGTTGGCGGTGCGCAGCTGTTCCCTTGCTCTCTTTTCCTGATCAATGACTTCGGTTGCAGCCGAAATCAGCTTTTCTACAATCGCATCTTCACTCAGACCGAGTGTAATCTGGTTTGACAGCTGATAGAATCCACCGGCAGCGCTGCTGCCTTCTCCGTAGGCACCGCGTACTGCAAACCCTTGACGCGCCGCCCATGCAATCATACGCTCAACCGCTCCGGACTCGGTCAAAATCGGCAGATGCAGCATCACTGATACGCGAAGTGCTGTACCCAAATTTGATGGACAAGCAGTCAAATAACCAAGTCGATCGCTGTAATCAAAGGCAACCCGTGTGCCAATCAGCTCTGCAATCCGTCGTGCGGTCTGCATGCACTCCTTAGGGCACAATCCTGCGCCAAGTACCTGAAGTCGGATATGGTCTTCTTCCCCCAGCATAATGGAGATATCTCCATTTGCAGAGGCAATCAGCTTTCCGCCGCGCCGTGCAAATTCAGGGGAAATCATATGCTTCTCAATCAGCTGCATCGCTTCCCGACTGCCCGCACGCACATCAGTCATGTGCAATCCTTCCGAAACAGCAGGGGCAGTCTGCAAAGCGTCCCAAACCTGATGCGCAATTTCGTCCAACTGTCCGGGTGTCAAATTGCGATAGGGATACCCTTTTACATTGCGTGCCAAACGCACACGTGTTGATGCCGCAAGTCCTGTAAATCCACCTTGAATCGAAAATTCACGCATGATTCTGTCCCTCCAATCGACGAATTTCATCACGAAGCTGTGCGGCTTCCTCATAATTTTCCTGCTTGATTGCGTCCTCGAGCTTGCTTCTGAGCACCGCTGTCTGATTCTTGACCGGCTGTTCCGGAGTTTGCGGACTGGGAGCCGCTCCCACATGTGCGGTAGTTCCCTGCAGCTTGCGGATATACGGCGTTAAAAGCTCCTCAAAGGTCTGATAGCAGTCTGCACAGCCCACACGTCCGGTACGCTGCAATTCCGATTCTGTCATACCGCAGGTCGGACAGCGGCGTCCGCCTCCCAACTGGGAAACCTGACCAAACGGCACACTAAACAGCGATGGCTGCGTAAAAAACGGGTCACCAAACCATTTTTCAAAGGGATTCTGGAAATTTTGTCCCAACTTGCCCGCACATTCCGGACATAGGTGCATTTCTTTTGTTTGACCATTGATGGTCTGTTTCCAATACATGGTCGCTTCATTCCGATTACAATTCTGACACAACATAAACGGTCAACTCCTTTTATTTCATATAAACAATAGATTTATGTCGTAATTCCCATGATTGCGCATCGAAAGATTGATGCGCGCAGGCGGTCGATGTCCGCTTCACAAACCTCTGAAAGCGCACCGTCCGAGCAGGCACCCATCAGGAGTGCCCCCTCGCGCGGTGTGAGCAATCCAATCGACATAAAAGAACGAATCATTCTTGCCGCTTCGTTTTGGCTCATCTGTCCGCCAACCGCACGCGCTGCCTCCAGCAGCATGCGCTGCTTATTGTCCTGCACACGCACAATGCGAATATATCCGCCGCCGCCTCGTCTGGATTCTACCAAATATCCATGCTCAGGTGTAAAGCGTGTTTCTATGACATAATTGATTTGACTGGGTACACAGGAGAACCGCTCTGCCAGCCCGCGCCGCTGCAATTCTGCAACACCGCCGCCATCAGACAGGCAATCCATAATAAAAGCTGCAATACTATCTGACATCTTCATCATTCACACCTCGATTTTGCCCGTCAGGTTTCTCTTTCTACTCTCTGACCTTTCCTGACCTTGTGATTCTTATTATATCCCTTTGTTCAAAAATTGCAAGAGAAATTTTTGACCTTTTCTGACCTTTATAAAAGATGATACCCACTTATGCGAGTGAATTCTCTTTTTTTCTTTTATTATCTCTTTTTTTCTCTGTTTTTTATATTTTTTATTTTCCGAAACACTCTTTTGAGTATGCCCCATTTCTCAACACAAAAAACAGCAGATTTTATAACTTTTTGTCTCTTTATAAGTTGTATGCGGCTAACATTGCGCAAAACACTTGCCTTTTTTTTAACTTATGATAAAATAAAGATGTAATTTGAATTGGAGGTGCAATCCTAATGGCATACGTAATTTCTGACGCTTGCATCAGCTGCGGTTCCTGCGCTGGTGAGTGCCCGGTTGGCGCTATTTCTCAGGGTGACAGCCAGTACGTAATCAACGCTGACGCTTGTGTTGACTGCGGTACTTGCGCTGGTACTTGCCCGGTAGGTGCTATTTCTCAGGGCTAATTTGTTCTAATTGCAATTTGCAAAATGGAAAACCCTTTCGCGTTTGCGAAAGGGTTTTTTCATGCTTTTTATGATTTTCTTCCAAGAATTCGTCTTGCGATTCCCTTGAGCCGTTCTACTGTGCTTTCCTTGGTATAATCTTCCACAACAACCGAAAGGGGTTCATGTTCCAGCCGCTTCCACGCTTCTCTGCGCTGTGCATGATTCTGTGCAGAGGTTGTGATCGCTGGATTGTAGCGTACCGCATCTGCAAAAGAGACTGCTTTGCTTTCTACCCGTCCCGCGAGCTTTTGAAGCGCTTGCCGCCCTTTCTCTGTTTGAATCAGCACAACCGAAGTTCCCTTGTCATCATCTAATTCCGGCACAATCTTTTCCGAACCCCAAAAATCACCCAAGGTCAAATCCGCGTACCCGCTCGTCTTTGCCGGACAATCGGTACAGGAGGGACGATGATACAGCCCCCGTAAAAAACCTCTCATATAGGGATCCTGCATGACGGGGCGAAAGATTTCCGCACCATTCACCAGATAATTGGTTGCATAGTGCTTCCAGCTATCACGCTTATCGCGCAGACGCACATCGGTCACCACACCCAGCTCTCGCAAATTTTTCTCCCAAATCGTCGGAGAGGGAACGCCATGGCAGACAATCGCTACCGTAAGCACCCGATTCGCATCTTTTCCCAAATAATTTCGCAATCCCTGTGTTTGGCAAGGCGTGCCCGAAAACAGGACTGGCATGTCTCCATCGACCAAATCACGAATCTGTCGAAACGTATCATTCAAATCGGATTGCACATATTTCGCACCACGCATGGACTCTACGCCGGCTTCCTCCCATACGATGCTGTGACGCACCATGAAATTTTCATCAAAAACCGCACCGCACACCGCTCCGCCTTGTTCCAGCATATCACTTGCAAGCAAAGAAAATACGCCGCCAGAGGAGGAGAACAGCCGAAGCGCCTGATCCTTTGCCCGAACCGCCATTGCTTGTGGCTCCTGCGGGTTCTGTATCCGATTCAGGCACGGGCAAACCGCCTCACACGCATCACAGCCAATACATAAATCTAAATCTACAATTGGATACGCAAATCCCTCTGCATCTCGATTCAGAGAAATGCAGCTTTGCGGACAGACTGCTTCACATGCGGTACAGCCACAGCACTGTGTTTTATCTATAATCTGTATCATAATGAAAAATCCACCTTTTCTCAAATCCGCTCACATTTGTTGACCGTTTAGGTTGATTATAACACTTACATCTGATGCTGTAAATTAAAATCAAAAACCGGAGCACCCCGAATGAGAGTGCTCCGGCTCTTCTTTATAGCTTAATTGGTGTAATCTTGCAATAATCCTCAATGGTTCCGCCATTTCGGAAACATTCAATGATTTGACGTCCCAGCGGATCGAGGTCATCGGTATAGAACTTATCCAGTTCCTTTGCAAAGAAATCGGTCAGAATCTTTGCGCCTGCATCATATCCCTCTTTACCCAAACGGTCCTGTGTCTCGGTACGCAGATACTTGGAACGAATCGGCTGACCTTCAATCACCATTTCCTTGAGTGCGTAGCCAAGCAGCGGGCAGCGTGCCGGCTCAAGCTTATCCATCTTGATATGTCCATTGTGACGGGCAAGCCATTCACGGCTAACCCACTCGGCAGCAAAGCCCACCTGATACACACCGATATGCTGATTGGGAATCAGAACATAACGGGTATTGGGGCACTTGATAATCTGCTCAAGCAGCAGATTTGCCTGCTTTACGCGCAGACCGGTTGCAAACGGCCAGTAGGAGCCGACACCCTCACTCTTAAGCTCTCCGCCGCCAACAATCGACGGATTCTTAAAGCCGCGGGGTGCAACCAGCCGCCACATCCAAGCCAGTGCCGGCGGGATAAAGTGCATCATACCCATGATACCATAGTTCGGATTTTCACTGGTAGAGGGTGGCATACGAGTCCCGAACGAGCGGATATCCACCTCAACCGGCTCATCTACAATATGCGGCACCTTAGAACGCGGAACAATGGCACGCGGATTTGGGCACGGCTTTCCGTTGGAATCCAGAGAATGTTCCCAAATCAGGCTGGTTGCGCCTACAACACCTTGAATATTAAAGAATACAAGCGGCTCATCTGGCTCTGTGCAGATGCGCTCATAGATTGGGTCACAGCCATAATGCGTGACACCGTCCATACGCAGGAACCAACCGTCCTCACCATCGACCAATACCAGCTTGCCGCTGTTATTTTGCAGGCTGGGGTAACAGGTTGCCATATCATCACACACAGGCTCAATATGGCTGGTATTGCCAATTTGCAGCATTGTTTTTTCACCCGTGATGGTATTGGTAGAGAGCAGGACGCTGCCGTCTTCGTTCCGTGCAATATCCTGAAGCATTTCACTCTTGCCGCCGCCAGATGCACCCTCGTGCATGATGACAAGCTCATTATCATACTGGGTTACCAGACGTCCGCAGGAAGCGTGTGCAGTGACCCAATCCTCATGCTCACCAATATCGAGCAGAACAGAATAGACTCCCTTCTTTGCAGAGGGACCCGGATACAGATTGTATGCAAATACTTCATGGCAATCGTCCAGCCGGTTGTGTACAACAACCTGACGTCCATGAAAGTGTGTATGACGGAAGGGCGGGGCTACATATACGATAGAGCGCGGTGCAAAGCCTTCCGAGGTCTCCGCAGAAACAAATCCCTGCAAATTCGCCATTGCATAGGCAAAAAATGCAGCATTGCGCGGGCAAATCAGCATCGAGCCATATCCATACTTGTTGCCGCCGGCATTAAACGGCATAACAATCAGTTCCTGTGTTTTCAGCCACTCATAGGTTTCCTGCTTGCACTGCTCAAAATCATATCCATAAACATCGGAAAAGCGCGGCTTATCCGTCGGCTTATCGTCGCCGATACGCATGCAGTCGGGGTCACGGCGGCGCATATAGTCTTCCGGATAGTTGACAACCACACCGTTTTTCGCACGCACAACCGTGGCTTCGCAAACTTCACCACGACCAGTCACATCATAAACGACATCGTATTTACCCGAGCGGCCGGTACCAAAGACCATTTCATACAGTTCCTGTTTGGTCGTTGGTACAGAAACTCCCTTACATTCCTCCAGCACCTCGGCCAGTGCAGGCGTCCATGTGAATTTTTTCAAAAATCGATTCATTATAGGTCCTCCTTACCAGACCGCCACACAAGGCTACCCTGTATGTATCATGTGTTACAATTCATTCCTGATTTTATCATACCCAAAAAAACCTTTTTCGTCAATAGGTAATTTGCCTTTTTTGCAGGATATTTTCACAGTACTTGCATAAATTTTTAACGATTATCAGAAAAGGGAAGGATATTTTTCAAAATTGCAATTCACAACCGCTCTCATAGACAGGGACGTAACAGCAGATGCACTCTGTATATGGGGATTCTGTCGGCGCAAAATTGCTGCTTCAAAATTTACAGGCTGCTTTCCTTGCGTTTTTTCCACTCTGCTACTGCAAGTGCATCACAGCGGTTATTATATGGGTTTTCTGCATGCCCTTTGACCCAATGAAAGGTCACTTGATGCACCGCAAGCAGACCCAAAAGTCGTTCCCAGAGCTCTATATTCTTCGCAGGAGACTTATCTGCTTTTTTCCACCCGCGTGCCTTCCAGCTCTGTACCCACCCCTTTGTAATGCTGTCAATCACATATTTGGAATCCGAATATAAGTCCACCTGACAAGGTTCGCGCAAAAGCTCCAGTGCTGCAATGACCCCCATAAGCTCCATTTTATTATTGGTCGTCATCGAACTTCCTCCTGAAATCTCCTTCTCTGCGGTTCCATATTGCAAAATGGCTCCCCAGCCACCAGGTCCCGGATTTCCGGAGCACGCACCGTCTGTATAAATCGTCACCTGTTTCATAAATGAGAAACCTCCTTATTTCATCACAACTGTATGTCCTCTGATATGACTACAAAACCCGCTCATAAGAGCGGGTTTTGTTTTTTCCTTTGCCTGCGAAGCCTCCAAGCCTGCAAGCGCCAGGACAGACACCTTATATTGTTCGGCTCACAAACCGCTCTCTGCTTTATTGTGCGATTTGCTTTTTCCGGTGGAGTGCAGGTCCCTCCGGTTCATCTGAAACAGCCATGCGGCTGAGCTGATATGCAAACCATAGGGCACACGCCACATAACAGCCCGCACGCGGCAGGAACAGCAGGTCAGCCTTTTCACTGCCCATGAAATAGGCAAGCAGCGTGCCAACCCCACCAATCAGCCCATACACCACACCAAGCGCCCCCAGACCAGCCAGCAGTCTTGGGCGCGGCAGCGAAAACAGAAAACGTGCATACGCATTGAGTGCACACAAAAGGCTCATTGCCGCCAACAACTCAAACACAAATAGTCCTTCGAGGGGTGCATTTCCATTGACCTTAAAGGTATTGACCATGTCCAGAGCCACCCAAAAAATCGGAACAAAAATCAGATTGGCAGACTGCTCTGATACGCCTCCAATCGCCGCATGGCTGCCGAGACGCACAAAAGCAAGGCACGACAGCAGCGCCAGCAAATAAAGGGGAATGAGTGTCACCCGCTCGAACATGGGCAAATCTGTTAGATGAACGGCTGCCATATAAAGCCCAAACAGACCGCACAGGGCAAAGACCGCAGCGCATAAAACCGCTGCTGTTTTATGCAAATCGCCGCCTCCACAAAGATAGGACTCAAACGCCTGATATTTGTTGCTTGTTTGCCGATAGGAATGGGCACAAATCATGCAGATAGGAACCGCAGCAATCGCCAACACATATAAAATTGTCAGCCATGGGGCATCAGTTGGAAGCCCTGCTTGATTATATCCATACGCCAAATCCAGTCCATGCAGCACGCCGCCTGCAAGTCCCAGCACCAACGCCAGAATCGGAAGCGCTTTTTTTAGATTCATGTAGCTTTCCTCCTGTAAAAAGGATTTCCATAGGCAATTCCATTCATTGCCTGAATCATTATAGCATGATTTGCAAAAAAGTTCCAGTAAAGAAACAGGGAAACTGTCGGACTGGACAGCTTCCTTGCGTTTCATCAAATATGATTGTGACGGATTTCGGGTGCTGCTCCTTCCGGGTCCTTCATAAAGAGCTTGAGCAGGATTGGCGTGATGAGCGTTGTTACAATCACCATAAGAACGATTGGCGGGAACAAATGGCTGTCCACCAGACCAGACTGCGCGCCCTTTTGTGCCACAATCAACGCCACTTCACCACGAGAAACCATACCCAAACCAATCGAAAGGGAATCCGTCCAATTGAATTTCATCAATCTTGCACCCAGACCGCAGCCAATAATTTTTGTCAGAATTGCAACAACCAACAATGCAACAGAGAAAATCAGCAGGCTTGTGGTCATGCCGTGCAGCTCCGTTTTAATGCCGATTGAAGCAAAGAAAATCGGGGAGAATATCATATAAGATACAATATTCATCTTCTTATTGATATATTCACGTGCTTCCATCAAATTACATAAAATGAGTCCGGCAAAGTACGCGCCTGTGATATCTGCAATTCCAAAATAATGCTCTGCGACAAAAGCCATGATGAGGCAGAAAGAAAGGGCATAGATGGCAACGCGTCGATGATTGCTCCACTCTCGGGTAATGGCACGGAACAGGCGGTACATCACAAGCCCTACCACAACCAATACCACAAAGAACGCAGCAATGCGTGCAATCACAGAAAGCAGATTCACCGAAGGGTCAGTCATACCAGATACCAAGGTCAATACCACGATACCCATAATATCGTCAATGATTGCAGCGCCCAAAATCGCTGTGCCAACCTTTCCCTTGAGTTTCCCCATTTCACGCAGGGTTTCCACGGTAATAGAAACCGAGGTTGCCGTCAGCACAACACCAATAAACAGCGCCTTGAGCATGTGCAGTGGATCTCCCGCATCGGGGAAGAAGCCCAAATACAGTGCAGTGCCCGTAGCCAGCGGTACCAAAACACCAATGAGCGCAATGACGAACGAAGCTACACCGGTCTTTTTCAGTTCTTCCAAATCGGTATCCAGCCCTGCCATAAACATCAAAATGATGACACCGATTTCTGATGTTTTGAGCAGGAAATCGGTCTCCTGTACCAATCCCAGCACAGAAGGTCCCAGCACAACGCCTGCCAGCAAAGCACCCACGACCTGCGGCATGTGTACTCGTTCAGAAATCAAACCAAACACTTTGGTAGATAGCAGAATGACTGCAATAATCAGCAAGAATTCATAAGACTGCATCTTTTTTATCTCCCTTCTTTGTATTGTTCGGTTCCTGCAAATGTATCTCAAATCCATCAGCAGGTTCTCTTCGAAACAACCTAGAACATTATAAGCCGTTTTTCTTCTGCGAACAAGAGCTTTTCATGAAAGTATTTCACCTAATTGCATAATATTATCCGAAGTTTTTTGTATATTTTCACTAATTTTATGTTTTTGCTACAACTTCCGTAAAATTGCAGAACACCGTCTCACTCCAATACAAAAAGCCCAAATCTGCATGGATTTGAGCTTTTTATAATTTTTATCTGCTTTTTACACGGTATTCTTTTACTCAGCAGAATCTTCGTCTGCTTCGTCTGTCTCCGTATCCTCTGAGTCGGTTCGGGCAATCGAAATCACGCGCACATCTTCTCCGATACGCATTGCAATGACGCCCTGACTGTTTCTTCCGCACTGACGAATATCTTCAACCGGCACGCGAATCATAACGCCATCATCTGTGATAATCATTAAATCATTTTCCGAATCAACAACCGCGATTCCAGCAATGTATCCGGTCTTTTCCGTAATGCCATGCAGCAGAATCCCGCTTCCTCCACGGTGATGCACACTGAACTCCTCTACCGGTGTACGCTTGCCATAACCATTTTCTGTGATGGAAAGCACCTGTGCACCCTTTCGCGCACGGGCTGCGCCGACAACATAATCGCCTTCGTTGAGCCGAATGCCGCGAACGCCGGCAGCCTGCCGTCCCATTGCACGAACTTCGGTTTCATCGAATGTAATGGCGCGTCCCTGATGGGTTGCAATGAGAATATTTTCCAATCCATCGGTCAAGCGCACATCTATCAGCAAATCTCCCTCCGCTAAACTCAATGCACGCAATCCAACCTTACGGATATTCTGCAAATCACTCAGCACAACGCGCTTGATTACGCCCTGTCTGGTGACAAACACCATATACTTATCATCTGAAAATTCTCGAATCGCAAACATTGCAGTAATTTTCTCGCCATTCTCAATTTCCAGAAGATTTACAATATTCTGTCCCTTCGCTGTACGTCCTGCCTCCGGAATCTGATAACCCTTGAGCTTATAGACCTTGCCCAGATTAGAGAAAAAGAGGATATTGTCATGCGTCGATGCCGTAAAGACATGGCGCACAAAGTCTTCTTCCCGTGTAGACATTGCATTGACACCGCGTCCGCCGCGCCGCTGGGTTCGATAAGCCGAGGTTGGCATACGTTTGATATAGCCTGCCTGTGTCAGGGTGTAGGTACAATCCTGCTCCTCAATCAAGTCTTCAATATCCAAATCATCTGCCACTGCTGCAATCTCGGTACGGCGCTCATCTGCATAGCCTGCACGAATTTCCTGCAATTCTGCCTTTACGACCGCTAAAATATTTTCATCAGCCGAAAGAATCTCACGGAAAGAGGCAATGCGTCCCTCAATCTCTGCATATTCTTCATTGAGCTTCTGCTGCTCCAAGCCGGACAGACGTCCCAGACGCATATCCACGATTGCCTGTGCCTGCACATCGTCCAGATGGAATTCGAAATGCGCAGAACCCTCTGTAATGCCCAGCAGTGCAATCTGATCAATCCAGAATGGCTCACGGCAAAGATTTTCCTTTGCTTCCGTCTCCGAACGGGAAGCACGGATAATCGCAATAATCCGGTCAATATTATCTTGATCGGTTGCAACCTTCAAGCCTTCCAAAATGTGCGCACGGGCTGCTGCACGATTCAAATCGAACTGCACACGGCGTGCGACCACGTCTTTTTGGAACGTGATATACCAGTCAATCATTTCACGCAGCGAGAGCACCTTTGGCTGCACCTTGTCCACGCCGGCATGCGGAATCGGCACCAGTGCGAGGTGATTCATCGAGCAGGTATCCTGCAGCTGTGTATAGTTATAAAGCTGATTCAAAATAACCTGTGCATTGGAATCCCGTTTGCACTCAATGACCACACGCATTCCCTCACGAGACGATTCATCTCGAACATCAGAAATGCCTTCTACACGCTTATCCTTGACCAAATTGGCAATCGTCTCCACAAGGCGTGCCTTATTCACCATATAGGGGATTTCCGTGACAATAATACGCTGACGATTGGAGGTATTTGGCATATCCTCAATTTCGCAGCGCGCACGCACCTTGACCTTGCCGCGTCCGGTTGCATAAGCAGCACGAATCCCCGCCCGTCCCATGATAATGCCGCCCGTAGGGAAGTCTGGTCCCTTGATGATGGCACAAAGATCATCAAGGTCACACTCGGGGTGCTCGATGACATGACAAATGCCGTCAATGACCTCACCCAAATTGTGCGGCGGAATGTTGGTTGCCATACCAACAGCAATACCCGAGGAGCCATTGACCAGCAGATTGGGAAAGCGGGAAGGGAGAACGACCGGTTCTTTTCTTTCCTCATCAAAGTTTGGAATAAAATCGACCGTTTCCTTCTTGATATCCGACAGCATCGCATTGGAAAGCTTTGCCATACGCGCTTCTGTATAACGATATGCAGCAGGGGGGTCTCCGTCCACGGAGCCGAAGTTGCCGTGTCCCTCAATCAGCGGATAGCGCAGGGAAAATGGCTGCGCCATACGCACCATGGCATCATAAACAGAAGCATCACCATGCGGGTGATAACGTCCCAGTACATTACCAACGGTCGTTGCCGATTTGCGGAATGGTTTTTCTGAGGTCAGCCCGTCCTCATACATTGCGTAGAGGATACGGCGATGCACAGGTTTCAGTCCATCACGCACATCAGGCAGGGCACGCCCGACAATAACACTCATTGCATAAGCAATGTAGGATTTACGCATTTCCCGATCCAAATCGACCGGCTTAATGATTTGATTTTCGTATTCTTGACTCATTTGGTACCTCCAATGAGAGGACATTCAACAATTGGACCCGACAGCTGCATGAAGCGGCTGCCATTGTAAAAAACCGATTATACATCGAGATTTTCTACATATCTTGCATTTTTTTCAATAAAATCTCGTCTTGGCTCAACCTTCTCACCCATCAGCAGCGTAAAGGTCTGATCTGCCATTGCCGCATCATCTAGCGTTACCTGCAGCAAAATACGGTTTTCCGGATTCATTGTCGTCTCCCAAAGCTGCTCTGGGTCCATTTCACCAAGACCCTTATAGCGCTGAACACGCACGCCTTCCCCCATTTCATTCAAAACGCGGCGCTGTTCTGCCTCGTCATAGGTATAGCGTACAAGCTTTGTCTTTTCATTTTTTCCCTTTTCGTTCTTAAACAGTGGTGGCTGGGCAATATATACATGCCCCTGCTCAATCAGCGGACGCATAAAGCGGAAAAAGAAGGTGAGCAGCAGCGTGCGAATATGGGAACCATCGACATCGGCATCAGCCATTAGAATGATTTTGCCATAGCGCAGCTTCGACACATCAAAATCTTCGCCAAAACCTGCGCCAAAGGCTGTAATCATCGGAGTCAGCTTTTCGTTGCCATAAACCTTATCCAGACGCGCCTTTTCTACATTGAGCATCTTGCCCCAAAGCGGTAAAATTGCCTGATACCGGCGATCTCGTCCTTCCTTTGCCGAACCGCCTGCCGAATCACCCTCGACGATATAAATTTCCGTGAGCGCAGGATCTCGCTCCTGACAGTCTGCCAACTTTCCGGGCAGAGAATTGGACTCCAAGGCAGACTTTCTTCGGGTCAGCTCACGCGCGCGGCGTGCCGCCTCGCGCGCACGAGAAGCTGTCTGTGCCTTGTCGATAATGATGCGCGCGACTGCGGGATTTTCCTCCAGAAAAATAGGCAGCCGCTCTCCTACCATCGTTTCCACCAAGGTGCGCATATCGCTGTTTCCCAGCTTGGTTTTGGTTTGTCCCTCAAACTGCGCTTCCTGCAATTTGACCGAAATAATGACGGTAAGACCCTCTCTTACATCATCTCCGGACAAATTCTTATCATTTTCCTTGATGAGATTGTATTTTCTGCCATAATCATTGAGCACCTTGGTCAGAGCAGACTTAAAGCCTGTTTCATGCGTTCCTCCCTCGGTCGTCTCGATATTGTTGGCAAATGAAATCATGCTTTCATTGTAGGAATCGGTATACTGCATGGCTACCTCAGCCATACTATTTTCGCGCATTCCCTCCATATAGATGACATCATTATGAATGGGTGATTTATTGGCATTCAAAAATGATACAAATTCACGGATACCACCTTCATAGTACATGATATCCTCACGTATCTCATCTTCGCGCTCATCGCGCAGGGTAATACGGATACCCGCATTCAAAAATGCTGCTTCCCGCAAACGCTTGAGCAGCGTTTCATAATCATAAACCGTTGTCTCAAAGATTTCCGGATCTGCCTGAAAGCGAATGGTCGTACCACATTCTTCTGTACAGGGCACTGCTTCAATCGGGCGCACGGTCTGTCCGCGTTCAAAGCGCATGGTATGCTTCTGCGTGCCGTCACGCACCTCTGCCTCCAGCCAGCGAGACAGTGCATTGACCACCGAAGAACCAACGCCGTGCAAGCCACCGGACACCTTATAGCCATCACCGCCGAATTTACCGCCTGCATGCAGGACAGTCAAAACGACCTCCAGCGTAGGAATTCCCATTTGGGGGTGGATTCCTACCGGGATACCACGTCCATTGTCCGCAACAGCAATCACATTATCCTTTTCAATCGTCACTTCAATGTGCGTACAGTAGCCCGCCAGCGCCTCGTCAATGGAGTTATCAACGATTTCATACACCAAATGATGCAGACCGCGCTCTGAGGTTGAGCCGATATACATGCCTGGGCGCTTGCGCACGGCTTCCAGACCTTCCAGTACCTGAATCTGACTTTCGTCATACGTCTCCGTAACCTTCAGGTCTAACATTTCTTCACTCATACTCATAATTCTAAATTCCTTTTTCGGGGGTGATCGGGTCTATTTACAGGTCATAAAAGGTTCCCAGCAATCACATCAATTCCATGTTCCATACGACGCTGCAATGCTGCGCTGGAAATCTGAGAGATATACAGAATCTCGCCAAGTGCGCCCTCACACAGGACAGCAGACTTGGGCAAATCCTCACAGACAGCGACAACGCGGCCTTCCTGCTCCAGACGAGTCAGCAGCTTGCGGGTATGTTTGGACCAGGTTGCTGTATCCATATCAAAAACGGACACGATGCTGTGTATGGGAACCATATAGTCCTGACCAATATGAACATACATACACGGATACCTCCGGAGCACAAAAAAATAATACTGCTCCGCCGAACCGATTTCGGACAGGCACGGCAGCAGAACGACATGGTACGGTTTTCCGATTTTTGATGCAGCAGGCTTGTTTGATGCTTTTGGAAGCCTGACTGAGAAAGCTGTCCGGATATCGCGTATATACAACAACCGCTTATGCTTATTATACCACATTTTCAAGGAATTTGTTAGGATAATCTGTAATTTTTTTCAATTCATCTGATATTTTTTTCGTCCTGCCGCACTTTTCCGTTTTGCACGTGAAATACCGAGCCAGCTTGAAAGCGCTCCGCAGTCTCCGGCTCACAGCAGGTAATAATGACCTGTCCCTGTCCCAGATGATTGAGAACAAATTCCTGCCGCCTGCGATCCAGCTCAGATAAAACATCATCAAGCAGCAAAACCGGATAAGCATGATCGGCATCAAAAAAGACCGCACGCTCCGCGAGCTTGAGGGCAAGCGCTGCGGTGCGTGTCTGTCCCTGAGATGCATAGGCTGCTGCCGGCACACCATTCAAATGCAGAAGCAAATCATCTTTGTGTACTCCGCAAAGACAAGAGCGGGCAGCAATTTCTGCCTGTCGATGCGCAAAGGCATACTCCTGCAGTTCCGCTTCGATGGCCGCTGCTGAGGCAAAAGGGTCACGGGAAATGGTTTGATAGGTGCAATCCAATCGTTCCTTTGGTGCAGCGTCTGCGTGCAGCTGCCGCGCCAATTCGGAAAGCTTGTGAATATATGCCGCTCGATATCGGACAATGCGCGCCCCCAATCTGCACTGACGCAGCGTAAAATCGTCCAGCAAATCCAATAATGCAATTTTCTCCTGACTATCCTTCAAAATACGCAATTTGTGTGCAGTGACCCTTTCATATTCTGCAAGTGCACTTGCATAATTGGGTCGCAGCTGACAAAGTGCAGTATCCAGAAAACGTCGTCTGGCAGCGGCGCCCGCCCGAATGAGCATGAGGTCATCTGGGCAAAATAATACTGTGCGTAATATTCCGCGTACATCACCCTGACGGCGTACTCGGATTCCATTGCGGCGCAATTCCATTGCACGTTCTCGATGTATCCGCATCTCTAGGGTTACTTCATGTCCTTCTGTATGAAACACGCCACAAATCCGTGCTTCATTCGTGCCAAATCGCAAGCCTTCTTTTTTTTGCGCCGTTCGGAACAGCTTGAGCGTAGAAAGTGCAGCAGTTGCTTCCAGTAAATTTGTCTTTCCCTGTGCATTTTCTCCCACAATTAAATTCACTGCTGGATTAAAATGTAAAGCAGCCGCCTCGTAATTTCTAAAATTTTCTAAAATCAGTTGGTCAACCAAAAAACTGCCTGCTTTCTATTATTTTGCATTTGTTTCACGTGAAACAAAGAGATTTTTGCTCAAAATCAAACAATTTCGACACTTTCTTCATCGAGTGTAATGATATCGCCTGCGCGGAGCTTTTTTCCGCGCATCAAACAGGGGGCTCCATTCACAAAAACTTCGCCCTGTGCAATTCGGATTTTGGCTTCCCCGCCAGAGGAAACCAGATTCGCAAATTTGAGGAGAGCATCGAGCTTGATAAATTCACTTGAAATCGTAATTTTTTTAGGCATCAGCTTTTAACCTCACTGGTAAAACGAGATAGGTGTATTTGTCCCCTTCGATTGGGGTCAAAACGATTGGATTGAGTGCACCTTTGAGTGAAATTTGTACCGTTTCATCGTTGCATGCACGCAATGCATCGAGTAAATATCGGCTGTTGAACCCAATTTCCAGTTCGGATACATTGCCGTTTATCATACATTCATCATACGATTTTCCGAGTGCTGTAATGCAGGTCATTTTCATAACAGACCCGTCAAATGTGACACGAACCGGATTTTTGAGGCGTTCGGATACCAAAAGGGAGACGCGTTCCAAGCATGTGATGACTTCACGGGTGTTGGTTTGTACCGTGTATTCGAAGGACGATGGAATGGCTGCATTGTAATTTAAAAATTCTCCGTCAATCAGCCGGCAAACGAGAGTGGTTTGTCCCAAAGCGAACAGAATATGCTTTTCTCCAGGGCAAATTGTTGCAAATTGGCTGTCATCTTCGTGTAAAATACGTTCAACTTCTCGTAAAGCAGGTCCCGGGACGACAAAGTTCATGTCTTTTTCTGGAATCTGTTCCAGTGTTTCGCGTCGAATGGACAGACGGAATCCATCGACTGCAACAACAGTTAATCTGCCGTTTATGAGTTCAAAAAGACAGCCTGTGTGAATGGGTTTTGCTTGATTGTCCGAAACTGCAAAAACGGTCTGGTTAATCATGGATTTTAGCATGTTTTCGGGGATTGAAATGGTTTGTGCTGCGTTGACTTCGGGCATGACTGGAAAGTCATCGCAGGCAGATGCAACTAAATTGAATACAGAACGGCCACATTTGATGGTAGTGAGCAATTTTTCATCTGTTTCTACATATACAGTATCATTTGGAAGTTTGCGAACAATGTCACCGAGGAGTTTTGCACTGAGGACGATTTCGCCGGGCTGCATAATTTGGGCATCGACTTGTGTGCGGATTCCAATGGAAAGGTCATATCCGGAAAGTGTTAAGTGATCCGCTGCTGTGATGCGCAGACCTTCTAAAATTGCGATGGTAGATTTTGTGGAAACTGCTCTGGAAGCGATGGAGATTGCATCGAGTAACGCAGTTTTTTCGCATGAAAATTTCATGAAATTTTGTCATCCTTTCTTTGTCCACAGGGAATGTGGAGGGAAGCAGGTATTTTATGGGGAATGCAGGCAGTATATAGAAGAATATTTTTATAGTCATAGTAGTAGTACTGTGGAATCTGTGGATAAGTCGAAAATTGCCGTGAATGTCATGGTGATTTTTATCCCCATGCAAATGTGCATGAATTTGGATAGATTGTGGGTAAAAAAATCGGGAAATGTTTTTCCACAGGTTATCCTTCCACAATCCACAGGAGATGTGGATAAATTTTTGCCGGAAAAATCCCTTGTTTTACAGATTCTGAATGTTTTCGATGAGGGTTTTTATGATGTCCTCTAGTTCCGCATTTTTCTTGCGGTCGCCATCTATTTTGTCGCAGGCGTGCATGACCGTTGTGTGGTCGCGGCCAAAAACTTTACCGATTTCTGGAAGGGAGTAGTTGGTCATTTTGCGTACAAGATACATTGCCATTTGACGCGGCTGTACAGTATCTTTGGAGCGGCGGTCGGATAGGATTTGGTCGACGGGTACGGAATAGAAATTGGATACGGTTTGTAAAATCATGGGGGGAGTCGGATTGAGCCCTGGGTTGATGGATTTCACTTCTTCAATGACTTTCTGGGTCATATCTATGGTGATGGTTTCTCCACCAAGTTCATGTTTTGCTTTGATTTTTTTCACAGTGCCTTCCAGTTGTCGTACATTGGATTGCAGATTTTCCGCAATACAGTAGATGACATCTTTGGGGAGTTCAAAGCCAAGTTTGGAGGCTTTTGCATTGATGATGGCAACACGTGTTTCGAAATCAGGGGGCTGAATATCTGCCAGCAGTCCCCATTCAAAGCGTGTTTTCATACGGTCTTCTAAAGTGTTCATTTCCTTTGGGGGGCGGTCAGAGGTCAATACGATTTGTCTGCCGGATTCATAGAGTGCGTTGAATGTGTGGAAAAATTCTTCCTGTGTCCGCTCTTTGCCGGCGATGAATTGAATGTCGTCAATGAGAAGCAGGTCTGCCATGCGGTATTTGCCACGAAATGCCTGTACATCACCCTCTTGAATGGCAGTGACGAGTTCATTGGTAAAGTCCTCGCCTTTGACATAAATAATGCGGAATTTGGGGTGAGTTCCGCGAATGACATTGCCGATTGCGTGCAAAAGATGCGTTTTCCCAAGACCGGATTGCCCATAAATGAAGAGCGGGTTGTAGTTTTCTGCGGGGTGATTGGCAACGGAAATGGCAGCAGCATGCGCAAATTTGTTGGAAGAGCCTACAATAAAATGTTCGAATGTATATTCTTCATCGGGAGAAAGTCCAATAGATTCTCCGGTTTTTTCTGGAGACATGGAAAGTTCTCCGTAAATAACGGATAGCGTAATGGGTTCGCCGAGCAATTCGGTTAGGGATTGCTCCAGTGGACCGGTGAAGCGGGACTCAATAATTTCTTTTTTGAATTGGTTGGCAGCGCGCAAAACAAAGCGGGTTCCGTCTAAGGAAATGGCTTCCGCATCGTCGAACCACGCCGAAAGCGTGACAGGGCTAAAGGTACCCTCCATGCGCGACAACGCCATTTTCAGTAAGTCGTTGTTGCTATTCAAGAATGTAATCCTCCTAATTCTGCCGATTCTAATTCACATTACATAATAGCATAAGTCATAATTGATTTCAAGTTATCCACAGGTGTGTATGGAGATGGGGATAAAAATGTGATGACGGGTGTGGGCATGCTGGAAAAGCTGTGCACAGACCCTTTGGGATATTTTTTTGTTTTCCAAAAAATAACACATCTGTAAAGGAAAGAATGGCACTTTTTATAAAGTTATACTTGACAAATGATAGATAGAGTGACTATAATATATCTGATTCGGAGTATTACGGACAGGCAGCGGCATAAGCCCGATCTTTTGGTATTGGACCTGTGCCGGTGCCCATTCAGATCTATTTATGGTAATAGGAGGTGTGTGGTATATGCTGAGAACTTATCAGCCGAAGAAGCGTCAGCGCAGCAAGGAGCATGGCTTCCGTAAGAGAATGTCTACGAAGAATGGCCGCAAGGTGCTGGCTCGCCGTCGTGCAAAGGGCCGCAAGCAGTTGACCCTGTAATCTAGCAAAATAAAAAGAGCCGCCCAGTTTGAGCGGCTCTTTTTCGTATGTGAGTGCGTGTCAGGAGTACGTCTGTGTCATTTTCGTCTGCCGTATCCCCGCCTGACTGCAAAATCAGATAGGGGGAAGATTGCGGCAGGCAGACCGCGCAGGCTGCAAGGTGCAGTCATCCGAATTGGCGCGGGGGAGAAGCCCGGGCATCGGCGTATCCCAAAACGCTTCTGTAAATTATTTTTCGGAGCAAACCATGAAATCTACCTATGTTATCAAACAAAATCATGAATTCCGCAGGCTGTATCATCGGGGCAAGTCCTCGGCAAATCGGTATCTTGTGCTGTATTGTCTTAAAAATCGTCGGCCGCATAATCGTTTGGGATTGACGGTCAGCGCTAAATTTGGCGGTGCAGTGCAGCGCAATCGAGCAAAGCGCCTGTTTCGTGAGGCATATCGTCTGCATGAATCGGAATTCAAGCAAGGGTTCGATCTGGTGTTGGTTGCACGTTCCCGCATGCAGGGAGCATGCTGCTTGGAGATCGAAAAGGCACTCTGCAAAGCAGCCCGTCAACTACATCTGTTGGAAGAAAAAGAAGGGAAAAAATCATGAAACAGATGATTTTAGCATGTATTCGTCTGTATCGGCGTGGTATTTCGCCATATACTCCCCCGACCTGCCGCTATATCCCAACCTGCTCCCAGTATGCACTGGAGGCAGTTGAAAAATATGGGGCATGGAAAGGCGGCTGGCTGGCGATTCGCCGGATTTGCCGATGTCACCCCTTCTCAAAGCGAGGCCCTTATGATCCCGTACCATAACTGAGATTTCCCACTCGTGAACACATTTGGAGGAACAAAAATTTGGCTAAGATCTTTGGTTTATTGATCGTGCGCCCGTTCGGTATGCTGCTGATGTGGATCTACAATCTTGTAGGCTCCTATGGCGTTGCGATTATTTTGTTCGCCTTAATCTGTAAGCTCATTCTGCTTCCCTTGTCCATTCACAGCAAGAAAAGTATGCGCAAAATGAGCGCACTTTCTCAAAAGCAGATGGCATTGCAGAAAAAGTATGCGAATAACCGTGTAAAACTGAATGAAGAGATACAAAAGCTCTATGAGCAGGAGGGAGTCAGCCCGATGAGCGGCTGTCTGCCATCGTTCCTGCCGCTTCCGATTATGATGGGGCTTTATTATGCGATTGAGAAGCCGATTACCTTTATGATGGGTATTACGGATAAGGACTTTGTCACAGAAGGCTTTCCGGACTCCGTACAGCTGCTCATAAACTATGTCAATGACAGCGGTATTGCAGATTTGACCAAGTATCAGGATTATTATGTACAAATCCCGCTCATGGAAACACTCAATAAGCTTGCAGATGCTGCGGGACAGTTCCCAGAAGCCATCACAAATCTGTCTGCCGAAATTGCAGAGCGTTTGGTACCGCTGAACTTTAATTTTCTGGGCTTTAATTTGGCACAGACCCCAAATATCAAGGAGTTCAGTATTCTGTGGCTTCTGCCCATTTTATCCGGTCTGACCGCTTTGCTGTCCTCGTTTGTCATGCAAAAGCTTCAGGAAAAAACCAATCCGACCGCAGCACAGATGCAGGGCTCTATGAAAACCATGCTGTATATCATGCCGCTGATGTCTGTGTATCTTGGATTTATCCTGCCGGCAGCCTTGGCTGTTTACTGGATTACCAACAATATTCTGACGATGATACAGGAAATTTTCTTGACATGGTACATGAATAAGTACCATCCAATTGAGACAGAGGACCCAAAGAACAAAAAGAAAAAGCCAAAACCTAATAAGGAGGGAGCGTAAATGCAAAAAGAACAAATCTTTTGTGCACAGACTGTTGACCGTGCCATCGAAAAGGCACTGGAAGCCCTGCATCTGGAGCGTGATGCAATCTCGGTAGAGGTTGTGGACATGGGACGCAAGGGTTTTTTGGGCATTGGCGCTTCTGATGCAAAGATTCGCGTAACCTATGAGGTGCTGGAAGGTGAGGAGACCAAAGAGGGACAACCGGAACGCCAGCCCGAGGAAAAGCCCGCAGAAAGACCGGCAGAAAAATCCGATGAGAAAAAGCGTGATGAAACGCCCAGATTGGTAAAGGCTGCGCCGCCAAGTGAAAAAAAGCCCGCAGAAAAACCCAAAATGGAAAAGGAAGAAGCACCTCGTCTCGTTCGTGCCGCTTCGGGAGAAAAGCCGCAGGAAAAAGCACCGGAAGCAGAGGAAAAGCCGCTGCCAAAGGCACAGCCCAAACCGGAATCCGAATGGAGTGCGGAGGCAAAGCGTGCCGTTGCTTTTATAGATGGCTTGCTGGTCAAGCTGGGGATAGAAGGGCATGCTTTTGTGACAGAGCAGTCAGAAGATGACCATATCAGAATTGAAATCGAGGGACCAGATATGGGACCCGTCATTGGTCGTCGTGGGGATACATTAGATGCCATTCAGTATCTGACCTCTCTGGTGCTCAACCGTGGAACAGAGGATCATATCCGATTGACGATTGATACCGAAAATTATCGCATCAAGCGTGCCGAGTCTTTGGAGAGATTGGCACGAAAGATGGCTGGCAAGGTGGTACGATACCATAAGCCGATGACGCTGGAGCCGATGAACCCGTATGAGCGTCGCATCATTCATGCAGCTTTGCAGGATTATCGTGGTGTGACAACCCATTCTACGGGTACCGAGCCGGGACGCCGTGTTGTCATTTCTCCAGAAGGCGGACGCAAATATAATGGCCGCCGCGGACAGAAACCATAAAATTCAGTGATTGAGAGAAAAGGCGTAAGAGAGAGCTCTTGCGCCTTTTTTGCGGAAAAGGTATGCAAATTTTGCGCCGAATGTGATAAAATAAGAAAATGTATGAAATGAATGGGAAACAAGGAGGAATCGGTATGGCACAAACCATTGCTGCGTTGTCGACCGCGCCGGGGGGCGCGATTGGCATTGTGCGCATTTCGGGCGAGCGGGCAGAGGCATATTTGTCCGCACTTTTTACACCGGTGGGCAATCATGCGCTTGCCCCACGTATGCTCACCTACGGCACCTTGACCGTCCATGGACAGATTATCGATCGTCCGATGGCCGTATTTTTCCCTGCTCCGGCAACCTATACCGGTGAACCAATGGCAGAAATTCATTGTCATGGGTCTGCTGCGGTATTGGAGGGAATTTTACAGGCTTTGTTTGCCATGGGAGCCAGACAGGCGCAGCCGGGAGAATTTACAAGGCGTGCTTTTTTGAATGGAAAGCTCGATCTTTTCGCGGCAGAAGCCGTGAATGATTTGGTCTGTGCACAGTCTGTGCAGGCCGCCGCACTGGCAACGGCACAGCTCGGCGGACATATTTCCTCTGAGTTTTCAGATATGCGGCATCGGCTGATTGCCATGTGCGCCCAGTTTTTGGCGGTCATTGATTATCCAGATGAGGAAATCGACGATTTGCCTTTGTCTGAAATCCGTGACACCTTGGAACAAATGCGAAACCGCTTGCAGATGCTTTGCGACAGCTATCAGCGGGGACGTGCGCTGCGGGAAGGCTTGCCCTGTGCAATCATTGGCAGACCCAATGCCGGAAAATCCACGCTGCTCAATGCACTTTTGGGCTATGACCGTGCGATTGTAACCGACATCGCGGGAACAACCCGCGATACCGTAGAAGAAACATTGCGCTTGGGGGGATTGATTTTACGCTTGCAGGATACCGCAGGATTGCGGGAAACCGATGATCCGGTCGAACAGATTGGCGTTGGGCGTGCCAAGGACGCAGTGGCATGGGCAAAGAAAGAGGGCGTTGTGCTGGCAGTCTTTGATGGCAGTCAGCCGCTCGGGGCAGAGGACGCAATCGTCATCGAACAGGTGCAGGGAGCCAAACGTGCCATTGCAGTGGTTAACAAGGGAGATCTCAGGACACAGATGAATCTAACCGCACTGGCGCAACCATTTTCTGCGGTTGTTACAATCTCTGCAAAACAGCGGGAGGGGCTGGATATTCTGGCAGAAACGCTTCTGAATCTCACAGGGATTCGGGAGCTGCCGCAGGACGGCGGCTGGATTACCAATGTGCGGCAGGCAGAGATTCTGAGCCGGACGGCGCAAAATCTGGAGCAGGCAAGCAGACAACTCGCTGCGGGATTTGCACCGGACGCCGTAGTGTATGAAATGGAGCAGGCAATCGACAGCTTGGGGGATATGACGGGAGCACGTGTGCAGGAAGATATCATTGACCATATCTTTGCAAATTTTTGCGTGGGAAAATAATCAAAGTTATCCACAACCTGCTTGTGTACATTGTGTATGACTTGGGAATAAGACCACAATTTTTCAATACAATTCGACATAATATTTTATAAAAATACAATTCGTATTTAGAATATAAGAAAAATATCCACAGTTATCCCAACTGTACACAGAGTTATCAACAGCTGTGGACAGTTGGCTTGGAGGAAATCCGTATGTATTTTGCTGGAACCTATGATATTGCAGTCATTGGTGCGGGGCATGCAGGAATTGAAGCGGCGCTTGCAGGTGCACGCCTTGGTCTGCGTACCCTGTGCTTTACAATCAATTTAGATGCAGTCGGAAATCTGCCATGTAATCCGGCGATTGGCGGCACAGCCAAGGGGCATTTGGTACGCGAGGTCGATGCGTTGGGCGGAGAAATGGGACGTGCTGCAGATGCTGCCTGTATCCAATATCGAATGCTCAATCGCGGAAAGGGACCGGCGGTTCACTCTCTGCGCGCACAGGCAGACCGCGTGCGATACCGCACGTATATGAAGCATATTTTGGAGACCACAGAAAATGTATCGCTCAAGCAGGCAGAGATTGTTTCGATTGAAGTGGACGAAACTGGTGCCGTCTGTGCGGTGACAACGGCTGCCGGTGCACAGTATGCGGTGCGCGCCGCGATTGTATGCTCAGGAACCTTTCTTGGAGGACGAATTATCATTGGGGAATATACCCACGAGGGCGGACCCGACGGTATGTTTGCAGCGACCAAACTCACAGAATGTCTGAAAAATCTAGGGCTGCGCTTGCAGAGATTTAAGACAGGAACCCCGCCGCGTATCAATCGCCGCTCGATTTGCTATGATGGTTTGGAGGTACAGGAGGGAGAAAAGGAGATGATTCCATTTTCCTTTGATTCAGAAAATCCACCACCCAATCAGGCGGTTTGTCATTTGACCTATACCAATGCACAAACACATCGCGTGATTCAGGAAAATTTGGAGCGCTCTCCGCTGTTTTCCGGCGAAATTGCGGGAGTGGGTCCGCGCTATTGTCCCTCGATTGAGGATAAGGTGGTGCGGTTTGCGGATAAGCCAAGGCATCAGTTGTTTTTGGAGCCGATGGGACTGGATACAGAAGAAATTTACATTCAGGGCTTTTCTTCCTCTATGCCGGAAGATGTACAGCTTGCCATGCTGCACACCGTCAAGGGATTGGAGCATGCAGAAGTGATGCGCCCTGCTTATGCCATTGAATATGATTGTGTTGACCCAACCGAATTGCTGCCTACCTTGGAAAGCCGCAAGATTTCCGGTCTTTATGGAGCAGGGCAGTTTAATGGCTCGTCTGGATATGAGGAGGCCGCTGCACAGGGACTGGTGGCAGGCATCAATGCGGCACGTAAAATCAGAGGCGAATCCCCGATGATTCTGGATCGGGCAGATGGATACATTGGAACCTTGATTGACGATTTGGTGACCCGCGGAACCAAGGAGCCTTATCGTATGATGACCTCACGGTCAGAATACCGTCTGCTTTTGCGTCAAGACAATGCAGATGAACGTCTGGTGCCGATTGGGGCATCTGTGGGACTGAATTCACAGGAGCGCCTGAAACGAACACAGGACAAATATGCCTGCGTGCAAAAAGAGATTGCGCGTTTGGGGACGGTCAGTATTCAGCCGGAGGAACCGGTACAGGAATTCTTGACCGAGCAGGGGTCTGCCCCGCTCAAAGCGGGCTGCCGTCTGATTGATTTGCTGCGCCGTCCGGAGCTGAGCTATGAAATGCTGCATCGTTTTGACCCAGAGCGTCCGGAGTTAGATGCAGCCGTTCGGGAACAGGTGGAAATTCGAATCAAATATGAGGGCTATATTGCGCGTCAGCACAAGGACGTTGAGCAGTTCCGCAAGCTGGAGGCGCGTGTGCTGCCACAGACGCTGGATTATGATGCGGTGCCTTCGCTGCGCTTGGAGGCAAGACAAAAGCTCAAAGAGATACGACCCCTCAATTTTGGACAGGTAGGACGGATTTCAGGCGTATCGCCTGCTGATATCACGGCACTGATGATTTATCTCAATTTGGAAAAGGGAGGAAACGGAGCATGACAGAACGGGAACTGCTGACACAAGGGCTGGAAACACTGGGGATTGATTGCGCACAGGCTGTGGATAAATTGCTGACATTCTCTGACTTGCTGTTGGAAAAGAATAAGGTCATGAATCTCACAGCCGTGAAGGAGCCGATGGAGGTTGTGACACGGCATTTTTTGGATTGTGCTCCACTGGCACAATATGCTGCCGGCAAACAGGTCATAGATGTTGGCTGCGGTGCAGGGTTTCCGGGTATGCCGATTGCAATACTGACAGATGCACAGGTTACCCTGTTGGACTCTCTGGGAAAGCGTATCCTCTTTCTAAAGGAAGTGATTGATACGCTGCATTTGGAAAATGTACAGGCGGTTCATGCACGGGCAGAGGAGTTTGGACATCGAGAGCAATTTGATATTGCCACATCACGTGCGGTTGCAAGGCTCAACATATTGGCGGAGCTGTCTCTGCCGCTTGTCAAGGTTGGGGGATATTTTATTGCAATGAAGGCGGTCGGTTCGGACGAGGAGATTGCGCAGGCAAAAAATGCCATTCATCTTTTGGGCGGTCAGCTCGAGCGGGTGATAGACTATACCGTGCCAATGACGGAGGAGCGGAAAAGCCGTTTGGTGCTTATCAGAAAGGTGCGGGAAACCCCGAAAAAATATCCCAGACGATTCCAAAAAATTTCGGCACAGCCACTGTAAGTTGGGTGGGAAAGCACAGAAAAAGCAGAGAAATATGCTGTGTGAAAGAGGATTTTCTAAGGGTGCCGTGTTTTGGAGCCTGCGCCCTTGGGAAATCTCATTTTGTGTCAAAGGGAAATATCCTTTCTTGTTATTACCCAAAGTATTCAAAATACTTTTTAGGATTTTGTATCGAAAAATATGTGAAAATATGAGATATCACCTTTTGCCGATGAAAAATAAGCAGGAAATGCGCCCTGTGCGGTCAAAACTTCTTTACAAGCTGATAATTTCTGGTAATCTGTAAATACAGGATATCACCGCAAGAAGGAGGACATTTCCTAACATGACACCTATGTTTCATCTGGTCGGAAGCGAGAGACAGCTTCGACGTATTCGGACAACACAGATTTCCCGAAATCCTTATCAGCCACGCAAGTATTTTGAGCCGGAAGCCATTCGTGAGCTGGCAGATTCCATTCGTCAGTATGGGGTTCTCAATCCGCTCACAGTTCGCCGGACAACAGATGGGTATGAACTGATTGCGGGAGAACGCCGTCTGCGTGCCGCACGTGCAGCGGGCTTGTCTGAGGTTCCATGTCTCGTGATGAGCGCAACCGAAGAAGATTCCTCTGCCATTGCGCTGGTTGAGAATTTACAGCGCCGCGATTTGGATTTTTTTGAGGAGGCTGCCGGATACCGCCAATTGATTGACCGTTATGGATTGACACAGGAGGAGGCGGCTCATAAGGTTGGAAAGACGCAGAGCGCAGTGGCCAATAAGCTGCGGCTGCTCAAGCTATCTCCGGAAACCATGCAAATGATTCGAGACGGCGGTCTGACTGAACGGCATGCGCGCGCCATTTTACGTCTGCCAACCGAAGAAGTTCGCTGTGAGGTCATTTCCAAAATCGTTGCCCAGCAATGGAATGTCAGCCGTACAGAGCAGTATATTGAGCAAATCCTGAGCATCCCGCCGGAAAAGCCTGCTGGAACCATGCGCCGTCTCATCAAAGATGTGCGCTTGTTTCTCAATACTGTGGACAAGGCCGTTGGGCTGATGAAGGAATCTGGGGTGGAAACCAGCTATGAAAAGGAGCAGCGTGAGGACGGTATTTTGGTAAAAATTTTAATTCCCAACGCACGGCACTAAGATTTTTTGGACAATGTTTTATAGTGTGTTCCATTCCTCCGTCTGCCGGAGGATTTTTTGTTGCCCGAAAATGGGGAAAGAGGCAGAGGGGAACCGTCTGGTGTCGAAGCCTTCCGCAAAGTTTCACGTGAAACATTTTAGAAACATGTGGACAGACGATAGGGGAGACCGCCAATCCATGAGAGCTTTTGACAGGAATCCTACGGACTGTACGTGAAATCGTGCGTTCCGGCTTGAAAATATACAGCACTGTGATATAATAAAGAGGACTATCAAAGACGGACAGAGCGGTGCATTCTATCGTATCTGACCGGGAAAGGGCAACGCCAATGGCTAAAATCGTTGCACTCATCAACCAGAAGGGCGGCGTGGGCAAGACAACTACGGCAATCAATCTGGCATGTGCACTGACCGAAAAAGGAAAAAAGGTTTTGCTGTGCGATTTCGATCCACAGGGAAATGCGACCTCTGGTGTGGGGCTGGAGCCGCATGAGCTGTCCACCTCTATTTATGAACTCATTATCGCGGAGAACCCAGATGTGCAGTCTGCAATTGTACATACGGAATGGGTTGATGTCTTGGGGTCGAATGTAGATTTGGCAGGCGCGGAAATTGATTTGATTTCGCTGCCGCGCCGGGAATATCGACTGAAGGACGTGCTGGATCGTGTACAGGAAGCGTATGATTTCGTGATTATTGACTGCCCGCCTTCTCTGGGAATCCTGACACTCAACTGTCTGTGTGCAGCAGATTCCTTTATGGTGCCGCTGCAAACCGAGTATTATGCACTGGAGGGTCTGTCGCAGTTGATGGCAACCGTGCGCTCGGTACAGCGTGGACTCAATCGTAAAATCCGGATTGAGGGGATATTGCTGACCATGTATGATGGAAGAACCAATCTGGCTGTACAGGTTGTGGAGGAGGTCAAAAAGCATTTTGGAGACCGTGTTTACGCTGCGGTCGTGCCGCGTAATGTGCGTTTATCCGAGGCACCCAGTCATGGACAGCCAATTACAGCGTATGACCGTTCATGCCGTGGCGCAGAGGCATATATTGCAGTCGCGGAGGAATTTTTGGAAAAGAATCAGTAAGGAGGGACACCCATGTCAAAAGCAAAGGGCGGCCTTGGCAAGGGCTTTGGCGCACTGCTGGGAGAGAGCCTGTTCAGTGAAGATGATACAGGCGGCGGCGTGTCCACATTACCAATGACGCTCATTGAACCCAATCGCGAACAGCCGCGTAAGATGTTTGAGCCGGAATCCATGCGGGAACTGACCCGTTCGATTGCCATGCACGGTGTTGTCACACCAATCACTGTGCGGAAAACCGATGGAGAGTATTATCAAATCATAGCAGGCGAGAGACGCTGGCGGGCAGCACGTTCGGCAGGGCTCACAGAAATTCCTGCGCTTGTAATTGAAGCAGATGATAAGACGGTTATGGAGCTTGCGCTCATTGAAAATTTGCAGCGGCAGGACTTGAATCCTGTGGAAGAAGCAGAGGGCTACCACTGTTTGATGGAGGAATATGGGCTGACTCAGGAGCAGGTTGCCGAACGGGTGGGAAAGTCCCGCCCTGCGGTTGCCAACGCCTTGCGATTGCTTGCATTGCCGAAGCAGGCGCAGGAAATGGTAGCGCTCGGCACCTTGTCTGCCGGACATGCACGCGCTGTGCTTGCCATTAAGAATGAAGCACAACGGACACCTGAGGTTTTGGAAAAGATGGCGGGTATGAGCGTTCGTCAGGCAGAAAAGTTTGCCAAGTCTTTGGCGCGGGAGCCGGAACCGGAGCCGCAAAAGCCCGAACCGTTTGCCGTGGATTACACTGCGGAGCTGTCACAAAAACTGGAGAGTGTTTTGGGGCGGCGCGTGCGCATTGAACAGGGCAAGAATGCAGGCACCATTTCGCTTGAATTCTATGGGACAGAAGATTTGGAGCGACTCAGTGCGGCGCTGGAAAAACTGTCAATTTGATGACAGGCAGGAGGTTTTTGAATGGAAGATAAGAAGGATACCGTCCCAAAGACAGATAGTTCGAGTGAGAAACATCAGGAGTCTAAAAAATTTCTGGTTTTTTATGTCATTGGATTGTTCTGTGTTGCACTTGCCCTCATTTTGCTGAGTTATATTTCGCAGGTACGCGCAGACCGCAGACTCAACGAGCTGAGCAGTCAGTTGACGACACAAACAAGCGCTGTTGAGGGAGCAAATGCACGGCTGCAGGTGCTGCAGCATTCTGTGGAAGAACAGGGGAGAGTGCTGAGCGAACAACAAAAGACACTCGATACCCTGATGAAAGAAACAGGAACAGAAACGATGGAAGAGATGCTGGCAGCTGTGGAGCGGCTCAACCAGCAGAAGACTGTGCTCTATGAACTCACAATGGCACAGCAGGAGATTGCACAGGAAAAGCTTCCGGCAGCAAAAGCACGGTTGGAGTCTATGGTAAAGACCTATACGCTGGAAGCACTCAATGGCACAGGAAAAGACGCACTCCTCAAGGAAGAGGTTGCTGCGGTCTTTACTTCGCTGTATAATCAGATAAAAGTACCATAAAATGATTTGGAATCTTATTGCATAGCAATAGGGTTCTGATATGATTCCATGAATAAAAGGGGTAAATCAACATGTTAGACATTCGATTTGTTCGAGAAAATCCGGAACTGGTCAAGGAAAATATTCGTAAAAAGTTCCAGAATGATAAGCTTCCGTTGGTAGACGAGGTCATCGCGCTGGACGCAGAGCTTCGTGCGGCCATTAAGGAAGCAGATGAGCTGCGTTCCAACCGAAACAAGCTGTCCAAGCATATCGGTATGCTGATGGGGCAGGCAAAAAAGGACCCGTCTAAGGCTGAGGAAGCAGAGGCTGTTAAGGAGCAGGTAAACGCACAGGCGGCGCGCCTCAAAGAGCTGGAAAGCACAGAATCGGAGCTTCAGGAAAAGGTTACCAAAATCATGATGACCATTCCGCAGATGATTGACCCGTCTGTTCCGATTGGACCCGATGACAGTGCAAATGTAGAAGCTGGACGCTATGGCGAGCCGGTTGTGCCGGACTATGAAATTCCATATCATACCCAGATTATGGAGCGCTTTGACGGAATTGATTTGGACAGCGCAGGACGTGTCGCAGGAAACGGCTTTTATTACCTCATGGGAGATATTGCGCGTCTGCATGAGGCAGTGATTGCCTACGCGCGTGATTTTATGATTGGTAAGGGCTTTACCTACTGTATTCCTCCTTTCATGATTCGTGGAAATGTGGTAACCGGTGTCATGTCCTTTGCAGAGATGGACGCCATGATGTACAAAATTGAGGGTGAGGATCTCTATCTCATCGGTACCTCAGAGCACTCCATGATTGGTAAGTTTATCGACCAGATTGTTCCAGAAGAAAGCTTGCCGCAAACGCTGACCTCCTATTCTCCGTGCTTCCGCAAGGAAAAGGGTGCTCATGGCATTGAGGAGCGTGGCGTGTATCGAATCCACCAGTTTGAAAAGCAGGAGATGGTTGTCATCTGCCGTCCGGAGGATTCTATGGACTGGTATGAAAAGATGTGGCGTTACTCGGTTGAACTGTTCCAGAGTCTGGAGGTGCCGGTTCGTCAGCTGGAGTGCTGCTCCGGAGATTTGGCTGACCTCAAGGTAAAGTCCTGTGATATCGAGGCTTGGAGCCCACGTCAGAAGAAATACTTTGAAGTATGTTCGTGTTCGAATTTGGGAGATGCCCAGGCACGCCGTCTCAAGATTCGTGTACGCGGTGAGGACGGAAAGCTGTATCTGGCTCATACACTCAACAACACGGTTGTTGCACCACCGCGTATGTTGATTGCATTTCTGGAGAATCATTTGCAGGCAGATGGTACGGTGACCATTCCAAAGGTATTGCAGCCCTATATGGGGGGAACCGAGATTCTGGTTCCAAAGCATCAATAAGAAAAGAGGGGCGCATTTGCGCCCCTCTTTTGTAGAAGAAAAAGAAAGGAGCATACTATTTGCGTAAATCCAGAAATACGAAGGGACGGATTGTTTCTGCCGCATGGAGGCTATTTTATGACCAAGGGTACGATAATACAACAGTTGATGAAATTATTTTAGAGTCTGGAACCTCCAAAGGCTCCTTTTACCATTATTTTGAAGGGAAAGACGCATTACTCAGTTCACTTTCCTATCTTTTTGATGAAAAGTATGAAGCACTGGTCGCAGAAATGGATCCGGATATGGAGAGCTTTGACAAGCTTATTTATCTCAATCAAGAGCTGTTTGCGATGATTGAAGACAGTATTTCGATTGATTTGCTTGCACGGCTGTATTCTTCGCAGCTGGTGACACGAGGGGAAAAACATCTTTTAGACCGTTCTCGCTTTTATTACCGGCTGCTCAGACAAATCATGACAGAAGGGCAGGCGGCAGGGCAGCTGACAGATACGCTGACAGTCAATGAAATGGTAAAGATGTATGCGCTGTGTGAACGTGCTCTGATTTATGATTGGTGTATTTCAGGTGGGGAGTATTCTCTGCGCGCTTATGGCAGACAGATGATGCCGCGGTTTCTGTCAACACTCCATAAATCATCTGAAAAATAATTTAGTAAAACGTCTAAATTTAGTTTTGAAAAAAATCCCGAAATATTCGGGATTTTTTTATATTTATGATAACAAGTGTAGAATATAGTCTATACTTTACTCTGCATTGCAGTCTATTTTTTTTCGTGATATAATAGTCGCACGGCAATCAGACCAAGTGTTTGATTGTAAGTTTGGAGAATCATACCAGTGCCGTGTCAATGGCATAAAATGCGGCAGACTGCCGCAAGTTTTTTTATGTTTTGCGGCATAACAGATAACATTTTGGAAAGGGGTATTTTTTTCATGACAAGTGCACAGATTGGGATTTCAGTCACGATTATCGTGTATTTGCTCGCGATGCTGGGGGTTGGTATTGCGTGTTCCAAAAAGAACAATGATACAGATGATTTCTATTTGGGGGGGCGGAAGCTCGGTCCGCTCGTGACGGCAATGAGTGCAGAGGCATCGGATATGAGCTCATGGCTGCTCATGGGACTGCCGGGGCTTGCCTACCTCACAGGTATCGCAGATGCAGGCTGGACGGCAATCGGTTTGGCAATCGGTACCTATGTGAACTGGCTGATTGTCGCAAAGCGGATTCGCCTGTATTCTCATACCGCAAACAATTCCATCACCATTCCAGACTTTTTTCACAACCGTTTTCGGGATAAGAGCGGTGTACTCATGAGCCTGTCTGCTCTGGTCATTCTAATCTTTTTCGTTCCTTATACGGCATCGGGCTTTGCTGCCTGCGGAAAGCTGTTTTCCAGTCTGTTCGGTGTCGATTATTTTTGGGCAATGGTGATTTCTGCCATTATCATTGTGGGATATACCGCAACAGGTGGTTTCCTTGCGGCTTCTACAACAGACTTTATTCAGTCGATTATTATGTCTGTTGCGCTGATTGTGGTATTGGGCTTTGGTATTTATACCGCAGGCGGATTGGACGCTGTGATGGACAATGCACGTGCGCTGCCCGGGTATTTCAGCATGAGCCTGACGCATAACCCGCAGACAGGAACCGCAGCAGCCTATGGTATGCTCAATCGCGTTTCCATGCTGTGCTGGGGATTGGGATACTTTGGCATGCCGCATATTCTGCTGCGGTTTATGGCAATCGAAGATGAAAAAAAGCTGGGGCTTTCTCGGCGGATTGCTTCGGTATGGGTTGTGATTTCTCTTATCATAGGTGTCTTTATTGGTGTGGTCGGATTGGCGATGACAGCAGCGGGAGAGCTTCCGGCACTCACGGGTGCAGATTCGGAAACCATTATTGTGCGCATTGCAGATTTGCTAAGCCGAAATGGCATTTTCTTTGCTGTATTGGCGGGGCTGATTCTGGCGGGTATTCTGGCTTCTACGATGTCTACGGCAGATTCTCAGCTGCTGGCAGCGTCGTCCTCCGTGTCTGAAAATCTCATTCAGGGAGTGCTGGGGCATCAAATGAATGCAAAACAGAGCATGTATACCGCACGTGCCGCACTTCTTTTCATTGCAGTCATTGGTGTTTTCTTAGCCCGTGACCCAAACAGCTCGGTTTTTGCTATTGTTTCCTTTGCGTGGGCTGGATTTGGTGCTGCCTTTGGTCCAGTCGTGATGTTTGCGCTGTTTTGGCGCAGAACAAACCGTTATGGCGCAATCGCCGGTATGCTGACAGGCGGTGTCATGGTGTTTGTATGGAAGTATTGGGTACGCCCGTTGGGTGGACTGTGGAATATCTATGAATTGATGCCGGCATTTGCAGCAGCCTGTCTGGCAATTTGGGTGGTCAGCCTGATGACGCCTGCACCGGAACAGGAAATCCTCGATGAGTTTGATCGGGTCAAAGCGCTGGATTCCCAGCGATAACAATTCAAGATGACAGAAGGAAAACCGTCTGAACCGTGTACACACGATTCAGACGGTTTTTGGATTGTCAGGTGTGTTTCACGTGAAACATAGTCAGCGCCAACAGCAAAACAGCAGGATAATATGGTCCCACGTCTCCTGATTTGTCTCTCCGGTGTCGGCAATCCCCAAGGCACGTTGAACACGCTGAACGGCTTGTGCTGTGGGCTCATCATAAACACCGTTTAGAGAGGGCTGGGGAAGGTTGACATAGTGCCGCGAAATGGCCGCCAGCATTGCCTGCAAAAGCCAGACCTCATTATTTTCGCAGCCAATGGAGAGCGGCTCCGGAAGGATATAAGAAAAGGGCTGTTGTTTCATTGTGATACCTCCGAGTTTGACTGCAAGCGCTGGGATTGCTGGGCGAGTGTTTCCCAAGTAATCGGACCCACAATCCCAGAGGGCGTGATACCAAAGAGTGTTTGTGCGGTCAAAACAGCTGCCTCTGTCAGGCTGCCAAAGTATCCGGTAACAGGAAGCTTTTTGATTTCAGGATAGCCTTCTGACAGGATATTGAGCCATTCTTGTACCTGCCGGACATCGTCTCCAGACATGCCCTCCACCAATCGACGAGGAAAAAATGGAGTAGAGCGACGGGAAGCCCAATCAGGCAGAGAGGACTGAATGTCGTCATAGACGGTATTCATGCGTTCCCAAGTTTTTGCTCCAACAATTCCGTCAACAGGAAGATTGTATTGCTTTTGAAACGCCTTAACCGCATCTTCTGTCCGTTTTCCAAAATCTCCATCTACGGTGACCGAAAGCAAACCGGGATAGAAGGTCGCGATGACAGATAAATAATATTGTATGGTGGAAACAGAGTTTCCCTTATCCCCAAGACGCAGGTAGGGCGGAAAGATTTCTGTGACATCTTCCAGCCGAAGCCCTTCACTGGACAGCTCGGCAAGCTTGGTGATGGCAGCATAGAGATAGGCAATACGATACCATGTATTTTTGCCCACGATGCCATCTGGATTTAGATTGAAGATTTTTTGGAATGCCTTTACCGCTTGTGCAGTGCTTTGGTCATAAGAAGCATTGACCGGATAAATTTTTGGAATGGCAGGGTAATTATTGGAGATGCGATTGATGCGCAGTTGAATGGTACGCACGGCATCGGAAAAATCACCGAGCTGAAGCGGGGTTCCGGGATAAGAGCCGATATTGGGTGCGATTGGAGCATTGCGGACAATATTCAGATTATTTCCATAGAAAGCAGTCAGAATTTGATAGGGTGTTTTGCCTGCTTCTGCAAGTGGTACCGTACCCCATTGACTGAGACCATCACAGGTTACTGTTGTCCCGTTGCAATATTGTGCGAAGAGCGGCTCTACGGAGCCAGGACGGGTCAGGTAGTCATCAAAAAGCTCATCTACAAGATTTCCGACGTTATCAAAAATCTCACGTCCATCTACATACGCTTGATCAAAGGCGGTCGAGTTGGTGATATCAAAGTCATAACCCTGTGAGCGATACCATTCGGTATAGATGCGGTTAAGGGCGAAGGATACCTGCGCATAGATATTGGCACGGATTGCATTTTCTGGCCAAGTCGGATAAATTTCAGAGGAAGCAACATTTTTGATGTAATAGGGAAAGGGTACCGTTACATTGCGTGCCGAGGAATCTTCTGGTCGTCCGAGGTGTACGGTAATCATTTCCGGAATTTTGGGTAAAGCCATTAGCGCTTCTCCTTTTCAGATGGGGTGTTGAGTGTTTCCTGTGGAAGAGTATTGACCTGAGGAGAGGATTGTGCAGAGGTTTCCGGAGACAGGGAAACGGGCAGGGTAGATGCAATACCGGGGAAAATCGAAATGTCATGCACCTGCGCCGATTGATAATCTGCAAGGTCAACTTTGACAGAATAATTAAGATAGGGGAGAGGCTGGTCGGGCTTCAGGGATTCCTCCAGCGCAGGTGCGGGCAGCTCCATGATGGGGGAGCGCCCGGAAACATCAGTGCGAACCGTGCGATAGAGTATGGGCTGCCCATCGTTGTCCGCATATACTGTGACCAGTGCATTGGGCAGCGGAAGGGTTCCGAGGGCAGTTGTCACAGAAACCATCAGAAATCCGAGGGCGGTTGGGTAATCTGGCATTCAGAAATCAGCTCCTTATCTGAGATATAACATCTGCGGGTGAAATCGCAGAGATGGTCTATTCTATGCGTAGGCAGCTGGGGAAATGCCGGAGATATCATATAGGTCAGGGGCACCGGCAACGTGTTTTTTACGGCGCTTCTCTTATGTTTCACGTGAAACATAAGAGAAGCATACCGCTGTTTTACAGTGCGTTCAAAAAATTTCCGTATTCCCGACACAATCTTCTGTTATAATAAAAATAGAAAATAGAGCATACAGCGGTCTGTCTCCCTCTATCTATGAGGAATGTCTGTGCACAAAGCTATTTTCGTAAAATTTGACGGGACAGCATGAACTGTCCGGAGAAGAGGAAGTGTGATATGAAAGAAGTAAAACAGCCTGACCGCAAGCGCATTTTGTATTTTTACAGCATTGCGATTGCGCTGCTGCTGATTGGAAATCTGCTGCTTCCCAGCTTGATTGCGCCAAGGACCCAGAATGTGAGCTACAATGAATTTGTTGACATGGCAGAACAGGGAAAGATTGCACAGGCTGAGATTCAAAGCAAGGATAACCGGATTGTATTTACTGTGAAGAATGAAAATCAAAAACGAGAACAGGTCTATATTACGGCTCTGGTAGATGACCCAAAGCTGGTCGATCGCTTGCTAAACTCCAGCGTGGACTTCACAAAGATTTGGCCAACTGCGCCCTCTCCGTTTTTGACCGCAGTTTTACCGTTTGTTATGATCATCGGATTTGGTATGTGGATGACCCGCTCGATGCAGAAGAAGGTCGGCTCTGGAATGATGAGCTTTGGAAAGTCCAATGCCAAGGTGTATGTGGCTTCGGAAACTGGGATTCATTTTGCAGATGTACAGGGAGAAGATGAGGCAAAGGAGTTATTAACAGAGATTGTAGATTTTTTGCACAATCCACAGCGCTATGCTGATATTGGCGCACATATTCCAAAGGGTGCTTTGCTGGTTGGACCTCCGGGCACGGGCAAAACCCTGCTTGCAAAAGCAGTAGCAGGCGAGGCAAATGTCCCATTCTTCTCCATTTCCGGCTCTGAGTTTGTGGAGATGTTTGTGGGCATGGGTGCCGCAAAGGTGCGGGATTTATTTAAGCAGGCAGGTGAGAAAGCACCCTGTATCGTATTTATTGATGAGATTGATACCATCGGAAAGAAGCGTGAGGGCGCTGGCGGCATGGGAGGAAACGACGAGCGTGAACAAACACTCAATCAGCTGCTGACAGAAATGGACGGCTTTGATGGCAGCAAAGGTGTTGTCATTTTAGCGGCAACCAACCGTCCGGAATCTCTTGACCCTGCTCTGCTGCGTCCGGGACGCTTTGACCGTCGTGTACCGGTGGAACTGCCTGACCTGATTGGGCGAGAAGCCATTTTGCGTGTCCATGCACAAAAAGTCAAGTGTGAGCCAAATCTGGATTTCAGTGTCATTGCACGCATGGCAGCAGGGGCATCGGGTGCAGAGCTTGCCAATATGGTCAACGAGGCTGCGCTGCGGGCAGTGCGCTCTGGACGCGAGCAGGTTTCCCAGTCTGATTTGGAAGAAAGTGTGGAGGTTGTCATTGCGGGCTACCAGAAAAAGAATAAAATCCTATCCAACAAGGAAAAGTTGATTGTATCATATCATGAGGTTGGACACGCACTTGTCGCGGCTCTGCAAAGTCATTCGGCACCCGTCACAAAGATTACCATTATCCCTCGAACCTCTGGTGCACTGGGTTATACCATGCAGGTAGAACAGGAGGAACATAATTTGATGAGTCGTGAGGAGTTGGAAAATAAGATTGCAACATTGACTGGCGGACGCGCGGCAGAAGAGCTGGCACTTCATTCCATCACAACAGGTGCTTCGAACGACATCGAGCAGGCAACACGCTTGGCACGTGCGATGATTTCGCGCTATGGTATGAGTGATGAATTTGGTATGGTCGCATTTGAGCAGGTACACAATGCGTATCTGGGTGGAGACGCTTCCATGGCTTGCGCGGACCATACCGCCTCGGAAATCGACCGCATGGTGGTAGCGATGGTACGTAAGCAATATGAGAAAGCAAAGCAGCTGCTGCGTGACAATATGGACAAGCTGCATGCACTCTCCAAGCATCTTTATGATTATGAAACCATTACAGGAGACGAATTCATGAAGCTGTTGGAGGACCCGAAGCTGGAAACAGCCAAGGAGGAATCATAAATGGACAGGGGCATATCCGATGGATATGCCCCTGTTTGCACAAAATCAGATTGACATTTTCGTGTGTGTGAATTATCATAAAGATAATAATTCTTATCAATTAGGGAGGAACGATTGATGGAACTGAAAGGCACAAGAACAGAGCAAAATATCAAGGCGGCACTCGCAGGGGAGTCCATCGCACGCAATAAATATACTTATTTTGCAGAGCAGGCGCGCAAAGAAGGGAGCCCTGAGATTGCAGAATTGTTTGAAAGAATGGCTGGAAATGAATCCATTCATGCAAAGATTTGGTACACAAGCCTTTATGGTCCAATTCAGGGCACGGTGCAAAATCTGCGCAGTGCAGCCGCTGGAGAGTTTGAAGAATGGTCAAACATGTATCCGGAGTTTGCCAAGGTGGCACGGGAAGAAGGATTTGAAGACCTTGCCGTTTTGTTTGAGCGTGTGGCACAGGTAGAGAAAGCACATGAAAAACAGTTTATGGAGGCTGTGATACAGCGGAGCAAAAAGCAGCGGGCAGAAACGGAGCAGACCGTAGCGGAAGAAGAGGAGACAATCCAATATAAGCAGGGATACCGCTGTGTATTCTGCGGTGCGGTATTTGAGAACCGGCTAGATGTATGTCCGGTTTGTGAGGCAATCGGTTCGTTCGACGCCTGCACCATTCCTGTGTAAAAGTATATATGGGCAAAAACAACGTGAGATGAAATGACAAAAGAGACAGAATGCAAATGAGTGCATCTGTCTCTTTTGTTTGGGAGATTACATCAGAGAAATATGATAGGTTCGGAACCAATCATCAATTTGGAGCAGGTATGCAAAGATTTGCGGGGCACGCATAAGCTGTCCATACCATGGCGCACAAAGCTGTTCCGGACGCTCAATGAGATGTTCTAATACCTGATTTTGAAACAGCTCGGGCAGGATTGAGGTCGGGTCCTGCATTTTTTCTCGCAGCCGTTTGACAACCAGCGCCGTATATTCAGGGGAGCACGTTTTGGGATAGGGACTTTTTTTGCGCCAGACAATTTCTTCCGGCAGATCCTGTGCGAACGCTTTGCGGAGGATTCCTTTTTCTCTCCCCTCCAGCGCTTTGAATTTCCAAGGCATATTATACGCATATTCAACGATGCGATAATCGCAGAAAGGAACACGCACCTGAAGCCCTGCATAGGTGCTCATACGGTCATTGCGGGTGAGAAGTGTCGCCATAAACCATTGTAGATTGAGCAGGAACATTTCCCGCATACGTGCTTCCAGCGGGCTGTCCGTATCCAGTTTGGGCGCAGATTGGCAGGTTCGCTCGTAATGTGCATGTACAAATTCCTGTCCGTCACGCAGAATCCCGTCCTGTACAAGGGATTGCCGGAAATCGGTGGCGCATGCCCATGGAAATCCGTCGCTGAAGAGCATTTCTTTCTGATGATACCAAGGGTATCCGCCAAATAATTCATCGGCGCATTCTCCGGATTGACAGACCGTGAAACCTTGTGCTCGAACCGATTGACAGAATCGCAGCAAGGAGGAGTCGATATCTGCCATACCGGGCAAGCCGCGCGCCTCCATGGCAGGCGTGAGCGCATGGAACAACTCGTGCTGTGTCAGCAGGATATGGTGATGCTCTGTGTGCAAAAAGTCTGTCATCTGATGAATATACGAATTATCATAATCCGGCTGAAAAATACTTTTTGTAAAATATTTTTCGTTGTCGGGATAGTCAACCGAGAAGGTATGCAGCCGTTCTCCGAGCATGCTCAGCGAACGGGAGGCGAGCATGGACAGAATCGAGGAATCCAAACCGCCAGAGAGAAAGGTGCACAACGGAACATCAGTCGTCCGCTGACGCGCGGCTGCGTCTTCGACCAGCCAGCGGGTATGTGCAATGGTTTGTTCTAAGGTATCGGGGTGCTCATTTGCGGTCAGCTGCCAGTAGAAAGACTGCTGTAATCCATTTTTATCAAATGTAAGATATTGACCGGGCAATACGGAAAAGACTCCGTGCAGAACGCCGGAATAGGGTGGGCGCGCCGGACCGAGAAGCAATAATGTGCGAAGACCGTCTTCGTCTAGCTTGGGCTGCACGGCTGGGTGACAAAGCATGGATTTGAGTTCGGAAGCAAAGACAAACAGATGATTTTGCCGCGTATAGAATAAAGGCTTGACGCCCAAACGGTCGCGGCACAGTGTCAGGCGCTCTTCCTGCTGCTCCCACAGTGCAAACGCATAGATGCCATTCAATTTTTCAAATGCCTTTGTGCCCCATGCAAGATACGCATACAAAATGAGTTCTGCATCGGAATCTCCTGCATATCCAAGCACGCTAAGCTGCTGGCGCAGCTCTGGGGTGTTATATAACTCCCCGTTATAAATAATCGTTATATTTCCATCTGGACTTTGCAGAGGGCGTTTGTCTTCAGAAATCACACGCGCGTCATGCTGTATGAGACATATTTGCTGTGCTTCATAAATCTCAGCGGGATTGGAATTTACAGGGTTCAAACCGTGTGCCATTTGGGTAGACAATCCATCGGGCAGACACGCATGAAGAGAAAAATCAACACTTCCAGCAATACCACACATACTCAAAACACTCCTTTTCTATGTTCTTGATATTTTATGCAGGGCAGTTCCGATATGGAACTGTCTTTTTTATGGAAGGACGAAAAAGCTTTCTAAGAAACGGGAGCTGTGGGGTAAAATTCACGGATAACTTTTGTGTATCTGACCGGATTTTGCAGAACTTCCTGAGTTTATTAGAATACAAACATCATACGGTATTTTTCGGCGCTTGTCTACAAAAACTTACAACAAATATTCGCGTATTTTCGACATTTCACGACGATATTCGAGAAAAATGCAACTTAAATTGCAAAAATGTTCCGAACAATAAAAATCAAAATATATAGAATTAAAAATTCATGCAAAGCGTCTGGGAACACAAATGAAAGCGCCTTCGAAGCTGTAAATGATAGAGGTTGATATGAAAAAATGCTGTTATGCAATATAAGATACAAAATAATTTCACAGAATCAAGAAATACAGCATAAATATTCAGACGATTTTTGCTGAGAAAATTTGAAAAGAGAGTATATCAGGCGAAAAAGAAGAAAAAAACAGAGCAGGATAAAATGATTTTTAGAGAAAAGAGAGCGTTATATCATATAGTTTTTTCATACAGAGAAAGCCTGTGTATGAGTGCATCGGATAAAAATGAAAATTTATAAACAAGCGCTCCTATAAAAATAAAATCTGACCCGATTACAAGAGATAAGAAAAAAAACTGAAACCACCGCAATCAAGCGATTGCTTTGGAATTATATATCTTTTGTAAATATCATTTTCGGAAAAGCGGAGCAAAAAACACTGGCATAAAAAATCGGAGAGCAAGAAATCATTGGGGAAATAGGAAAGTGAGACAAAAGTATATTTATCCGAGACATACGCATACCGATGAAAGAATAATAAAACAAAATTGCAAAAATAAGAAGAACAGTAGGATGGCGTTCGAAAGGACGCTGTGTGCAGAAACAAAGTGACCGCCAAATTTGGAAACAAAAGGCTTGTGTGTTTGGGAGGCTGATACAGAACCGGACGATGCCCTGCGCATACAACATATCTGAAAATATCTACGTTATGAATATACTGGTGTGAGAGGGGAAAGCCGCATGGCGCACGGCGCAGCGAGCTGTATGATATGTGACAGGAGTCCCCAATTTTTCTAAAATCGCAGGAACAAGCTCCTGACCGCAATGGGACGATACAGCGGGAAAGGGGGGACAGACAGAAGGTATGTATGGAAACGAAAGAGAATACAGAAACCGTATGAGGAAGAACAGAGGACGGGAACCCTGTTCGCTGTTCTGATGCTGTAAAAAACAGGAAATGGGCAGCCGCAGATATTCCGCTCTCTGTTCTGGCAAAAATGAGCAGATAGCGTCTAAAATAAGGAGTTTTACCCCGTTGATTGGTGTTTTGACAGCAAAAACAGGATGTTTGACGATGTTTGAACATAAATGTCAATAAATGTCAAACAATATAACATGATGTTCAAATATGTTTAGAAAGAATAAACATAAATGTCAATCGGTCTGAACAACAACAGAACATTGACAAACAATGTCAAACAAGGTAAGATAGAAAAGAACAAAGCAGAACAAAGGAGGAACCGCGTGTGGAGGGCAATGAACTCAAGGGGCTGCGCGAGCGCGCTGGACTGACCCAGCAGCAGCTGAGCCAGAAAACAGGTGTCTCCCGCAGCTTAATTTCGCAATGGGAAAATGGGGTTATTTCGGTATCTGCTGCAACCAAAAAGCGCATTGCAGATTTTTTTGGTGTGGATAGTACATCGGTGAAGCCTGCACCGGAGAAAAAAACGGAGCAGCCGAGAATCGCCATGAGTGAGGCGGCAAGGCAGGAGCTGGGAGAGCTGACGCGGCAATATGAAGCGCTCAACCGCAGTTTGGAGCAGATGCTGGGACGGCTGACCAAAAGCGAACTGACAGGACTCAAAGAGAGTGCCGATGCGCTCATACAGGCAATTGATACAGAAACGATTTTTCGTCAGGTCAAGTCCTTTCAGCAGCATAAAACGGCAACCTCAAGGGAGGCGCTGACACAGGCGCTTGCGCGTCTGCTGGAGGACGACACAGCACATTGACAAACCCGCTTTGTGCGGTGCGTGTAAAAAGAACGCAAGGTTTGATATGGATATGGATTGCTGCTTGCATCTTTGGTATAATGAAAGAAAACGTGCATGGAAAAGCAATCGGTATGGTTCGATGCCGATGTTCAACGCAATAGGTGCACGCCGGATTCTCGTCAATGGTGCATCTTTTGATACGCACAAGGATTTCCCGAATGGAGGAACGAATGATGAAAGAAGGATTTTTGAAAGTTGCCGCTGCGACACCGCGGATTCGGGTCGCAGACTGTGCCTATAATACAGCCCGGGTGGAAGAACTGATTGCAGAGGCTGCCGAACAGGGGATTTCGCTCTGTGTATTTCCAGAGCTTGTACTGACAGGCTACACTTGTGGGGATTTATTCTTGCAGCAAGCGCTTCTCGATGCTGCCGAGGAAGGGCTGACACGTATTTTGCAGTGCAGCGCACGGTTTGCGCTGGTGTTTGCGGTGGGGCTTCCGGTGCGGCTGGACAATGCCCTGTATAACTGCGCAGCAATTTGTTACAAGGGAAAAATCCTTGGTGTGATTCCCAAGCAAAATGTGCCGAATTATAGCGAGTTTTATGAGATGCGCCACTTTGCCTCTGGTGCAGGCATGAAAACCCGTATGATACAGCTGTGCCATCAGGAGGTTCCCATGGGAACGGATTTGCTGTTCCGCTGCCGCAATATGCCAGAGCTGGTTTTGGGCTGTGAAATCTGTGAGGATTTATGGGTTCTGCAGCCGCCCTCTGTCCGTCTGGTGCAGGCGGGTGCTACGGTGATGGTCAACCTGTCGGCTTCCTCGGAGCTTGTGGGCAAGGCGGCTTATCGCCGCCAGATTGTTGCTGGTCAGTCCGGACGCTTGGCGTGTGGTTATCTGTATGCAGATGCTGGTATGGGAGAGTCCACACAAGACCTTGTGTTTGCCGGACACAATCTGATTTGTGAGAATGGTTCGGTGCTGTGCGAGTCCGAGCGATTTACCACCGGACTCCTTTCCAGCGAGCTGGACTTGGGGCGCTTGTCCTATGAGCGCCGCCGTATGAATACCTTTGGGCAGACACAAAATCAAATGACGGATATCTGGTTCGATTTGCCGTTGTATGAGGTCAGCCTGACACGCCGCTTTGCACAGCTGCCGTTTGTCCCGTCAGACAAAACGGAGCTTGCCGAGCACTGTGAAGAAATCTTGCAGATACAGGTGGCAGGGCTGGCATCACGTCTGCGCCATACCCGTGCAAAAACGGCAGTGATTGGGCTTTCGGGTGGTCTGGACTCTACGCTGGCGCTCATTGTCACCGTCCATGCCTTTGATTTGTTGGGCTGGGAGCGTTCTCGTATCCAAACCGTCACCATGCCGTGCTTCGGCACGACCCAGCGCACAAAATCCAATGCGGAGCAGCTGGCACTGGCGTATGGAACCAGCCTGCGCTGCATTGATATCAAGGCGGCAGTCGAACAGCATTTTGCGGACATTGGGCATGACCCAGACAAGCTAGATGTGACCTTTGAAAATGCACAGGCGCGTCAGCGCACCTATTTGTTGATGGATATTGCCAATCAGCAGGGCGGGCTGGTGATTGGAACCGGAGATTTGTCCGAGCTTGCGTTGGGCTGGGCGACCTATAACGGCGATCACATGTCCATGTATGGGGTCAACGCTTCCGTTCCCAAGACCCTCGTGCGCTATCTGACCGCGTTTGAGGCAGAGCGTGCGCCGGAGGGACTGCGTGAAATTCTGCTCGATGTACTGGGTACGCCGGTTTCTCCTGAGCTTTTGCCGCCAAAAGACGGAAAAATCAGTCAAAAGACAGAAGAACTGGTTGGACCGTATGAGCTGCATGATTTTTTCCTATATTATATGCTGCGGTTTGGCTATCCGCCGCGCAAGATATACCGCATTGCCGTGCGTGCATTTGAAGGGCTGTATGACAAGACTGTTATCAAAAAATGGCTGGTTACCTTTATCAAGCGGTTTTTTCAGCAGCAGTTCAAGCGTTCCTGTCTGCCGGACGGTCCAAAGGTCGGTTCGGTTGCGCTGTCTCCCCGTGGGGATTGGCGTATGCCTTCCGATGCGGTCAGTGAAGTATGGCTGCGTGAAGCAGAAAATTTAGATGCCTAAGCTTTGATTTTGTGGGCGTCCTGCACGAGCGGGACGCCTGATTTTTTGATGTGCAGAAAATCGAGGTGTGTCCGATGCGCTGCAAAGTCCGAAAGGAAGTGGATAAAACTGGAAATTTCGGCAGAAAAGCTGCCGGAACTTTACAAGTTTGTTTCATTTTTCCGGTTCTTCTTGTGTGCAGGCGGGGGAGCAGGGTATACTAAAAGAAAAGGCGGTGTGTGAACCGAAACCGGAGGTGTGTATTATGTTTCGCAGGCTGGGACGTGCAGCGGTGTGTATCTGTGCGTTTTTTGTCTTATGTACATCGGCAGCGCTTGCAGCAGTACCGGCAGGCTCCTTGTTTGCCGTGCCCAAAACGGGCATGGACGGCGTGGAGCACTGGGGATATATGAATGAAAACGGAAAAATTGTGATTGACTGCACATACAGTGCGGCAGAGCCGTTTGATGCGTCGGGCGTTGCGGCGGTCTATAACGATTCGGGAGAGGCGGCGCTGATTGATGCACAAGGCGAGAATTTGACGGGCTGGCAGCGTGCGCCGCAGTCCGTTGCGTATGAAAACGGGGTTGCGGCGTTCCGCTATGCCGATAGAACGGTATATTTTCATGCAAACGGCAGCCGAATCGGGGAATATGCCGGTGCGGTGGGATTCCCGATGGACGGGCGTGTGTGCGTGCGGACGGGGGAGGGGACACAGACCCGTTACGGCTACGTCGATTTAGAGGGCACATCGGTCATTGCGCCCGTATATTTGGAGGCGGGGCAGTTTTCCGGCGGGCAGGCGCTGGTGCGTGACCTGCAAAATAACTGTCATTTAATCGGAACAGACGGCAGAGAGGTGGCGGCATTGCCGCCCGGCACCGATCCGGCGGCTTTGGAAATCTATGAAGATGGCGTGATTATTCTGCGCAACAGCGCAAAGCAGTACGCGCTGTATTCGGTGAAGGAAAAGCGGTTTCTGGCAAGCTATTCTTATCAGGAAATCAAGCCCTTTACAGGCTCCCGTGCGATGATTCGGGTGGGAACCAACTGGGGACTGATGGACACCACCGGAACAGAGGTGCTTGCGCCAACCTATCCTTATATGAGCTATCTCGGAAGCGGGCTGTATGTGGTGCGCGGCGTGGACGCGGGTGCGTCCGTCCTCAATGAGGACGGAGCGGTGGTTTACCGCACAGAAACCTATGCCGGAGGCTTTGAAGGCTTTCAGTACGGCATTTCGTGGCATGACACAATGGAGGGAGATATTATCTTTTTCAATGCGTCCGGCAGCCTGAAAAAAAAGGTGACCGGCATTGAAAACCCACAAATCGTAGCCGCTACGGTTGCCTGTGTGCAGCGGAACGGAAAGACACAGTTTATCAATATGTATAACGGACGGGTGCTGTATGAAAATGTCCGTGAATATCGGTTGGAGGGCGGCATCAAGGTCACAACCGAGGTATATGAAAAGTATTTGGGCATGAATGATGACGGCACGGAATATGGCTGGTATATTGAGTATCCCATGCTGTCGGGCATGAAGAATGATGCCGTGCAGACCCGTATCAATAATACGCTGCGTGAATTTTTCACCGCGGGACCAAGTGGGGAAACCAGCCGCACAGCGCTTCGGGCAACCTATGGATTTTCGCTCGAAAATCAGGTGCTTGTGGTGTGGGCAAGCGGCACGAGCGATGCCGGACAGGCAGTTGCGGGCTGGAACAGCTCGATTGGCATCGACCTTGTGACAGGAGCACGGTATACCGCAGAACGTGACCTGTTCAACGAAAAAATGCTGGAGGTCACAGCAAAACTGCTCCCGCAGACCATTCCTTATTATGGCTCGCCGCGTATGGACAAAGACGGTGTCACTTTTTTCCGCTCCCATACAACAGCCGGAACCGCACAGCCCTATGCGGAAAGTCTGCACCTGACCTTTGACCAGTTGGCAGAGGCGATCCGTTTGGACGGGGCGTGCTATCGGGCGCTGACCGGATTTTCCGGCACCGTATATGCCGATGTACCCTATCAGCATTGGGCGTTCCCTTATGTGGCAGAGGCGGCAAGGCTCGGGCTGATGACCGGAGATGAAAACGGATTCCAACCGGACGCCTTTCTGCGTACCTGTGAGGCGGCAGCGGCAATCGCCCGCGGGCTGAAGCTGCCGGAAGGCACAATGCCCAGACTCGACCAAAGCAAATGGTACGCCGCAGAGATTGGTGCAATCTATGAAACAGGACTGTTGGAGGGATTCGACACCTATTGGCTGAACCCCGAAGCCGTGATGACCCGTGCAGATGCCATGCAGCTGCTTGCCAATGTGCTCGCCTATCAAAAACGGGACGGCGGGGATATGGACTCACAGGAGGTTGTGCAGCATCTGAGCCGTTTTCCGGATTTTGAGCAGATTCCCGAAAACCGCCGCCGTGCGGCTGCCATCTGTGTACGGGCGCATTTGTTACAGGGCGATGAAAACGGTCTGCGTCCCGCCGATGCGTTCACCCGTGCGGAGTTTGCCAAAATATTACTGTCAATTGTCAAAAAGTAAATAAAACTTGTGCATTTCGTACGCTCTGTGTAATCACAGGGCGTATTTTTTACTCTTTGTTGTCGTAAAAGAGGGGTGTAATATTACACTTATGTTACGTGTCCCCGCGGAACATTGACTTTGTATGTCATCGCTGTTATCATAAATCCATACTCAAAGGTGGGGGGACCCCCGCGAAAATAAAAGGAGGAAATATTCCTATGAAGAATCTGAAGAAGGTTCTTGCTATGGTACTGGCTTTCGCTTGCACATTTACCATGTTCGCAAGCGCAAAGGTTTACGAGGATGTCCAGCCAGGCTCCGAGTTCTCCGAGGCAATTACCATGCTGTCTGATCTGGGTATTATCCAGGGTAAGACCGACGGCAAGTACCACCCGGAAGAAACCATTACCCGTGCAGAGGCTTGTGCTCTGATTGCTCGTCTGCTGACCGGTGACCCGAACGTATCCAACTTCGGCGGTGCACAGAACTTCACCGACGTTGTAAAGGGCTCTTGGCAGGATTCTGCTATCGGCTACTGTGTTGCAAACGGCATCACAGTTGGTGTTGGCAACGGCAAGTTCGAGCCGAACCGTGCAATCAATGACCAGGAATTCCTGACCATGATGGTTCGTGCACTGGGCTATGAGACTCCGGACGTAAAGCAGGGTTATCCGTTCTCCTACATGACTGTTGCAAATGCAATCGGTCTGCGTCAGGATACTGAAATGATGGCAAACACCGACGCTCTGCGCGGTGAGGACGCTCAGGTTATCTACAACGCAATGTTCGTGGATTACGCAAAGGGCGCTAAGATGATCAACACCACCCATGGCACTTCCGTTGAGAAGTACCCGACTCTGGCTGAGTCTGTTTGGGGTCTGGATCGTGCAGCACTGGGTACCTTCAGCGGCAAGGAAGACGATGAAGTGACTCTGACAAACTGCAAGGCTCATACATGGGTTATCGTTGGTGCAGACAAGAAGGCAGAAGGCCGCGTTCTGGCTTACCCGATTAATGACGATACCACCGATATCTACGAGTCTGATGTAAAGGCTGCAAACGGCACCAAGTATGTTCCGTACTCCTTCAAGTATGAGGGTGACGCTGATGCGCTGAAGGGCTATCAGGTAGAGCTGTGGGGCGAAGGCAAGCACGGCACACCAACTTGGGAGAAGGGCGAAGGCAAGTTCGTTTACTCCGACGAGTGGAACATCAAGGCAATCAAGACCGTAAAGGGTCAGACCAAGTATGACTATGATGCTTCCAAGGCTGACGCAAAGTCTGACAACGGCACCATCGAGCTGGGCGAGAGCAAGCTGGATCTGGGCTCTGTAGCAGACAATGCAAAGAATGTTTCTGCAAAGAACACCACCGAGACCACTCAGACTACTTATCTGTCCAGTGAAAAGTACAACGGCGAGTCCGTGGACAAGGATAAGAATGTAGAGAAGGCTCTGAACATTCGTGACGGCGCTCAGTACAAGCTGATGGACTGGGATTCCGATGGCAACATCGACTGGATTGTTGTTGACGAGGCAAACTACTTCAAGGTAGAGTCCGCAAACTCCAAGCGCCTGACCGTTACTTCCATGAAGTCCAGCACAAAGGACGGCGATGAGGAAACTCAGACCGGTGCTGAGACCCAGACATGGAAGCTCGATGGCCTGAACGACGAGAAGAACTACAAGGTGAAGTTTGTAGCTCCGGAGGGCGTGAAGGAAGGCGACATTCTCGAGGTTACTTATAAGACCGCTTACGACAAGGGCGAGAAGTGCGAAGTTGTTACCGCAACCGCAACTGTTGTAGATGCAGAGAATCAGGAGCTGGATAAGGTATCCACCAAGAGCAATCTGGTTCTGACCTTCAACGGCGAGACCAAGCAGCTGGCACAGAACAATGACAAGGCTGACACCATTGTTCCGGCAAATCCGACCAAGTACATTGACTTTGACGAGGAAGAGCTGGGCACTGAGTTTGCTCTGTACATGAACCGTAACGGCTTCATCGTATACTCTGACTACGCAACCGAGTCTTCGAACTACATGATGGTTCTCGATACCGATGATGGTGAAGACGGCGCTCGTCCGAAGCTCGGCGCGCTGAAGATTCTGACTTCTGACAACAAGGTTGAGAAGAATGTAGAGGTTGTATCTGACCTGCGCATTAATGGTTCTTCTAAGTTTGCTGATGGTTACGATAAGGGTACCCATGAATTCAATGAGAAGGTTGTTGTAGGTAACGTCTACAAGTACTGGAAGGACGCAGATGGACGCATCACCAAGATGGAATCTGTGATTGATGCTTCCAAGGCAGACAACAAGGCAAACGATTATGAGTACGTTTCGAAGAATGACCGTCTGACTCTGGGTGGCAAGACATCTTATGCATTGAAGGATGCAAAGGTAATTTTTGCTGTGAAGGCACATGATAACTACAACGATTATATTCAGGCAGTGAGCGGCGTTGATGTACACGGAAATGTGAACCTCAAGGTAGATGAGGATGATGTTCTGGTCGTGAAGCAGGCAGACATTCCGGACATTAAGGCTAAGAGCAATGAGACTGAGCCTGCAGTTCTGGATGGACATACTAGTGCTACTAAGAGCTGGATTGGTGACAGCAATTCTAAGGTTGCGATTGATGCAGATGACAACAAGGATATCAACGCAGCAGTACTGGGCGTGAACAACTTCAACAAGTTCAACGCTGGTTCTACCAAGGTTGGTCTGGTTACCAATGTATCCTACGACAAGAACGACGTTGTTTCTATTGATGTTGCAACAAACGGCAAGGTAGAGACCCTGTCCTCTGTTGAAAAGACCAGCTTTGATGATGTTGTATCCGTACTGGAGTACACCAACAAGACAAGCACAAAGTCTTACTCTGTTGGCAGCCGTACTGAGGATATCAAGAATGGTCTGATGGCAGGTTCTAGTCTGAAGGATTACCTGAACAAGAACGGCGCTTACGCAGAAATTACCACCAATGCAGATGGCAAGCTGACCGGTGTTCTGTTCATGGACGAGAAGACTGACAATGATGGCGCAGCAGCTGAGCCTAATGCTAAGCCTGAGGCGAAGCCGGCCGGTGTCAACTACGAAAACGTAGTAATTGGTGATTACTATCAGGTATCTCGTAAGGTTGTTGCAGACGTGAAGGAAGGCAGCTGGATGTCTGTCTTCGAGGGCTCCGCAATCTATGCTAATGAAGACAACTTCATTTCTATGGATACCAAGAATGAGCAGAAGGCAGCAGACTTCACCAGCGATGCAACCTACTATCTGATTGACGGCAAGCCGACCAAGCATACCGGCGCTTACGTAGGCAAGGCTTCTGTAGTAGATGGCTTTGACGGCAATCCGGATATCAAGGTAGCAGAGGCATCAGATGTCCGTAAGTCTGATATCCGCAATGACGGCGATTCTGCAAACGACATTTACAACGTAGCAGACGTAGCATCTAAGATTGATGA
>JAGZIN010000009.1 GCA_018366195.1 Butyricicoccus pullicaecorum | reverse complement strand
TGCAGCAGAGTTCAATGGCGGCGTTGTAGGCGGTTCCCGTGCTGCAACCGATGCAGGCTGGCTGACCGTTGACCATCAGGTTGGTCAGACCGGTAAGACGGTACACCCGAAGCTGTACATTGCGCTGGGTATCTCCGGTGCAATCCAGCACAAGGCTGGTATGCAGGATTCCGAGTGCATCATCGCTGTCAATAAGAGCGATACCGCTCCAATCTTTGACGTTGCTGATTACGGCATCTGCGGTGACCTGTTCAAGGTTGTACCAATGATGATTGAAGCAATCCGCGCTGCAAAGGCGAATAAGTAAGAGAAATCAAAGCACCTCCATGCAAGAGCATGGAGGTGCTTTTTGTATCTCGATAGATATAGGGACTGTGCAAAAAATCAAATTTGTTCTGTTATCCCATAGGGACAAAGCGTGTGGAACTTCAAAATATCAGAACATTGGACGGTTTCTGTGTTTCAACTATTTGTGTTGTCCACAAAAAGGGCAGACCGGCTTTTGATTTGCAATCATTTGATGCAGCGCATCTAAGGCGTTTGAGAGAGAGCCGACCTCGTCAATCAGTCCGCAGGATACAGCCTCATCGCCGGATACGATGGTACCAGTATCGGCGGACAGTTCGGCGGTCTCCATCATCATGCGTGTAAATTCCTTGGCAGAGACGTGACTATGAGCAGTGATAAATCCAACAATGCGTTCCTGTATTTTTTGAAAATAGGAATAGGTTTGTGGAGATGCAATCACAGTACCACTCATGCGAACTGGGTGAATGGTCATCGCAGCAGAAGGGGCAATCAAGGAACGCTTTGCAGCAACCGCAAGCGGCACCCCAATCGAATGGCCACCACCAAGAACCAGAGATACCGTTGGTTTTCTCATTCCGGCAATCAGCTCGGCAATGGCAAGCCCTGCCTCTACATCACCGCCTACCGTATTGAGTAAAATCAGCAAGCCGTCAATTTCTTCTGATTCTTCGATTGCTGTAATTTGAGGAATGATATGCTCATATTTTGTAGTTTTTGTTTGCTGCGGCGCTTCCATGTGCCCTTCGATTTGACCCACAATGGTAATGGTGTGAATCGTGCCATGGCGTGTGTGGGTCGTGATAGAGCCTGTTTGTGCAATGCTGTCGTTGCTTTCTGGAAGCGCTTCAGGTGCTGTGTTTTCCATCGAAAGACCTCCTTTTGTGAGTAAAATACGATGAACTATACGCAGTATGTCCAGAAAACACGTTCATTATGTGGCAAAACAGAGATATATTTTACGTTCTGTATACCCGAAACATAGAAAACGGAAGCGATAGAAAAGGTCAACATAGAGTTATCAACAATGTCCACAGAGTTATCCACAGAGATTCCTTGTATTGTGTATAAAAAAGAGTTTACCCTAGGTAATCGAAAATATTAGGATTTTTTGGGGAAAATTGAATTGATAACATAAAGTTATCAACAATATCCACAAGGTTATCCACAACCCTTGTGCAAAAGAGCTTTCGTAAAATTATACAAAAGGTAATGATTCTTAGAAATTCGGGAATCCTGAAATCCATTCGACAAAAATATTAACTTAGGGTTATCAACAATATCCACAGAGTTATGCACAGTTATCCCCAGCAGCAAATAAATGCCTGAGTATCATGGTATGGTGCTGCTGATACACAAGCAGAGAAAAATGATGTGAATACAACAGGAAAAGAAGTGTGTTGATGCGATTGCGGGCAAGAAAAATTTTCCTGTGAGGCTGAAGATGAAAGCGGTTTTTTGATAGATTGTCCCGATGAGAGGAGCTGTATAAGCTGTTTATTGCGTGATGAAGTGTTTTGGGAGTGAGAGATATATTTGCAATCCTACTTTAGTACACTAATGTTAAAGCAACTTCAAGTTTTTCTATTGAAAGGGACAGAAAACTGTGATAAAATAATGCCAAGCGGTGTTATTCCGCAGAAAGGGTTAAGAAAAACATGAAAGAACGAGAAAAGTTTAGTTCCAGACTCGGATTTATTTTAATTTCCGCAGGCTGTGCAATCGGTCTCGGTAATGTCTGGCGGTTCCCATATATCACGGGTCAGTATGGCGGCGCAGCATTTGTATTGATTTATCTGCTGTTTTTGCTGCTGCTGGGGCTTCCAATTATGGTCATGGAGTTTTCGGTTGGACGTGCCAGTCAGCTTTCAGCTGCACGTTCCTTCCATAAGCTGGAGCCAAAGGGAACCAAGTGGCATTTGTATGGTTATGGCGCGATGATTGGCAATTATCTGCTCATGGCGTTTTATACCACGGTCGGTGGCTGGCTGATTGCCTATGTCTATAAAATGGCAAAGGGCGAATTCGTAGGGGTGGACAGCGACTATATTACAGCCTCGTTTAGTACGATGCTGCAAAGCCCGATGTATATGACCGTCTGTATGGTTGTCACAGTGCTGATTTGCTTCGGTGTATGCTCCATGGGTTTGCGCAATGGCGTAGAAAAAATCAATAAGCTCATGATGCTGTGCCTGCTTTTCCTCATTTTCGTATTGGTCGCTCGTGCAGTGACTCTGGAGGGAGCAGCAGAAGGCATTGCATTCTATATCAAGCCGGACTTTTCCAAACTGTTTGAAGCTCCAGGTGGTCTGTTTGAGTCTATCTTTGCTGCGATGGGGCAGGCATTCTTTACCTTGTCACTGGGTATTGGTGCGCTGGCGATTTTCGGCTCCTATATCGGACGTGAGCGTTCTCTGACCGGAGAAGCGATTTCCATTACCATTTTGGATACCTTTGTTGCACTGATGTCTGGTATGATTATTTTCCCTGCATGCTCTGCGTTTGGGATTCAGGCAGATTCCGGTCCAAACCTCTTATTTATCACGCTGCCCAATATCTTCAATCAGATGGCAGGCGGAAGAATTTGGGGTACGTTGTTCTTTATCTTCATGGCTGCCGCTGCCTTTTCTACCATTATTGCAGTATTTGAAAATATCATCTGTTTTGGTATGGATCTTTGGGGCTGGAGCCGAAAAAAGACCATTCTGTTCAATCTGGTCTTTATTTTGGTGATTTCCATGCCATGTGTATTGGGATTTAACCTATGGAGCGGTTTTCAGGTTCCTCATGTGGGAAATATTCAGGATTTGGAGGACTTTATTGTGTCCAATAATCTGCTTCCGCTTGGCTCAATGGTGTATCTGCTGTTCTGTACCTCGCGCTATGGCTGGGGCTGGAAAAACTTTATTGCAGAGGCAGATGCTGGGGACGGGCTCAAATTCCCTTCCGCTCTGCGTGTCTATGTGACATGGATTCTTCCTGCAATTGTGTTCTTTATCTTCATTATGGGGTATATCCAGAAATTTGGCGCAAAATAAGCGGATATTTTCAAGATTCTGATTGATTATTCTTTAGAAAGGGGTTGCTTTATGCAAAAACGTGAAACCTTTGGATCACGCTTGGGCTTTATCCTGATTTCCGCAGGCTGTGCGATTGGTTTGGGAAATGTCTGGCGCTTTCCATATATCACTGGCAAATATGGTGGTGCAGCCTTTATTTTGCTGTATCTTGCCTTTTTACTCTTTTTTGGAATTCCGGTTATGACCATGGAATTTTCAGTGGGTCGTGCTTCTCGGCGTTCCATTTCCCGCTCTTTTCATGAGCTGGAGCCAAAGGGAACCAAATGGCATTTTTGGAGCTTTTTTGGCATTGCAGGCAATATTATTCTCATGATGTTTTACACCACGATTGCTGGCTGGATGTTTGTATATTTTCTGAAATATGTGAATGGAAGCTTTGACCAGATGTCTGCGCAGCAGGTAACGGCCTCTTTTGATGCTTTGACTGCCGACCCAGTTACAATGACCATTGCCATGGCGGTATCTGTGATGCTTGGCTTTGTGGTATGTTCCTTTGGTGTAAAGGAAGGCGTGGAGGCTGTCAATAAAAAAATGATGGCATTGCTCATTGTTCTGATGGCAGTTCTGGCAATTCGTGCCATTACACTGGACGGCGCACAAGAGGGGCTGAAATATTTCCTCATTCCGGATTTCAGCAAGATTGTGGATAATGGTATTTGGAATGTCATGTATCAGGCAATGAGTCAGGCGTTCTTCACACTGTCCGTTGGTATGGGCGGTATGGCAATTTTTGGCTCTTACATTGGAAAGGAACATTCTCTGCTTGGAGAATCCATTCATGTTGCAGCACTGGATACCTTTGTTGCATTGTGCTCAGGGTTGATTGTGATTCCTTCCTGCTTTGCTTTTGGCGTGGACCCGGGTTCTGGTCCTCCACTGATTTTTATTACGCTGCCAAGTGTGTTTGAGCAGATGCCCGGCGGACGTTTTTGGGGTGCGTTATTCTTCCTGTTCATGATTTTTGCTGCGATGTCTACGGTCATTGGGGTGATGGAAAATATCATTTCCTGTTTTACAGATATATTCCCCAATTTGTCCCGTAAGAAAATGTCTCTCTATGGCACCATTGCACTTTTGGTTCTCTCTATGCCGACGGTATTGGGATTCAATCTATGGAGTGGTGTGCAGATTCTGGGTGGTAATATTTTGGACTTTGAGGATTTTCTGGTATCCAACAATATTTTGCCGATTGGTTCGTGTATCTATGTTCTGTTCTGTTGTCTCAAGAATGGCTGGGGCTGGGATAACTTTATGGCAGAGGCGAATAGCGGAAATGGTTATCAGTTTCCTGCTTGGGCGCGTACCTATTGTACCATTGTCATTCCGATTGGTATTATAGCGATTCTGATTATGGGATATATCACCAAGTTCTTTGGCTAAGCTGCTTCGAGAGATTGCCGGCTCATTCTTTGAATTTTCACAAAAAGCTTGCTGTCTGTTTACGGACAGCAAGCTTTTTTCGTTATCATGTGTCTTGCGCAGGGAATATGGGTAAAAAATTCTCCCAACTGTCAGGCAACATCAATGCTGCCTGACAGTTGGGAGATGAAGTATCGTGCCCTATGATAGCGGATATCTCAGAATTCCGCTATTTTTTTAAGTCTCTAATATCCAATCAATTGCAAATTGCACGCTCGGTTTCTTTGTCAAATACATGGATTTTGTTCATATCCAACGCGAGCTGCATACGATCGCCGCCTCTTGCCTGTACCCGTGAAGGCGCCTTGACAACGATTTTATTGCCTTGACATAGGGTATAGAGGAATACCTCTGCGCCCATCAGCTCCGCAATTTCAATATCTACATCAATCAGGCTTTCCGGTGCATTGCTCAGGAAGATATCCTCCGTATGGAAGTCCTCTGCACGCAGACCTAGAACAACCGGTTTTCCCACATACGCGCCAAAGGTATCCGCGCCGCCTTTACCCTGCGGAATGGGAATGGAGTAGCCTGAGAAGTCAATATGGTACTGGTCACCGTGTTGGGAGATGACAGCGTCAATGAAGTTCATCTGCGGAGAACCGATAAAGCCTGCAACAAACATATTGCAAGGGTCATTATACAGGTTTTGCGGGGTATCTACCTGCTGAATGATGCCGTCCTTCATGACAACGATGCGGTCACCCATTGTCATAGCTTCTGTCTGATCATGCGTTACATAAACGAAGGTTGTGCCAAGACGCTTATGCAGCTTGGTGATTTCGGTACGCATCTGGGTGCGCAGCTTTGCATCGAGGTTGGAAAGCGGCTCGTCCAACAGGAAAACAGCAGGGTCACGTACCATTGCGCGTCCGAGTGCAACACGCTGACGCTGACCGCCAGATAATGCCTTGGGCTTGCGGTCGAGCAAGTGCTCAATATCCAAGACCTTTGCTGCTTCATGTACCTTGCGGTCGATTTCGTCCTTGGGAACCTTGCGCAGCTGCAAACCAAATGCCATATTTTTATATACGGTCATATGCGGATAGAGCGCATAGTTTTGGAATACCATTGCAATGTCGCGGTCCTTAGGCGGCACGTCGTTGATGAGACGGTCACCAATGTACATTTCGCCTCCGGAGATTTCCTCCAGACCTGCAATCATACGCAGCGTCGTGGACTTACCACAGCCGGAAGGACCAACCAGAATGATGAACTCTTTATCCTGAATTTCCAAATTCAAATCCGGAACCACTTCGATATTTCCGGGATAAATTTTCTTGAGATGACGCATTGAAATACTTGCCATAGCAGGTGTACCCCTTTCGATTGAACTCGCATGGAATTCTTGTTTCTGTAATCAGAATAACACCAGTATTTCACGGTTACAATGGTAAAAAATTGATTCCATTCGCTTTCTTTTGCGCACTGCGGAAAAACGGATAATCTTTCTCAATCTGTCTGGAAGATATTACAAATCTTGTCTTAAAAATTTGTATATGTTGTCCTGTATTTGCAGCAGATAGATTTCAGCGATGGCTCAAGATTTTGATGATATGTCAATTCCGGCACGCTTTGCAGCCTTTCTCCAGCTATCATATTCTTCCATCAGGCATTCGTAAAGTGCTTCCTCTTTCATGGTATTGAGGTCTGGTATGGAAATATAGTTGGCATTGTCTACATACCGACCGTCCAAGTCGTCCAGTTTTTCAAGGAATGGAAAGCTTTCTTTTCCGATTCCGATAAACTTCCAGAAGATATTGTGTTTGGAGGCAGCAATTAAAGACTGTTTTGCCGCAGCCTTGTCGCTATTGTCTCCATCTGTAATGAATATGACAAAGGTTGGAATTTGGGAGGGCTCTTTTTGTGCGTAGCGGTGCAAGATAGCGTTCATTGCCGGTGCATAACGGGTCTGACCATATTTGCCCATTTTTTTTAAGATGACATTTTCGGTATATCCCTCCAGATTCTGGAGGGATACAGGGTCAAGCTCCTGATAAACCGTGTCAAACAGATAAAATTGCATTTCTCCATTGTCATCAAAGCGCAATGCAACCGGAAAGATGCGCTCTAACGTATTTTGAACGGTACCATCTTGATAAAGCGGACGCATAGAGCCTGAGTGGTCTAGGACAAACACGACACGCGCCATTGTTTGATGCAGATTCTTTTTTTGGAGAATGGCATCAAGCTTGTGGGTGCAATCCACAAGCTTTTGTTGTTTTTCGGTACCAAGCATGCCAAAGTCGGGGGCAGGAGCCGTATCCGGTTGGGAGACAACAGATTTCTTAAAGAATGAAAACATTTCTAAGCCTCTCTTTCTACGGAGCGGATAATGAAGAATTATGCCTGATAAAATGCGCCAAAGCCCAGATAGGTCATATACAGGTCGTGCTTGGAGATGGTTTCAAAGGGAGAGTGCATAGAAAGCACAGGCACACCTGCATCTACGGTGTCGATATTCCGGTTTGCGAGATACATCGCAACGGTACCGCCGCCGCCCTGATCGACCCGACCCAGCTGTCCGGTCTGCCAAGTAATGCCAGCGCCGTCCAGAATACAGCGAACGCGTGCCATCAGTTCAGCAGAGGCATCGGAAGTGCCGCTCTTGCCGCGTGCACCGGTATACTTGATGATTGCAAGACCGCACCCAATGCGGGCATCGTTGCGTCCCTCGGAAACCTCTGGAAAATTGGGGTCAAATGCGTTGCAGACATCTGCGGACAGGCAGATGGCGTGTTCCATACATTCCTCAGGCAAAACGCCTTGCGCACGGCACAGGTCAGAAACAAAGGTATCAAAATGGTGGCTCTGCATACCAGTCACTCCATCAGAACCAATTTCCTCCTTATCCACCAGCAGACACATGGCAGTATGCTCTGGTGTTTCGGTCAAATCAAAGAGGGCAGTTGCTGCCGGATAGGAGCAAACACGGTCATCGTGTCCATAAGCGCCCACAAAGGAACGGTCAAAACCGATGTCGCAGGCGTTGAATGCTGGAACACAGGAAAGTTCCGCAGATAGGAAGTCAGCTTCCGTCATATTTTCATAGTTTGCGTGGAGATATTCCAAAACGGCACGCTTTACCTTATCCTTGTCATCCTTTTCTGCATGGGTACTGGGAATGGAGCCAAGCAGTACATTCATGTTTTCTGCTTTGATGACCTCAGTTGCTTTTTTGGTCATTTGCTCACTTGCCAGATGCGGCAGAAGATCTGTGATGACAAATTTGGGGTCGTTGGGCTTGTTGCCGATATGCACAGGAACCCGTGTGATGGTTCCGTTCTGGCAGACACAAACAACACCACGCAGCTCGAGCGGAATGGCAAGCCATTGATACTTTTTGATACCGCCATAGTAATGGGTCTTGAAATATGCCATTCCGTCCTTTTCGTAAAGCGGTACGGTGCGAATGTCGATACGTGGGGCATCAAGATGTGCGGCGGTCAAATGAAAGCCCTCTGAAAGCGGAGCCTTGCCAATATGGGTTAGAATCAGGCTTTTATCGCGGTTGATTTGGTATAGCTTGTCACCGGACTGGACAGGCATGCCGCGCGTCCATGCCTTGTAGCCCTTTGCTTCGGCTTTCTCTGTCAGGTAAGATACCGCATCACGCTCAGTTTTGCCTGCATCAAGAAAGCTTTTGTAGCCTTCCGCATAATCCATACAAGACTGCGTGTCCAGTTTGTCCCAGCCGGTTTTTTTATCATAAAACAGTTCCATAAAATACGCTCCTTTTCTTATGCTTGTAATGTTTGGCATAGTGCGTGTACTTGTGCTGCAAGGGCTTGGCTGTCCCCTTGATTTTCTAAGATGAAGTCACAATGCCTGCGGTAAAAGTCATTGTCGGGCTGTGCGTCAATACGTGCAGCCGCTGCCTGCTCGGTTAGTCCGTCTCGTTTCATAATTCGTGCAATACGCATCTCTCTTGGCGCAATGACACCAATCACCGCATGACAATGGACGTTCAGACCAACCTGAAATAGGGTGGGAGCATCAAACAGGACTTGTGTGATGCCGCGCTGTTCCAGTCGGTCAAATTCGTTTTGGCTTTCTGTCCAGATATGGGAGCAGGTGATGGTGTTCAGTGCTTTGAGCTTGTCTGCATCAGAGAATACGATACTGGCTAGTGCAGGACGATTGAGAGAACCATCTGGATTCAGGATATCCCCAAATGCTGCCTGCAATTCACCCAGCAGCGCACTGCCGGGCACACAAATCTTCCGATAGACGGCATCGGCATCGACACTGCCGAAATGGTAGGGAAGAAAGTATGCCGCTGCGGTACTTTTTCCGGCACCAGAACTGCCCGTAAGTCCATAAATTTTCATGTTACACCTCAATCACATGGAAGCCTGCTGCTTTTTTGAGCCGGTTGGCAACTGCAAGACCAATCCCGCTGTCATCAGGACATTGTGCCCAGATGGCGGAAACCTCGGTATGGTCAAAGGTGCGTAAGGCATCAAAGATTGCCTGAGCCTGTGCAGCATAGTCGTTGGATTGCCCAATGGTCTGTGTGAAGTGCGCGGGAAATCGAGCGGAAAATTCATCAAAGCAAATGATACCGCAGGTATTCGTCAGATGTGCTGCAATATAGTCAGCGCTGCGTTCCGGATTGCCGCACACAACGGTGACCGGCGCATGGGGGGCATAATGCCGGTATTTCATGCCGGGGGCAGATACGCGGACATCTTCCCCAATGGGCTGGACAATTGCACGGTCAACCTCGACTGTGCCGAGGACTGCTTCCAGCTGCTCCAGAGAGATGCCTCCCGGACGCAGCAGCCGTGGTGTTTCTCCGGTCAGAGAAACCACAGTGGATTCCACGCCGACTGCACAGGAACCGCCGTCTACAACTGCTGCAATTTTTCCGTTCATATCCTCCATCACATGAGCAGCCGTTGTGGTGGAGGGACGTCCAGACAGATTGGCAGAGGGGGCAGCAATGGGAACTCCGGCTGCACGAATCACAGCCCGTGCGATGGGGTGAGAGGGCAGACGGATTCCTACGGTATCCAGTCCGGCAGATACTTCCTGCGGAATACAGCTTGCCTTGGGAAGAATGATGGTCATGGGACCAGGCCAATATGCTTCAGCCAGCCGCAGGGCAGCTTCAGGTACCTCTGTGGTCAAAGAATAGATTTGTGCAAGGTCTGCAATGTGGACGATGAGCGGATTGTCAGATGGACGCCCCTTGGCGGCAAAGATTTTTTGTACTGCTGTTCCGTCAAGTGCATTTGCGCCCAATCCATATACGGTTTCCGTGGGGATACCCACCACTTGACCAGAGACCAGCAATGCGCCAGCCTGTGCAATCGCGCCATCAGACTCCGGCTGCAAAAGCAAAGTTTTCATAGGATACACTTCCTGTTATGAAAAAATAAAATAATACGAAAAGCAATCAAACGGTATCGTTTTGCGCCTGAAGCTTTTGTGCAGTATCCGCAGTGATGAGTGCGTCCAGCACTTCGTCCATATCACCATCTAAAAATTGAGCAAGCTTATAGATAGTCAGCTTGATTCGATGGTCAGATACGCGATTTTCGGGAAAGTTATAGGTGCGAATCCGCTCAGAGCGGTCGCCGGTTCCCACCTGTGCGCGCCGTTCGGCAGCGATTGCGGCGTTTTGCTTTTCACATTCTGCCTCATAAAGTCGGGTGCGAAGAACGCGCATAGCTTTGTCACGGTTTTTATGTTGGCTGCGCTCGTCCTGACATTCTACGACGGTTCCAGTGGGCAGATGGGTAATCCGAATGGCGGATTCGGTTTTGTTGATGTGCTGACCACCCGCGCCAGATGCACGGAAGGTATCCACTTTCAAATCGGCGGGGTTGATTTCAAAGTCAACCTCCTCCGCTTCGGGCAAAACGGCAACCGTAACGGTTGAGGTATGGATACGTCCTTGGCTTTCGGTTTCGGGGACCCGCTGCACACGATGGACACCCGATTCAAATTTCAAGCGGGAATATACGCCGTCTCCGGCAATCTGAAAGACAACCTCCTTGCAGCCGCCCAGTTCGGTTTCATTGATGGACAGGATTTCGGTTGTCCAGCCATGTTTTTCTGCATACATCGTATACATACGATGCAGAGAGTGCGCAAAGAGTGCGGATTCCTCCCCTCCTGCACCGCCGCGGATTTCTACCATAATATTTTTGTCATCATTGGGGTCGCGGGGGAGCAGCAGGATTTTCAGCTCCTGCTCAAGCTGTTCGGCACGGGCTTGTGCCTCGTTCATTTCTTCCTGTGCAAAGTCGCGCATTTCAGGCTCTTCACGCATGAGTTCCTGCGCATCAGCAATGGTCTGGAGCGCCTGTTCACGGGCGCGTATGACCTCCACAATGGGCGCAAGCCGGCGCTGCTCCTTGAGCAGCTTTGCAGCCGCTGTCGGGTCATCATAGAGGTTCGGTGCGGACAGGCGGGCTTCCACCTCGTCAAAGCGCGCAATCAATGCACTCAATTTATCAAGCATAGTTTACCTCGTTTTATATCAAAAATATCTGCCTGTCAATAAAAGACCCAGTGTAGAGCAGTATTCCCGCATGTGGGAAGCCGCTTCAATCAACGGTACATCGGGCATAGGCGCGGAGATGCCGTAAGGTTCCAGCCCAGCCTGTTCCATGAGCCGTCTGGCACGTGCCAGATGAAAGTCACTGGAAAGAACAGCGCAGCGATAATCCTGAAGATGATACAGTTTTTTGGCGTTTTGTATGTTTTGAATGGTGTTGCGGGAAGTGTCCTCGACCAGCAAACGGTTGGAGTCTACCTGTAAGGTTTCAATCATGTACTTGCGCATCATGTGGGATTCGGGCATCGGCTCGTTGGTGCCTTGTCCGCCACATAGGATTGCAGTTGCATTTGGGTAGGTATTCAAATAGTCTGCGGCAGTTTTACAGCGCTCAATCAGTGCATCAGAGGGGCGATTCTGTAAAATATGCGCACCCAGTACCAGCACATATTGTGCGTCCTCGGCTTCGGGGTCAGAGGTTTGCCCTGCAATAATCAGGGCTTGAATCCCGATAAAAGACACACAGAATAGAGCAAACAGAATTCGTCCCGCCTGCGCAATTTTGTGTGCAGTGGGAGATACCCGTTCCTTTGCGACAAAGAACGCCTCCATCGCACAGCAGAAGCCCAAAGCACCTAAAAAGAACCCGCCGAAACGAACCGGAGAAAAGGGTAAAAAGAATATCCCAAAAATAAAAAATACAAACGCCAAGGTCAGCCAAAATTTCCATTTTGCAAACATAATAAGTCCTCTTGAGGGAACGACAGAAAGCCTGTACGCTTTATCAAAAGCGTATCATTCGATTTGTTCGGCGAGTGTTTCCCACTGTGCCATTTTCTCGATTAAATCGGATTCTGTTTGTTCGCGTGTGTGCATAAGTTCCATGAGCCGTCCGGCATCTGCGCCGCATGCAGCCATTTCGGTATCCAGTGCGGTCAGATGTTCCTCCAGCTGGGCAATTTCACGCTCTAAAACGGCAACTTTTTTGGCAATATTTTTGGTGCCGCCCTTGGGCTTTGCCTTTTCCGGCTTAGCCGGAGCAGGTGCGGCTTCTGTCTTGGGGACAGCGTTTGCCGCCTTTTGCCGCTCACGATAGCTTAAAAACGCCTCATAATCGCCTGTAAAATCCGTATAGGTACCATTTTCCAGATAAATGATACGAGTTGCAAAGCGCGAAACAAAATAACGGTCGTGGCTGACAAACAGCAGTGTCCCGGTAAACGCTTCCACCGCTTCTTCAATCCATTCACGGCTCATCAGGTCTAAGTGGTTGGTAGGCTCGTCCAATATCAGCATATTGAGCGGGTCATACATCAGTTCACAAAGTCTCAAGCGGCTCTTTTCACCGCCGGAAAGCATGCGAACGGTTTTGAGTTGATCTTCACCTGAAAAGCGGAATGCACCCAAACGATTGCGTGCAGTCTGCATGGTTACATTTTTATCATAAATCAGGGTATCAATGAGATTACGTCCCTCATTTGCAAAGTGCACCTGCTGCGGAAGATAAGCGGGACGCAAGCCCTGCCCTTTTTTCACCACGCCATTGTCTGGTGTTTCTTCTCCTAACAAAATACGCAGAAGGGTTGTTTTTCCTGCGCCGTTGTCACCAAGAATGGCAACACGTTCTCCGTTTCGAACATTGAATGTTACATCTTGTAATATTATCCTATCTTCAAAACTTTTTGTAATACCACGAACCTTGAGCACATCTTCTGTTTCATAGTTGGGGTCGCCAAAGGATACCGACAGACTGCCCTGCTTTTTGGGGCGGTCCGTTACCTTCATGCGTGCAATGCGTTTTTCGATAGAGGCTGCCCGCTTTGCAAGTTTTTCTGTGCCGTGTTCGTGCATTTTTCGTGCAGTCGCTTCCAGCCGCTTGCGTTCCGCCATTTGATTTTCATGCTCCGCAAGCCGCTGTGCATAGCGGCGCTCCCGTTCCTCTGCATAGAAGGAATAGGAGCCTGCGTAAAAGTCACAGACGGTATCTTGTATTTCAATGATTCGGTCACAGCATTGGTCCAGAAAATATCGGTCATGAGAAACGGTGACAACGGTACCCGTGTAGGTTTCCAGATAATCACCCAGCCAGCGAACCGCATCTAAGTCCAGATGGTTGGTTGGCTCATCAAGCAGCAGGATATCGGTTTGCTCCAAGATGATACGTGCAAGATTGACTCTTGTTTTCTCGCCACCGGACAGTTGGGAAAAGGGCTGGGCTCGTTGGGCTGTCGGAATATCCAGACCATTACAGACCTTGTCTATCTCAAAATCATGGTCATATCCTCCGAGCGCATCTAGCTTTTGCTGCAATGTGCCATAACGGCGCAGCAAAAGAGCGTCATCTGGGTGTTCTGCCATCTGCACTGCAAGCGCGTCCATTTCAGCGCGGACTGCCTGTGCATGGGAAAAGGCAGTGTGCAGGACATCTTCAACCGTGGCAGAGGCATCATAATGGGGCATCTGATCGATGACACCAACCGTGCGGTCAGCGCCGATGGAAACGTGCCCGTTGTCGTAAGGCAGACGCCCTGCGATGATATGGAGAAGCGTGGTTTTTCCGGCACCATTCGGTCCCAAGATTGCCACCTTTTCTCCCGGCTGAATGTCAAAGCTGATGTTTGACAAAATGAGCCGGTCTCCGTAATATTTTGTTAAATTTTGTATGGTAATGTCAGCCAAAGAACATTCCCTCCAAAGAAATGATGAAAGAAAAAGGGGCCAGAGGCCCCAGAAAAAATGGTCAGCTATGCCTGTTGAACAGGCTGACCGGAAAGTGCGAGGTCGGGGCGGCTGGTTTCAATAAAATTGACACCGCGGGCGACCAAAGAATGCAGGATTTCGGGATCGTCCGTCTCGGTAGAGGCAAGGAACAATCCGCAGCGCAGTGCTTCTGCACACAGCGTTTCACTCAGAAGCTCGGGTGCTGCACGCAGTCCAAATAAACCAAGTCTTTGTGCGCCGCGCACAAAGGTAACAGGGTCTTCTGGTGAAAGCGGCAAATCGACCATGACTTGTAAATCTGGGTACTGTGCCGCGAGCGCAGCAGCCTGCTGCGGCTGCAGCCCGCAGAGATACGCATTTTCCAGATATTCGGAATATTTGAGAGAAATGCGCACCTGCGCGGCAGTGAGTGGCTGATGCAGCTCGATACCCAATTTTCCGGAGTAGGAGCGCACAAGCTCAAGCGCCTGTCCAAAGGAAACGATTTTGGGATAGGCAGCGCGGAGCGTTTCGAAGCTGTTATCATGCACCGATAAGGTTTCGCCTGCAATCTGATAGCTGCCCGATTCGCAGAGAATGGTGATATCGTCTTGTGTCGTGTCAACTGGCAGGATACAGCCGTGTGCACCGGCGCAATGACCCGCCATAATGGATTCCAAGCTGCAAGGGGACTGCCCCATCGTTCCTGGGGTGGAAAGAATCAAGGAAGTTCGGTTGGAATAGCGCATTGCGCTCCCTCCCATCAGGTAAAGTGAATGCGGATTAGATTGTTTCGGGTGCGTCATAGGTTTCGCCAAAGGTTTCGACTGTGACAGAAACCATCTTTTGATCCGCACGCGGACGGTCATGCCAGTCTCGAGGTGTATTTACGATTTCATCTGCGGTTTCCATACCAGAAGTAACCATGCCAAAAGCGGCATACTGTCCGTCGAGGTGGGGGGAGTCTGTGGTCATAATAAAGAACTGAGAGCCAGCAGAGTTCGGGTCCATCGTGCGTGCCATAGAAATGACACCGCGGCTGTGTATCAAATCATTTTGGAAACCGTTTGCGGTGAACTCTCCGCGGATACAGTAATCCGGACCGCCCATGCCGGTGCCGTCTGGGTCACCGCCCTGAATCATAAATCCCGGAATGACACGGTGGAAGATGGTACCGTTGTAGAAGCCCTGCTGTGCCAGATGGATAAAGTTGCGCACCGTGTTTGGTGCGATTTCCGGATACAGCTCAAGCTCGATTTTTGAGCCGGATTCCATTTCAATCGTTACGATTGGATTTTTCATTGAATTAAAACACTCCATTCTTTTGGATTGCGTGTATTTGCATGGATTTCATGTATTCTTATTGTAACAAAGTCACCGGCGTTATACAAGGCACAAATATAAATATTCGCTGGATTTACAGCACGATATTCTGGTACAAAGTGCAGCTTCTCTGGAAAAGCGGACGGAATACAGCAGGAATCCAGATATTTCTTACAAATTGATTACGATTTTTTTAAGATTTGATTAAGAGCATTGACAGGGGGGAGCAGGTATGGTAATTTAAGTGTACTAATACAAATAATACAGTTTGAATTTCAGAAAGAAGGAGGGGTCTTTGATGTTTGCGATCCCATGGCTCAAGGCGGCTGTTTTTTTGATGAGTGCGATATCGGTGTTATACCTTGTGTACTTTGCATTATATCTGCCGCAGGCAGTGCGTGCGGCGCAAAAATGGAACGTCCATGAACCGCGCTGTCGCTTTGCGGTTTTGGTTGCGGCACGGAACGAGCAGGCTGTGATTGGAAATCTGGTAGAAAGTTTAATGGGACAGGCATATCCGCGGGATAAATTTGACGTGATTGTCATTCCCAACAACTGCACAGATGACACGGCGGGAGAAGCGCACCGTGCGGGAGCGCTTGTCATGGAATGTGCCGCGCCGGTACGCACAAAGGGAGATGCCCTCAAACAAATCATTGCCATACTAATGCGTCAAAATCGTTATGACGCAGTCTGTGTATTTGATGCAGATAATGTGGTCGATGCCGGATTTCTGAGCGCGATGAACAACGCATGGTGTGAAGGGGCTGTTGCAGGGCAGGGATACCGAGATAGTAAGAATCCGACTGATACCATGATTTCCTCCTGTTACTCTATCTATTACTGGATGGTCAATCGTATGTTCAGCCACACACGTGCGCGCGTGGGTTTGTCTGCCGTGGTCAATGGCAGTGGATTTATGGTGTCTATGGATTGGCTCAGACGGCATAACGGCTGGAATACAGTAACCATGACAGAGGATATCGAGTTTACGACACAGTGTATCTTGTCCGGTGAGCGGGTTGCATGGGTGCCTGATGCCAAGACTTATGATGAACAGCCGCTTACCTTCATGCAGTCATGGCATCAAAGATGCCGGTGGACTGTGGGGCTTTATCAGTGTCTTAGAGTCTATGCACCACAGCTGCTGCGGCAGAAAAGCCGCGGACAGCATGACCTGCATGCACGGCTCGACCAGCTGTTGTTTCTCTTTGCACCACTCCTTCAGGTATTTTATATTATTTCTGTGATATTATCCGGATTTTTATGTGTCTTACAGGTGCATTTTGACCTCGCACCATATAGTGAAATTTTATATCAGCCGCTCTTATCTGCTGCCATATCCTTTGTTGGCACGGTTGTGCTCGCTGTGGCGGTGATTCTCTTGGAACATAAGCCATTGCTTGCAATGGCAAAAGGCGTATTGGGTTACTGGTTGTTTGTGATGAGCTGGATTCCAATCAATACAGCAATGCTGTTCAAGCCACAGACTGAGTGGAAGGTCATTCCACATACCTGCCGGATACGGTTAACTGAATTACAAAAATAACAAGACCAAAAGCATGTTCTTTGAACATGCTTTTCTTTTCCAAGAAAATGTTTCGGGAAACAAAAAAGAATGGGCAGGCTTTTTGTCATTTCAAAATGGCAGAACACACAATCCATTTTTTGTTGTGCAGTTTGGGAATGTCAGAACGGAAGCATATAGAAGGAAAAAGCAATCCGTTGCATGGTATCTGCTGGGGAAAACACGCCAAGCAGTTCAAGGAGATGGAAAGTTTTTTTACAGAGCACAACAATTTGATGAAATACAGAAGACATGGTAAAAAATTTATGAGCTGTTCGCCGATGATACAGAGCAATGAAGGCAGAAAAGGAGGCGGATTGCGTTTCGAAGCGACACCGCTGCAAGCGGACAAGGGATTTTGAATGGGGAGATTCGTCTGTACTCAGACAGATGTTCTTTTTTTGAGGCAGCAGATAGATTTTTTTATTTTTTGGAGCAGCATTTGCGAGAATCAAAAAAATTTCTTGCGGATATCGCGAAAAAAGATTTGATTCGCTGTTTTTTCGAGATTCGTTGCAATGGATTCCTGATAAAGAAAGTGAGAAGCAGAAACAGCTGGAAAGATAAGAGAAAAATAAAATGCTGCATCATTTTGCGGAAAATAGTAAAATATGGTATAATCAAAAAGCAAAGCCGAAAAAACAGGGTAAACTTTCAATGCTGTCTCTGAAAAACACAGAAACAAAAAGAAACATGATGCAATCGGATTTCTCGATAAGCTGTTGGCTTGTTTGACAAAGCTGGATTGATGATGTTTCGGAAACAAATTAGAGTTGGAACGAGATAACTGGGGGGATATGCACGAGATATCTGTATTTTTTAGATGTGCTTTACATCAGGCTGCAAGTGTAGAAAAATATATCTCAGATGAAAGCGTATGAGAGTTTGAAAAGAGGTTGAAGAAGAGTATCTGCTTTTTCGGGGTTGCGGTGCGCAGGAAAAAATGATGCAGACCAGAGATGCGTGAGAGGCGATGGGTTTCGGCGCTTAAAGGATTCTGTCTGGGTCAAGACTGCCTGTGTACTGAATTGAGAAATCATGTGCGCAGTATTGCTCTAAGCCCCGCTGCTGTTGCTTGAAAAACAGTTTGTAAAATCGGGCAGCATTGCTGTTCCGGAAGGGGGACTGAAAGGGGTTCTATCAAGAGAAATCGGGTAATAGACATGACAATACGTGAATTTGCAAAATTGTGCGGGGTATCGCCGGCAACTGCTTCTCGATTTTTTACAGGTCGAGGCGGTTCGTCTGCGCATTGAGCAGGTGGCAGAGGAAACGGGCTATGCACCGCCGGAATCGTTTCGCGGCAGGAGAAAAACAAGTCCGCTCATCATCGTGATTTTGCCGGATTTTGGACAATGTGTTTTGCAGGACATGATGGAGCATCTGCGTCGTGATGCAATGCAGCTCGGAAAGCAATTGCTGATTGTGCCTGCAAATCGTGAAAAACCACAGGATATGATTTTGCTGATTGCATCTTGTGAGCCAATGGGTGTGATTTTGATGCAGGAGACGGTGACATATCCTCGGCGCTGAGTCATCGCAATCTTCCCGTGGTTGTATGCGGCGGGCTGTCCGATGGACAGCGGTTTTTGCATTCAATGATGATTTGGCTGCGGGTGCGATGACATGTCTGCGTGAAATGGGAAAGCGCGTTCCGGAGGACATTTCTGTTTTGGGATTTGATGGGAGCGCCATGGCAAATTATCTGTATCCACCGCTGACTACGGTACAGCAGCCATTTGAGCAGATTGCGCGAAAAACATTGGACTGTCTGACAAATATGCAAGGTGCTCATGATGTATTGACGCTGACATTGACCTGTAAGATTGCAGAACGAGCAAGCTGCAGGGCAATAGAAGCGGTTCAACAGTAGACAAAAGCAATTATGGAGAGATGCGAAACGATATATGATGTGTTTGCAGCCTGCACATTATGCGCAGATGCCAACTAAAAATTTGAAGAAAAGAGCGTGTAAATCGTGGAGTATATTCAAAAAAAGAAAGCCAGCAGGCAAGGCGAAAAGCGAAAAAGAAAAATACGATTTGGTTTGACTCACAAGCTTATGACCGCCGTTATGGTACCGTTGGTGATTATCCTGATGGTACTGGGCATGATTTTGGGAAAGCAGGCGGCGGGAACGGTTGAGACTTTGGTCGAGAATAACCTGATTGCAGAAACAAAAACTGCGGCAGCAGCAGTAGAAGGCTATTTTGGACATTATATGGGAATGGCACATGCGCTGACAGCGTCCGGTGATTTGGCAGAACTGATTGCAAAGCGTCATGACGCGGCTGCATCGGTCAATCGTGCCGCTGAGGTTGCAAAGGTCAATCAGCAGATTGGAAGCGCCCTGCGAAAAATCAAAATGCTGGAAAGTGACAGTGTGATGTCGGTTTACCTGCTGGACAAGGATACCGGGATTGATATTCAGGAGGACGGCAGTGAGATTGGACCTCCGGAGTTTGATGTAACAAGCCGCATCTGGTATCAAATGGTGATGGAAAAGCAGGAGGTCATCGCGACTGGAACCTATCAGGACGTGACAACTGGAAAGCTGACGGTTACCATTGCAGCCCCCATCTACTCGAATCAGAGCATGGTTGGAATGTTGGGAATGGATATTTCACTGGAAAAGCTCAATGAACAGCTCAATACATTTAAGATTGGTGATGTGGGATACATCACCATATATGATAGGGATAACAATATTGTATATCACCCAGAGCATGCGCTGCAGGGGAAGAATTTCAGTCAGGTTGATTATTCGGACAATATGCTCCGCATTATCCAGAACAATCAAAGTGTGCGCAGTGAGCAGTATACCCGTGCAGGACAGTCGTTCTATGGAAGCACGCAGTACATGGAAGATCTCGGATATATGGCATTGGGCGTGCTGCCCGAGGTGGAATATCTGTCCATTATTGAACGTACCGTCTCGATGATTCTATGTGGGTTTGCTGTCTGCATTTTGGTATTGGTATTTGTGATTCTGGTGGTTTCCTTTCGCATTACAAAGCCAATCAAGAAGCTGGCTGGAGTGGCTGAGCAGCTGTCTTTGGGGAATATTGAACAGAACGTAGATATCCATAGCAGTGATGAGGTCGGTCAGCTGGCAGTGCACATTCAAAATCTGGTCAATCGACTGAAAACTTACATTATTTATATTGATGAAATCACAGCAACACTTGACCAAATGGGACGAGGAGACCTTGTGTTTACACTCAAGCAGGAATATAAGGGCGATTTTTCCCGTGTCAAGAATGGCTTGGAATCCATTCGCAGTGCACTCGCAGAAACGATTTCGGGTATTACGCAGTCGGCAGATCAGGTGGATAGTGGTGCCGATCAGATTTCAATTGGCGCACAAAGCCTTGCACAGGGAGCAACCGAACAGGCAAGCTCTGTGCAGGAACTGTCTGCAAGTATTATGGATTTGTCAAAACAGTCATCAGATGGCTCAGAACAGGCGGGTATCGTTTGCCAGAATCTGGGTGTGATTAGTGAGGAAATCGAGCAGAGCAATCAGGAAATGGGGCAGATGCTCGAAGCCATGGCAGATATCTCCGAAAAGTCTCAGCAGATTCATAAAATCATTAAGAATATCGAAGACATTGCATTCCAGACCAATATTTTGGCACTCAATGCCGCAGTTGAGGCTGCGCGTGCGGGTACAGCAGGCAAGGGCTTTACTGTGGTGGCTGATGAGGTACGTTCGCTTGCGGCAATCACGTCAGAGGCGGTCAAGAATACAACCGCTCTGATTGAAAGCACAGTAGAAGCGGTTGGGCATGGTCATGAAATTGCGGATACAACGGCTGCGACATTGGGTGCTGCTGCTGCGAAAACAGAGGCGGTGGTACATTCTGTGGAGGATATCGCACATTCCTATCAGGCATTGTCAGAGCAGCTTGACCAAGTTGCGGCTGGCGTGGATCAGATTTCAAGCGTTGTGCAGACCAATGCAGCAACCGCAGAGGAGAGTGCGGCTGCAAGTAAGGAGCTTTCCGGTCAGTCACATATCTTGAGAGAGATGGTTAGCCATTTCCGCTTAAAATAATAAATCTTTTGAAATAAAAGACCGCTTTGACGGTCTTTTATTCTATATGGCAGAATCCTTTCGGTTTTCTGTATCAGGATATCAGATACCTCTAAAAAAGATAAATTTTTGTATACATTGTAAATTTATGGTATAATGAGAGCCGTGGAATAAAAGCGCATCTGGAGAACTGAGGAAAGGTATGCTTGGGGTAGTATGCAATCTCATCTAGGCGCCGTTTCCGGCTGCTGCGATTTTTCGAAAAAGATAGGGGAGTTGGGGGTGAGAAAGCGATACGAATGATACACAGCTCAAGTTGTATGACACTTGCCAGGGCGGAACGCACTCGAACGGATAGCGGGTAAGACCTCGCGTGGTGCCGCGTGCAGTCAGGCAATCAAGAGGCTCTGGGCGTTTGCTGCAGAAAGTGTCAAGAGGAAGAAGAATGATGTGAAAAAGAGGGAAGATTTCATGAAAAGGACGAATAGTACGCAAGGGAAACATCAAAAAGACGTGAAATTTGGATTGTTTTCCAAGCTGATGGTTTATGTTGTGGTACCGCTGTTTCTGATTTTGTCTGTTCTGGGCGTGATTTTAACCAGCAAAACGGTCAGCACCGTAAGGGGATTTGTGCGGGGAGAGTTGACCGCTGAGGTCAGCGGCGGCGCCGCGTCGGTAGGCGGTTATTTTACCCATTATGTCAGCATGATTCAGACGGCGGCGGTTGCCGGTGACTTTGACGAGTCCTTGGCACAGCGCCGCGCTGCTGCCGGAACCCCGAATATGGGGTATGTGGACCAGCAAATCATCAATAAGCTTCTGGACATCAAAAAAATGGAGGAAGAAAATGTTCTGGAGGTATATTTGCTGGAAAATGCGTCAGGAACTGTGATTCAGTCGAGCGGCAAAAAGCTGGAGCCGCCAGAATTTGATGTGACAAGCCGTACTTGGTATCAAATGGCAATGGAACAGAACGATGCCATTGTTTCAGATGCCTATCAGGACCATACTACGGACGAAATGGTTGTATCCATTGCCGTCCCAGTCTATCAAAACCATGCGATTGCGGGTGTTCTGGGTATGGATATCCAGCTGGAGCAGCTTGCACAGAAGCTGGACCAGCTGAAGGTCGGAAAAACAGGATATATTGTAGTCTATGACCAGAAGAATAATCTGGTCTATCATCCGAACCGCTCCTTGCAGGGAGGAAATATTGTCAGCGTAGGTTATTCTGAGAATATGCTGAAGGCGGTTCAAAATCATACCAATGTCAGCGCCATGGAGTATTCCTGTCAGGGGGAGGTTCGCTATGGCAGTACCCAGTCGCTTGACCAATTTGGATATTTGGTTGGCGGTGTGATGCCGGAAGCAGAATATTTGACTCTGGTGGAAGAAACACCGCGCACGATTCTATATGGCTTTCTTGTATGCTTGGTGGTTTTGGTATTGCTGCTCGTTGGTGTCGCATTCAGCATTACCAATCCAATCAAGAAGCTAACCAATATTGCGGAACACTTGTCCAAGGGAGATATCGAGCAGGATGTAACCATTCATAGCTGCGATGAAGTCGGTCAGCTTGCCATGCACATTCAAAATATTGTCAATCGTCTCAAGACCTATATTCTCTACATTGATGAAATCACTGCGGTGCTGGGACAGATGGGCAATGGAAATCTGGTATTTACTTTGGAACAGCAGTATGCAGGCGGATTTGCACGTGTCAAAGAGGCGTTGGAGTCCATTCGGCAGTCCCTTTCGGAGACCATTTCCGGCATTATTCAAACAGCCGATCAGGTCGATAGCGGTGCCAATCAGATTTCCATTGGTGCGCAGAGCCTTGCGCAAGGTGCAACCGAACAGGCAAGCTCGGTACAGGAGCTGTCGGCAAGCATTGTGGATTTGTCCAAGCAGTCTGTTGATGGTTCGGAACAGGCTGGTGTTGTTTGTGACAATCTGGATACAATCAGTGCGGAAATTGAACAGAGCAACTATGAGATGGGGCAAATGCTCAAGGCAATGGCAGATATTTCAGAAAAGTCTGAACAAATTCATAAGATTGTTCAAAATATCGAAGATATTGCGTTCCAGACCAATATTCTGGCGCTCAATGCTGCGGTAGAGGCTGCGCGGGCAGGAGAAGCTGGACGGGGGTTTGCTGTTGTTGCTGATGAAGTGCGTTCGCTTGCAGCCACGACCTCGGAGGCTGTGAAAAATACAACGGCACTCATTGAAAGCACGGTAGAAGCCATTGGGCATGGGCATGATATTGCAGACACCACAGCAGCGACCTTGGGCAATGCTGCTGCAAAAACGGAATCTGTGGTACATGCCGTTCAGGAAATTGCACATTCGTATGAGGATTTGTCTCGTCAGCTCAATCAGGTGGCAGCTGGAGTGGATCAGATTTCGAGTGTGGTACAGACCAATGCAGCAACTGCTGAAGAAAGTGCTGCTGCAAGCAAGGAGCTTTCCGGTCAGTCCCATGTTTTGAGAGAGATGGTTTCTCATTTCCGTTTGCGATAAGATAGATATGGTATCGAATAGAAAGGTCCGGAATCGTTCCCACGATTTCGGACCTTCCTTGTCCGAGGCATTTTATGGGTCCGACCGCGCTTTGGAACCCGTTTTGTTTTCTGCCTTTCGATTGGAGAGAGACTGATTTTACATGTATGGTTTTCCATGATACAATAGAATCAGTAAGAAAGGGGAGAGGTTTGCTCATGATGGAATCGCATGGTACATGGTATGTTCGAGGTCTGCGTGACGGCGTGCCAATTGGACTGGGATATCTTGCAGTTTCTTTCACATTGGGAATTGCAGCAAAGGTCAGCGGGCTGACAGCGGGACAAGCGACACTGATGAGCTTGCTCAATAACACATCTGCTGGAGAGTTTGCAGCACTTGGATTGATTGCAGCAGGTGCGCCTTATTGGGAAATGGCATTCACACAGTTTGTAATCAATTTGCGCTATATGCTGATGTCCTGTGCGCTCAGTCAAAAAATTGCACCGGAAACCCCCACTTGGCAGCGGCTGTTGATGGGATATACGGTTACAGATGAAATTTTTGGAATTTCTGCGGCAGTACCGGACAGGCTCGACCCGTATTATTGCTTTGGGGCAATTTCTGTTGCGGCTCCCGGGTGGGCACTTGGAACATGCTTGGGGATTCTGATGGGAGAGACGCTGCCCGTGCGCATAGTCAGTGCGCTGTCTGTTGCTTTATATGGTATGTTTCTGGCCGTGATTTTGCCGCCGGCTCGTAAAAATCGTGTGATTGCCGGAGTTGTTGTGATATCTATGCTGTTGAGCGCATTCTTTACTTGGGTTCCGGTTTTGTCCGGCATTTCTTCCGGTATGCGAATGATTATTTTGACTGTATTGGTTTCAGGTGCGGCAGCGATCTGGTTTCCGGTTCGGGAGGGGGATTCCAATGAGGCATGAAGTATATTTATATATTGCGGTTATGGCATTGGTGACCTACCTGATTCGTGTCCTCCCGCTGACGATAATCCGCAAAGAAATTAAAAATCGCACCATTCGTTCGTTTCTCTATTATATGCCGTATGTGACCCTTTCGGTTATGACATTTCCGGCGATTTTATCTGCAACAGAAACACCAATTTCTGCGCTTGCAGGTCTGGTGGCTGCTGTTTTCTTCGCATGGCAGGGGCGTTCGCTGTTTACGGTTGCGAGCGCAGCCTGTATTGCTGTTTTTATATGGGAGTATTTTTCTGGGTAGGGGGGGATACTGCAAGAGCACAGGTTTACCGCATGGCTTTTCTATGAAAATGGGTCGTTGTTATAAGAAAATATCGGTTTCAAAATGCAGAAGAGAGGGAGAATCATCATGAAAAAGGAAATCGTTGAGGCATTTCGTGAAGAACTGAAACAGTTTGACGAAGCAACCAGAATGTTTTATACCGGACAGATGCTGCGCCAGAAATATAAAGGGATTTCCGGTTCCTTTGGAAGCTATGCAGAGCGCAATGGGAAATATGGCATGCTGCGTTTGCGCATGACTGCCGGACGCATGACCAAGGAACAGCTGGGGTTTATCGTGGATATGATTAAGCGATATGAGCTGACCACAGTCAAGCTGACCACCGGAGAAACCATTCAGCTGCATCATCTCAAAGGCAGACAAATTCTGGCAATCGCCAATGAAGCCCTCGAATATCATATTTATTGCCGCGGAGGAGGGGGAGACAATCCGCGAAATGTCATTGCCCCGCCATTGTCTGGCGTATTGCCGGGAGAGACGTTTGATGTCCTGCCCTATGCCGAGGCGGTGGGGGAGTATCTGCTCTCGATTTTGCGTGATATCAAGCTGCCGCGCAAGCTAAAGGTCGGATTTGCAAATCATCGCCAAAATACTGCCCATGCAACCATTCGGGATTTGGGGTTTGTTGCGCGGGAAGATGGTACCTTTGATGTATATAGTGCTGGTGGTATGGGACCCAGTCCGCGTATGGGAATTTTAATGGAAAGCGGAGTATCCGGAACAGAGCTGCTTTATTATACCCGTGCTATGGTCAATACGTTTATGAAATATGGAAATTACAGCCAGCGCGCAAAGGCAAGAACACGCTATATGCCGGAGGCACTTGGCGGTGCAGACGCATATCGTGCGGCATTTGCGGAACAGCTTGAGGCAGTCAAGCAGGAGGGCGGTTTGGACTTGTCTGTTTGCGCACAAGAGGTTACTAAGGCTGGAGATGGCAGTACAATCCAAGATAGACGTGTCATTGCGCAAAAGCAGCCTGGACTGTTTGCAGTGTGGTACCACCCGCTGGGCGGTATGCCAAGTGTGGAGACGCTCAAGGCGTTGTATGATACAATTCGAGAGATGGACGCCGTAGAATTGCGTTTGGGTGCGGATAATACCATGTATATCATTCATTGTACAGCACAGGAGGCAAAAGAAGTGCTTCGTGTCACCGAGGACGGTGCAAATACTTTATTTGAGACGTCCGTTTGCTGTGTGGGTGCAGAAATCTGTCAGCAGGGGGTACGCGACTCCCAGCGGCTTTATCGCATTTGTGTGGAGGCTGCCCGCTCTGCCAATATTCCGGACGGTGCGCTGCCGCAGATTCATATTTCGGGTTGTCCGTCCTCTTGTGGAACGCATCAGGTGGGAAGTCTCGGATTTCGCGGCGGTGTCAAAATGGTAGACGGCAAGCCGCTTCCCGCCTATATGCTGTATGTGGGGGGAAGTGCTGAACTGGAACAGGAAAGGTTTGGCGAGAGCTGGGGTGCAATTCTAGAGAATCAGATTCCGTTGTTCTTAATGGATTTGGCAAAAGAAGTGACCCGTGAGTGTGAGCGGTATGACGAGTGGATTCCAAACCACATGGAGGATTTGCGCGCATTGGCACAGCCGTATTTGGATTGAGTGACAGAGAGATGCAACTATCGGCTGCACCCACAAGTTGAGAAATGAAGCGAAGCCCCGTCGGTTTCGGTGAATGTATCATCGAAACCGACGGGGCGTTTATTTTTGGAATATTCCAGCAATTAAGGTGCAGAAAAAGGGTCTGCTGTCCGTTTTTGAGACAGCAAACCCTTTGATCGCTGGAGCGTATGTGGCGTGATCCCTTGCGGTTATCTCGTGTGTCGAATCCCCTTTGGTGCAGATTTCTGTTTTCCCTTTTTGGGAGAAGTGGGTCGCTTCGTTTTTCCGCCATGTTTCGGGGGACGTGATTGGCGTCGCTCCTCCTGCTTGGAAGGCTTTTTTCTTGGCACTTCATTGGGCAATGGACGAATGAGACAGTCCTTGCCGAATCCAATCAAGTCTTCACGTCCTGCCTTTCGAAGCGCTGAAACGATAATCGGACGCTTTTCCGGACGGCGCCATTGCAGCAGTGCACGCTGCATTGCCTTCTCCTCGGGTGTTTTGGCAACATAGACGGGTTTCATGGTTCGCGGGTCGATTTCGGTATAGTACATCGCAGTTGAAAGTGTGCCCGGTGTGGGATAAAAATCCTGTACCTGTTGAGGCATATAGCCTACTTTGTTTAGGTAGCATGCCATCTGAATGGCGTCCTGTAAGGTCGCTCCTGGGTGGGAGGACATCAGATAAGGAACAAGGTATTGCTTTTTGCCTAGTTTTTCATTGATTCGTGCGTAACGCTCACGGAATTTTTCATAAACAGAAAATGATGGTTTGCCCATATAATACAGAGCGTTATCACTCATGTGCTCCGGTGCAACCTTGAGCTGACCGGAAATATGGTGCTTGACCAGTTCGAGGAAGAATTCGTCATTGTCATCTGCCATCATATAGTCATAGCGCAGACCCGAACGGACAAAGACCTTTTTGACCCCGGGAACCTCGCGCAGCCGGCGCAGCAGCTTGAGGTAATCCTGATGGTCTGCCTCCAGATTTTTGCATGCTGAGGGAAACAGACAGCGTTTCTTGACACACAGCCCATGTGTTTCCTGATGCTTGCAGGAGGGGAAGCGGAAGTTGGCAGTCGGACCGCCTACATCGTGGATATATCCCTTAAAATCGGGGTGCTGGGCAATTTGTTCGGCTTCGTGTACAACGGAATCGTGAGAGCGCGCCGAAATATAGCGTCCCTGATGAAAGGCGAGTGCACAGAAGTTGCACGCACCAAAGCAGCCGCGGTTGTGTATGATGGAAAATTGCACCTCCTGAATGGCAGGAACCCCGCCTGCGGCTTCATAGGAGGGGTGATAGGTGCGCATAAAGGGCAAGGCATAGATTTGGTCCATTTCCTGCATGTTCAGCGGGAGGGAAGGTGGGTTTTGTACCAGAAGGCGCTTGCCGTGTGCCTGAAGAATGGCTTTGCCGTACACATGGTCAGCCTCGTCATATTGTATTTTGACCGAACGGGCATACGATTCCTTGCTTTGCAGGGTATCCTCATAAGACGGACAAGCGACAACAGGGAAAGGAATTTGTGCGGCATCGTGTGCAAAGTAGGCAATGCCGCGGATATTGCGAACGGCATCAGCGCCATGCTTTCCTGCCTTCAGATTTTTGGCAAGCTCCAAAACAGAACGCTCGCTCATACCATACATCAGCGCGTCGGCGCCGGAGGAGGATAGAATGGAGGGCATGATTTGGTCGCTCCAGTAGTCGTAATGCGCAAAACGGCGCAGACTTGCCTCCAAGCCGCCGATATAGATGGGCGTTTGCGGAAATGCGCGGCGTGCCAACATGGAATAGACGGTTACGGCACGGTCTGGACGTTTGCCGCCGACGCCGCCCGGTGTATAGGAATCATCGTGACGGCGTTTTTTGGCAGCCGTATAATGTGCGACCATGGAGTCGATGTTTCCTGCATTGATGAGGACGCCATAGCGCGGCCGACCCATTGCGGCAAAATCCCGCTCGTCCGTAAAGCAAGGCTGAGATAAAATTGCCACACGGAAGCCGGCATGCTCCAACACACGGGAGATGATTGCCGTGCCGAAAGAGGGGTGGTCAATGTAGGCATCACCGGTTACAATTAAAAAGTCACAGTAATACCAGCCGCGCGCCTCCATATCGGCGCGGGAGATGGGAAGAAATTCAGACATGATAACTCCTTGTTTGAAAAAATAGGGGGCTATGGTTTTACGCGGTATTCATTACGCAGATAGTAGCAGAGGTTGGTATAGGCTTTCCATGCAGGCTCGGCAGATGCAGGCAGGTCAGCGGTCAGCTTGCCGTCATAGAGGAATGCGCCCTGATTGCTTGCGACTGTCACGTGTTCAAGAAGCGGTGCCGTTACCTGTGTGAGCGTTGGACCCTGCCAGCCCACAAGCTCAAAGAAATGTGCCATCAGGAAGGCTGGGCTGAGGTCAGGCCCCTTGCCTGTGAAATCGAATGAGAGCACGTCCTTGGCGGCTTTGTTTGCCCACATGAGATAGCGGGTACCATAATAGTTTTCAAAGCCCTCCTGCGTGGAAAGGTCAAAGTTGACGCCCAGCTCTTTATAAACACTGTTTCCGTCCCCCAGCCATGGATTGTGGTCGCCGTATAGGAAAAGAACAACTGGTTCGTCCAAAGCGTCCAGCTTTTTCTTGAGCTTAATCAGCTGTCTGCCGGTTTTTTCGATGCCGCCTAAATAGTTGTTGAGGATATAGTAGGTATCCTCGCTGTAAACGCCTTTGGGAACATATTCGCCATAGCGCAGCCAGCCGATTGGATAAGGACCATGGTTTTGATAGGTCACATTGAAAGAAAAGACAGGTTTTTTGCGCGCGATATCCTGTACCAAAAGCTGATAGATTTCAGGAAGCAGTACGTCGTCCATGGCGATTTTTCCGTCATTGATATCCGCGTAATGATTTTCCAGAAAATAGTAATCCTCAAACCCCAGATGTGCGTTGATATTTTTGCGGTTGTAGAACCAGTCATTGGAAGGGTGGCTGCCCTGTGTGATGTAGCCTTGGGATTGAAAATAGCGGGCATAGGACCATGCGTTGTGCCGCAGGTCGCCGTAATCGGTCATACCAGTTACATGTCCGCGCTCGGTATCTACGGTGCCCGCTGCAAAGATGTTGGTAATGAGGCGACCGGTGTAGCTCACCTTTTCGAAGTCATGGAAGGGTTTGTATGGGCTTTTCTTATCCTCACGCAGCTCGATATCAGCAAATTGTGTCAAATCGTTGAAGCCTTCCAGCATAATTGAGACCACATTTACCTTTTGGCTTTCTGGAATATTGGCGTCTGGGTGCTCGCTGATGAGTGCCTCAACACTGCTTTTTTTGTATCCCGCCGGCTTTTCTTCGGTTGCTTCGGGCAGACTGTGCAAAAAAGGATAGACAAAACCCTTTGAGAGATAGACCTGTGTTGCAGACCATTGGTTGATTGCCTCAGCATTGTCCGTCCAGCTGCGCCAAGCGGTCTGTGTGTACTTGCCGCCGGCATAAAATGTCCAGATGCCGCCTGTGAGCAACAGCAGACAGAATGAGATGCCCACGACTTGCCCTTTCCATGTTTGAGAGGGACGGGCGCGGCAAATCAGTGCCAAAAGCAAGATGCAGCCCAGCAGCAGCAGACAGGCAGTCAGTACCTCTGTTCTGATTGCCGTTACGTAATGCCCTGCCATTTGCAGCCCCTCTGCCGCAAGTCCAAGGTCGGCTGCCGTCAGCGGGTCATCACGGAACATGAGCTTAAAATAATTCGAAATAGATAGGATTGTGATGGCGCCGCCGCCGAGCAGAGCAGAAAGCCATGCCTTTCGAAGCACAAACCAAAGCAATAGGAGCAGGAGCACAACGGGTGTCAGATTGAGCCAAAGGATAGAGGGGTGCGCGAAATAGCTGTCAAACATAGATTGCCCAAACGGACCGGCAGCCAGACGCAGGCTGCAAAATCCGATTCCAAGACCGGAAAGGAGAAGCCCCAAAAGCGTCAGCCAGCGCATACGCCACACCCGAAGGGTGGGACCGCGTCCGCGTTTGCCGGTATATCGGGTGTATCCCAAAGCGGAAGGGCTTAAACTAATCCAGCGATTGGAATGTCCGGAACGATATTTTTTCATGCGTTTTTCCTCGTAGTGATGCGCATATCGCGTATTGTTTTTTCTTCATTATACGAGGGTTTTTGCTATCTTGCAACCTTTGTTCACATAAAATCGGCTTTTTCGTTGGCGGGACTGGCTTTTTTGCCGGAAAATTCATGGATACAAAGAGATGTTTTTGGAACGCCTTGGAATTGCGCCAGCGCAGGTTTGGTGATACAATATAAGAGTTAAACTCTTGTCATTTTATCGGGATTGCAGAATAAAATCGTACCGAATACAGCCTTTCCAATTGGAGGATATTTTAGATGTGGATTGCAAATAACTGGGCGGATTACGAAGTGTTGGACTGCGGCGGCGGAGAAAAGCTGGAGCGTTGGGGCAATCAAATCTTACAGCGCCCAGACCCACAGGCAATCTGGCAGCGCACAGAGGAAAATCGGGTGTGGAGCCGTGCCGGTGCGGTTTATCACCGCTCGTCCTCGGGCGGCGGAAGGTGGGAAATCCGCCATTTGCCAGAGCAGTGGGCAATTTCCTATCGGGAGCTGACCTTTCAGCTCAAGCCAATGGCATTTAAGCATACAGGATTATTTCCGGAGCAGGCGGCGAACTGGGACTTTATCATGGAGCAGGTGCGGTCTGCCGGACGTCCAGTTAGCGTACTGAATCTCTTTGCGTATACAGGCGGCGCAACGCTCGCGGCTGCGGCTGCCGGTGCCAGTGTATGTCATGTAGATGCTTCCAAGGGCATGACACAGTGGGCGCGGGAAAATGCGGCGTCCTCGGGTTTGTCAGACCGTCCGATTCGCTGGATTGTAGACGATTGCAAAAAGTTTGTGCAGCGGGAGTTGCGGCGCGGGCGGCGCTATGATGCCATCATTATGGACCCGCCAAGCTATGGCCGTGGACCGGGCGGAGAGACATGGAAAATTGAGGAAGATGTGGCAGAGTTTGTAACGCTGACGATGCAGCTTCTCTCTGACCAGCCGCTGTTTGTACTCATTTCCAGCTATTCGACCGGACTTGCTCCATCTGTGATGGCGTATCTTCTGGGAATGACGGCAATGCGCCACCATCTGGGACGCGTGGAGGCACAGGAAATCGGTCTGCCAGTCACCTCGACGGGGCTTGTGCTGCCGTGCGGCTCCTCGGCGCGTTATATCGCGGCACGATGAGCAGAAAGAATGAAATGGGAGAGGAAAGACCCAATGTATCAAATTATTAAGACTGAGGACCTGACCTACATCTATCAGTCGGCAGAGGGAGAGAAAAAGACTGCGCTCAATGGTGTCAATCTTTCCATTGAAAGTGGAGAATTTGTAGCTGTACTGGGGCATAATGGCTCGGGAAAATCGACACTGGCAAGTCATTTCAATGGGATTCGTCTGCCTTCCGGCGGAACGGTTTATGTGGACGGCATGGACACGCGTGATTCCAATCAGCTCTATGATATCCGAAAAACCTGTGCCATGGTATTTCAAAATCCGGACAACCAAATTGTTGCAACCGTGGTCGAGGAAGATGTGGCATTTGCGCTGGAAAATCTGGGTGTGCCGCCCGAAGAAATTCGTCAGCGGGTAGAGAAAGCGCTCAAGGCAGTTGGTATGTATGAGTTTCGGCGGCATGCGCCGCATAAGCTGTCCGGCGGTCAAAAGCAGCGTGTTGCCATTGCAGGCGTCATCGCCATGATGCCAAGATGTGTCGTTTTTGATGAGCCAACCGCCATGCTTGACCCGGCGGGCCGTCGGGAGGTCATGCGTGTCATTCGTACCCTCAATGAAAAGATGGGAATTACGGTGGTACTCATCACACATCACATGGACGAGGCGGTTCAGGCAGGGCGTGTGGTTGTGATGCATGGTGGGAAAATCCTCATGCAGGGTACACCGGAGGAAATCTTTACGCAGGTAGATGCCCTGCATGCTGCGAGCCTGACTGTGCCGCAGACCATAGAAGTGATTTTTGATCTCAACAACCAAATTGGTACAGAGCTGCCAATCAACGCGCTCACGGTAGATGCCTGTGCTGACATCTTGGAGCGATATCTGGCGAACTGAGGAGCGAATCTATCATGTCATATATTTTAGAAACGAGGGACTTGACACAGGTTTATGGTGCAGGTACCCCATTTGAGCGCATGGCGCTCGATCATGTCAATATAGGGGTGAAAAAAGGAGAAATTTTGGGTGTCATAGGGCATACCGGCTCGGGAAAATCCACTCTGATTCAGCATTTCAATGGGCTGCTCAAGCCGACTTCGGGAGAAGTGCTGCTTTCTGGTCATTCTATCTGGGACGCGAAGGGAAAGTGTGACCGAAAAACGCGATTTGCCGTAGGGCTGGTGTTTCAGTATCCGGAATATCAGCTGTTTGAAGAAACCATTGCCAAGGACATTGCATTTGGACCGCAGAATATGGGGCTTTCTGCCTCTGAGATAGAAAAGCGAGTGCGTGAGGCGATGGATTTCGTAGGGTTGGAACCGGCACTGGCAGGACATTCTCCGTTTGCGCTTTCCGGCGGTCAGAAACGCCGTGTTGCGATTGCGGGCGTAATTGCCATGCGTCCGCAGGTGCTGATTTTGGACGAGCCAACGGCGGGGCTGGACCCCGCAGGGCGTGATGAAATTCTGGCACAGATTCAGGATTACCATGCCCGTTCGGGTGCGACCATTTTGATTGTATCCCATTCCATGGAGGATATTGCACGTTTGGCAGACCGGCTGCTGGTTATGAATCAGGCAAAGGTGATGTTGTGTGGAACACCGCGGGAGGTGTTTGCGCATGCAGATGAAATTACACAGGCTGGATTGGATATTCCAGAGATTACAAAGGTCGTTCGGGAGCTGGTGCGGCGCGGCTTTGATTTAGACCCCTCTATTTATACGGTTGCTGATGCAGTCAAGGCGATTCGCGCATGCAAGGAGGGTCGATAAATGCTTCGAGATATTACAATTGGACAGTATTTTCCGGGACAGAGCATCGTGCATCGTGTGGATCCGCGTCTCAAACTTTTGCTGGTGGTTGCGATGATTGTCACCCTGTTTCTTGCTTCCGGACCGATATCCTATGCCCTCTTGGCGCTTTATATTTTTGCGGTCATTCGAATTTCGGGAATTCAGCCGAAAATTGTTGTGCGCGGGCTCAAACCAGTGGTGTTTATTGTGGCGTTCACTGCAATTCTCAATCTGTTTTATACGCCCGGAAATGTACTCTGGAGCTTTGGCTTTTTGAAGCTGACAGATGCCGGAATCAAGGTGGCGATTTTGATGGTGGTGCGTATTTTGCTGCTGATTATTGGCACGTCTATGCTGACCTATACAACATCTCCCATTGAGCTGACAGACGGACTCGAACGATTGCTGTCACCCTTCAAAAAAATCCATCTGCCGGTGCATGAGCTTGCGATGATGATGTCGATTGCATTGCGGTTTATTCCGACCCTCATTGAGGAAACTGAAAAAATCATTGCGGCGCAGAAAGCGCGAGGTGCTGATTTTGAATCCGGCAATCTGGTGCAGCGTGCCCGTGCGATGGTGCCGATTTTGGTTCCGTTGTTTATCTCGGCATTTCGCCGTGCAGATGAGCTTGCCATTGCGATGGAATGCCGTTTGTACCGCGGTGATGTTGGGCGTACTCGCATGAAGCAAATGCAGTTTGGCAAGGTAGATGCGGGGGCGGGACTGGTTTCTGTCTGTGTGTTTGCTGCCGTAATTGTTTTGGGAAGAATGGGTTGGTGAACAGGCATGAATATTGCACTTTCACTTTCCTATGTGGGAACCGCGTATCATGGCTGGCAGATTCAGAAAAATGGGGCATCGGTACAGGAAACCATCACACATGCCATCAACAAGCTGCTGCACTGTGATACATATCTGTCTGGTGTGGGGCGCACCGATGCGGGGGTTCATGCAAGGCGCTATCTCGCAAACTTTAAGGCAGATTGCTCCATTCCATTGAACCGGCTTCCATTTGCTCTAGGGGCACAGCTTCCGGAGGATATTGCCGTGCATGGTGCAGTACAGGTGCCAGATGATTTTGATGCACGGTTTCAGTGCACGAAAAAAGAGTATGCGTACTATATCTACCCCTCTAAGATGCGTGACCCGTTTTTAACAGACCGCGCCTATCGTTATTCTTATCCGTTGAATCCCCAGCGTATGCAGGAGGGGGCACAGTATTTCGTTGGCAGGCATGATTTTAATGCGGTACGGTCGGTTGGAACACCGGTGAAATCGACGGTGCGCACGATTTTCTGGTGTGAGGTCGAACAGAATCCCGATGGATTGATTTGTATTCGTGTATGTGGGGACGGTTTTTTATACAATATGGTGCGCGCGATTTCCGGTACACTGCTCTATGTGGGGAGTGGAAAGCTTGCACCGGCGGATGTTGCAGAGATTTTGCGTTCCTGTGACAGAGAAAATGCCGGTCCGACCCTGCCTGCCTGCGGGTTGTTTATGAATCGGCTGTGGTATGAAGATACCCCGGAATTGAATGGCTTTCGACTGGGAGAGTAGGGAGGCTCGGCAAACAAAGAAAAGACTAGAATTTCGACTTTTTCAGATAGCCCTAGAAAAAGTTTAATCTTGATTCACACCAATTGCATGAAAGTGTGATACACTGCTATAATGAGAGAGGAGAGGGTTGTTTGTGCCGGAAAAAAAGAATCTGGTTCCGTTCCCGCGCTCCGCTAAAAAGCGCAAACAGCTGCTTCAGCAGGCAGAAAGCCTGAAGCAGCGCCGCCTGACCCGCTTTCGCTCGCTGGTTGGGTGGCTGCTGGTTGCAGGACTCCTGTTGTTCTCAGCGGTTAATTTTACATTGTTTTCCCCAAGCACGATTCGGCGCAATGTGCAGATTTTATTTGGTGCACTGGAACCGGAGGCAATGCGTGAGGGTGTCCTTGCGTATCCGGAGCAGTCTGCAAGTCAGGTAAAGCCGGTGGGTTCAGCGCTTGCTGTGCTCAATGATGAAGCGCTTTCTGTGCTCCAGCTTGGCGGCGTTGTGCAGCAAAAGACTGCAATCAGCTATACCTCTCCCGTTCTGGAAACCAATCAAAATTATATTTTGGCGTACAATCGGGGTGGTTATGAATTTTCGTTTTCCTCAGAGCTGACACAGCTGTTTGCAGTCACTTCGACCGCACCCATACGCACGGCTTCCATTGGATATGGGGATAACTGTGTGGTCATTACCGACGAGGCTGGATATAAAAGTACCGTTACGGTATACAGTGCCTCCTCGCGAGAGGAGGACCGGCATATCTGGCGTTGGCGCACGCCTGAATATTATGTGCAGGAAGCGGTTCTTTCCCCCTCCGGCACCCATTTATGCGCGCTGACTTTTCGACAGAATGGCTCACAGTTTGAGAGTATTCTGCAATTTTTTGATATGGACGCCGGAGAAGTGCGTGCAAGTCTCAGTTTGGGCTCAGTGGTAGGATACGATGTGCATTGGCTGGACGACAGTAATGTTGCAGTGATTGCAGATCGTTCCATGTTTACGGCAAACCGGCGCGGTGAAAAAACCTCAGAGCTTGACTACTCTGCAAAGGACTTACTGGGATATGCGTTCGATGAAAGTGATTTTGTGCTTGCTCTGCGGTCGTGGTCGGGAGATGCCCGTGCGACTGTGACGCGCTATGACAAAGGCGGAACCGCGAAGGCATCACTTGATCTTTCGAGCGCACCGGAGAGCCTGTCCTATGCAGGTGGACAGCTTGGAGTGCTGACAAGCTCTGGATTGTATATCTATAACAATGCGCTTCGTCCAGACTGGAAGTGCATGAACACCAGTGCGGCACAGCAGGTGCTCATGACGCAGGACGGTGGTGCATGGCTGTTGTATTCGAAATATGCACAGCGTGTCACTGAGTCATCAGCAATTGCGGAGGGATTTACAAATGACAGCGATACAAAATAACCAGAGTTTCATGAATCTGCCGGATTTGCTGATTGCCCTGTTTTTGCTTTTCAGTGTGGCAAGCGGAGCGCGTCGTGGCTTGACTGGTACGGTCATAGGACTGTTTGGCAGGCTTGCTGTTGTGTTGGGTGCAAACTGGCTTGCAGGGCTGGGCGCACCTGTGCTGGCACGAACGATGGTAGAACCAGTGACAGAAAAATTGTTTGAATCCGAAGTGATATCGGGACTGGACGGGGTGCTGTCACAGGAAACAGCCGCGCAGGCTGCGGCTTCCATGACAGAGGGGCTCGCCTATCTGATACTTGTGGTTTTGTGCCTGATGCTGCTGTCTGTTGTGCTTTCGTTGATTGCACACAGTCTCCATTTGCTGACGCGATTTCCGCCGCTTGGCGCGCTCAATCGCTTGGCTGGTGCTGCAATCGGGCTTGTGGGCGGAGTTTTGTTGATTGTGCTTGCGCTTTGGCTTGTGCATCTGCTGCGTCCGGAGGTTTTTACAACCATTGGCTGGCTCAGTCCCAGCCGTATTGAACAAACTGTACTCTTAAACAGCTTGCTCACATATTTTCCCATTTTATAAGGAGAGTTTACCATGCAAATGCCCATGTGTTCTCGCTGCGGCAAAAACGTGGCGGTTATATTCATCACCAAGATTGATCCAAATCATCCAGAAACTTCACTGCAGGAGGGATTGTGTCTCAAGTGTGCACGCACGCTTGGCATCAAGCCTTTGGACCAGATGATGGATCAGATGGGAATGAATGATGAAACGCTTGAAATGTTATCCTCGGAAATCAATTCTTTAGATGACCTCAAAGACTTGATTCTGGCAGGTGCTCCGGATATGGAAGATGAGGATACAGACGATGAGGACGAGGAAGGCGAGGAGGACGGCGCGCACGGAGAGACGGACGAGGAGTCTGCTTTTCCATTCCCGTTTTTCCGAACGGAAAAGAAAAATAATACATCGTCCCACAAAAAAGAAAAGGACAAGAAAAAAAGAAAATATCTCGATATGTACTGTGATGACCTCACAGCAAAGGCGCAGGATGGCAGGCTGGACCGTATCATTGGGCGGGAGCAGGAGACCGACCGTGTCATTCAAATCCTGAATCGCAGACAGAAAAATAATCCATGCCTGATTGGTGAGCCGGGTGTCGGAAAAACGGCCGTTGCAGAGGGGCTTGCCATTCGTATTGCGGCAGGAAATGTCCCGTATAAGCTGCGAGACAAAGAAGTACATCTGCTGGATTTGACAGCGCTGGTGGCAGGTACACAATTCCGCGGTCAGTTTGAAAGCCGTGTGAAGGGGCTTGTGAATGAAGTCAAAAAGCTCGGCAATATCATTTTGGTCATTGATGAGGTGCACACCATTGTAGGAGCCGGAGATTCCGAGGGCGCAATGAATGCAGCAAATATCCTGAAGCCTGCACTGTCGCGCGGAGAGATTCAGGTCATCGGTGCGACAACCTTTGCGGAATATCGGAAGTATATTGAAAAAGATGCAGCGCTTGAGCGTCGCTTCCAGCCAGTGACCATCAATGAGCCGTCCATTGAACAGACTGTGGAAATGCTTTTGGGAATCCGCTCCTATTACGAAAATTTCCATGGCGTCACCATTCCGGACGAAACCTGTCGTATGGCAGCGACCTTGTCAGAACGGTATATTACTGACCGTTATCTGCCAGATAAGGCGATTGACCTCATTGATGAGGCTTGTTCCCGTCTCAATTTGGAGGAACCGACAATCAGTGAAATGCCTGCACTCCAAGATGAACTTGAGACCATCAGCAAACAGCAAGATGAGTTGCTGCAGGAGACGCAAGATGAAAAGACCTATGAACAGATGGCAGGTCTGCGCTCGCGTGAGCTGCAAATTCAAAACCGTTTAGATGAATTGCAGGAAAAGCCAACGCCGCAGCTCGATTTGGAGCACCTTGCTGGAGTCATTGAACTGTGGACTGGAATTCCGGCTTCGCGTGTACAGGCGCAGGAGCTGTCTCGGTTGAAGGGAATGGAAGAACGAATCCGGCAGCGTGTGATTGGTCAGAATGAAGCAATTGATGCAATCTGTACGGCAATCCGCCGCTCCCGTGCGGGTATCTCTCCCAAGCGTAAGCCGGTGTCCTTTTTGTTTGTGGGACCCACTGGCGTCGGAAAAACCGAGCTGGTCAAGGTGCTGGCACAGGATTTGTTTGACGCACCAGAAGCGCTCATTCGTTTGGATATGTCAGAGTATATGGAAAAGCATGCAGTCTCCCGTCTGATTGGTTCTCCTCCGGGCTATGTGGGATATGATGAGGCCGGGCAGCTGACAGAGAAAATCCGACGACGCCCCTATTCTGTGATTCTGTTGGACGAAATCGAAAAAGCACATCCGGATATCTTGAATATTCTGCTGCAAATTTTGGACGATGGGCATATTACAGATGCCCATGGCAGACAGGTCAATTTTGAGAATACGGTGATTGTGATGACCTCGAATGCAGGCTCTCAGAATAAGACCGCTTCGGTGGGCTTTGGTGGTACGGTCAGCGATTTGGGCAAGGAGCGTGCAATCAAGGCACTGGAGGAAATCATGCGTCCGGAGTTCCTAAACCGCATTGATGAAATCATTGCATTCAATCAGCTGACGGAGGAGGACTTTACAAAGATTTGCGAGATTCTTCTGGGTCAGTTGGCTGAGTCCGTGCAGACACGCGGTATCCGCCTGACATGGGACGATACCTTGGTGCAGTATCTGACGAAGAAGGCGTTTTCTGTGAAGTATGGTGCGCGTAATCTGCGCCGTCTGCTGGAAAAGGAAGTGGAAAATGGTCTGGCTGCGGAAATCATTGCAGCATGCGACCACCCTCTGACAGGTGCCCATGTGGCAGCCAATGAGGACGGGATACAGATAGAAACGATTTGATAGGTCAGCCAGTTCCTGCCCGAAAAATTCGGGCAGGAACTTTTTGAAAAAAATGCTTGACATTACGGCTCCGAGCTGGTAAACTATAATAGTCTCAGGTGATACGCGGGTGTAGTTCAATGGTAGAATGTCAGCCTTCCAAGCTGAACACGTGGGTTCGATTCCCATCACCCGCTCCATGAATTCTTTCTGGACACTTTGACTCGTACCCAGTTGGGAAAACCTATGCGCCAGTAGCTCAGTCGGATAGAGCAACTGCCTTCTAAGCAGTAGGCCGGGGGTTCGAATCCCTCCTGGCGTGCCATGTTTTTGAAAACAGCGGCAGTCGATGAATTGATATGGTGGGTATAGCTCAGTTGGTTAGAGCGTCAGATTGTGGCTCTGAAGGCCGTGGGTTCGAATCCCATTACTCACCCCATTTCTTACAACCCTTGACAATGCACTTCGGATAGAGTGCATTGTCCTTAAAAGGGCAAACGCCCGTTTCACATTGGGGCGTAGCCAAGCGGTAAGGCAGAGGACTTTGACTCCTCCAGTCGCTGGTTCGAGTCCAGCCGTCCCAGCCATTTTCTTTTGGGTGATATTGCTCGAAAGGCGGCTCTTAGCAATATGCCAGTGGCATGTTGCAACCGCCGTGGCTTTTCCCGCAGGAAAAGCGAGTCCAGCCGTCCCAGTTAGTATGGTTCATTAGCTCAGTTGGCAGAGCACCTGCCTTTTAAGCAGGGTGTCCGGGGTTCGAATCCCCGATGAGCCACCATTCATCATCACCGTAAGGGATTCGAAAGGCGGCTCTTATGAACATACCGGTGGTATGTTATCCGCTGTGGAAATTTTCCCGTCGAAAAAGCGAATCCCCGATGATTGACCCATTCATTTTATAGATTCTATATCTTGAGTTTTTCAAGTATTGAATATGATCTCCTTGGAAGTTTAGCTCAGCTGGGAGAGCATCTGCCTTACAAGCAGAGGGTCACAGGTTCGAGCCCTGTAACTTCCACCAATCAAAAAAAGACCCTGTTGGGTCTTTTTTGTTATTTATCTGTACTTTTCGCGGAATCAAGTCCAAAACACCCATGCAGTATAGAAAAATGATATGAGAAAGAAGAAAAATAAAAAGCACACTTTAACAAGTGTGCTTTGATTTGGAGCGGATGACGAGGCTCGAACTCGCTACCTCCACCTTGGCAAGGTGGCGCTCTACCAGATGAGCTACATCCGCATGCCTTGCTTGACTGGAACGATATTTATTATATCAGCAATTTCACAGAATGTCAATGGAAAATATAAAAAAATTATAAAGTAAAAGCTCCAGCTATCATAGCGGGAGCTTTAGAAAAATCAGGATTCCGATAAACGCTTTTTGAGCGCTTCCAGTGTCATACCAGTTACAAGCTGTCCATCAATCCGGACATTTGGGGAGGTACGGCAGGCGCGCTGACAGCCGGCGGTCTGATAAATCCACCGACCATTTAAGAATGGCTTGCCATTTTGTACGCCAAGTTCTTCCTCTAAATAGCGTCGCAGCGCTGCCCCGCGACGGGAACAGTTGGTGCCAGTACATACGGTCAGTGTATGTGCTGCACCGGATAGCTTGAGGTCGGAAATGCGTTTTGCAATGGCTTGCAGGTAATTGGGTTTGACACCGAGCAGAGAAGCAATTTCCTGCTGTGCTTGTGAATCCAGCATACCGCCGCAGGCTTCCTGTGCTTCCCGCAGACAGGAAAGCAACGCACTCTGATCGCTTGGTGCACCGTTTTGCTTATAATATGTGACAATTTCAGTCAAATTGTTTGTCATGAATCAACCTCCAAAGTTGTGGTTCTAGCAGGACACCCCATTTGGGATCTGTTCGCTGTGCGTAGGTTTCCGATATACATGCATAGACAAAATCAGTAGCAGCCTGTGCAGCCTGCTCCATAGAATTTCCGTTCAGCAGCCCGCCCAGAAAAACGGCTGCAAACAAATCTCCGGTTCCGGGATAGTATGCCCCAACCCGAGGAGTTTCTATGATGGTGACGCGATTCCCCTGCCCGCAAAGGGTGCAGATGGTATCTGCATCTCCTAGACCGGTCAGCACAGTGTGTGCCAGATAGCGGCTGCATAGACGGCGAACCCAATCCTGAGCATCTTCCAAGTCATGAGGGAGTGTATCAGGCGGATAGCCAAGAAGCACTGCGGCCTCGGTTACATTGGGTGTGATAAAATCCGCTGCTTCACACAGCCTCTGGATTTCCTGTACAAGTGCAGGTGTACAAACTTTATATAGCTTCCCGGCATCTCCCATCACGGGGTCTGCCAAGAAGATGCCGTCTGTTTTTTTTCGTGCACAGGCAAGCAGTACACACGCAGCCTGTTCCGGCGTGTTGAGAAATCCGCTTTGTATGGCATCGAACCGCAGGTCAAGGGCTGTATAATGCGCAAGTGCACGTTGCAGCCATTGGGTGAGATCCTCGGCTGCAAAACCAGTGATGCCTGCATGACCGGAATACACTGCGGTAGGCAGAGGAACACACTGGTGCCCCATTGCAGACAGTGCACACATGACCTGTGTGAGTCCGGCGCGTCCTGTACAGGAAAGGTCCTGAAGTACCAATGCTCTTTTTTGTTCCATCGTTTTGTATCCCTTCTCATGAATTGTCCTGCTCTCAGCATACGATTTTTTATAAGCCGCGTCAACCCCCTCTTGCCAAAGAACAGGAAGAATGATACGATAAATAAGAAAAGAGCAGGGTGCGCAGGGGATTGTGTACCAAATTCTGGAATTTTGATTCATGCGTGAATGGTTCTGGGATTCTTAACATCGAAGTTAAGTAACTAAAAATATTGATATTTATGGTTGAATGTGTTCATAGGGGGAATTTTCTATGGATACATCAAATCTCACCGATTACAAATCCAGAGAATTTGCTGAATTGCTTGATGTTTCCGTAAAAGTACTGGTACAGGATATCATTTCAATCCTTCAAGTGTTTTCCTGTCGGTTGTATGAACTGCGTAAGTATAAGAAGCAGCTGGAAGGGAATGAGAAACTTGCTCAAGAGCTTCAAGACAGAAATAAATCCCACTCTGGAACAACAGATCAAGATTCACAAAACCATTGGGACTTGCAGATATGTCTATAATCTCTATTTGGCTCATAACAAAGAACGTCACGAGCGTGGCGAACCTTTTCTGTCTGGAAAGTCAGTGTATGGCTGAATCACGAGTATCTTCCCAATAATCCGGACAAATCCTGGATCAAAGAAGTATCCTCCAAGTCAGTCAAGCACGCCATGGAACATGGGTATACTGCATTTAAGCGGTTCTCCAAACATCAGAGCGGCTTTCCCAAGTTCAAGAAAAAGGGAACATCAGAAGCGAAAATGTATTTTGTAAGGAATAATCCAAAAGATTGTACCTGCGAACGGCATCGGCTTCATATTCCTACATTGGGTTGGGTCAGGCTCAAAGAAAAAGGTTATCTCCCAACCACAAAAGACAGATGGAAAATCAAAAGTGGCACAGTTTCCATAAAAGCTGGCAAATACTATGTAGCAGTTCTGGTTGAGATGCCAGATGTTCCATTTATCAACCACACCAACGATGGTATTGGCATTGATTTGGGCATCAAAGAGTTTGCAGTCCTTTCTACTGGAAAGGTCTACAAGAACATCAACAAGTCTGCAAGGCTTCGGAAGCTGGAAAAACAGTTGCACAGAGAGCAAAGAAAGCTCTCTCGCAAATATGAACACAGAAAGAAAAATAAAAATCGAAAGAAAGGAGAAGCTACTCAGAATATACAAAAGCAAATGCTTAAGGTACAAAAGCTTTATCATCAGCTCGACTGTATTCGAACAGACTACATCAATCAGGTCATTGCAGAGATTGTGAAAACCAAGCCATCTTATTATTGCAATCGAAGATTTGAATGTATCTGGCATGATGAAGAATCGGCATCTTGCAAAATCTGTTGCAGCACAGAAGTTCTATGAATTTAGGACGAAGCTGAAAACCAAATGTGCTGCAAATGGAATTGAGCTCAGAATCGTAGATAGATGGTATCCATCTTCTAAGACCTGTCATGCTTGTGGCTGTATCAAGAAAGATTTGGAACTTTCTGTACGGACATTCCAGTGTGACTGTGGATATGTAGAAGATAGAGACTTCAATGCGAGTCTGAACCTGCGAGATGCAGCGGTCTACGAAGTCGCATAAGCACGTGACCGTAGATATGTACCAAGGGCTGCTTGGGAATTTACGACTGTGGAGTGTACCAGAACTTGTGAGTAGCATTTTTGCCAAAGCATACACGATGAAGCAGCAAGGAGTCGCCGCAAGGTCTCCAAGTCTCAATGTGCTTGCGTAGATTCAAACACATTTTGAGTAGCAGGATTTATGAAACGAGTTTTTCGCACGATTGCACTGATGTTGGTGTGTGCAGTTTCTTTTTTATGGACTGCTATGGCGGCACAGACCCCAAAGGCTTCAGAGGAGATGCGTGGTGTCTGGGTATCCTCGGTCTATAATCTGGATTACCCAAAGAAACCAACAACCGATTCGGATACCCTGAAGGCACAGGCAGATGAGATTTTAGATAACTGTGTGAAGTGGGGATTGAACACCGTATTTTTACAGGTACGTCCGTCCTCAGATGCCCTCTATCCGTCAGAAATTTTTCCATGGAGCAAGTATCTGACAGGCAAACAGGGGATAGAGCCGGAGAATGGTTTTGACCCGCTCGCGTATTGGGTGAAGGAGGCACATGAGCGTGGTCTGGAGCTGCATGCGTGGATTAACCCTTACCGTATCACCAAAGGCAAACAGGCGGAATGGGACAGCCTTGCAAGTTCGCACCCAGCAAAGAAGAATCCGGAATGGACGGTTCAATATACAGATGGCAATTACTATTTTGACCCGGGGGTACCAGAGGTACGAGATTTGGTGGTGCAGGGTGCGGTAGAAATCGCAAAAAATTATCAGATTGATGGATTGCACATGGACGACTACTTCTATCCAGGCAAGGATTTTCCAGACAGCAAAACCTATGAAGCTTATGGAAAGGGTTTTTCTGATCTTGCTGATTGGCGCAGAGAGAATGTCAACCAGCTGGTACGTCAGCTGGATACGGAGCTGCATCAGATTCGCAAGGAGCTTCAATTTGGAATCAGTCCATCGGGAATTTGGGCGAATCGCTCGACGGACCCGCGCGGTTCCAACACAAACGGCAGCGAGCATTATGTGAGCAATTATGCCGATAGCCTGTATTGGATAGAACATGGTCTGGTGGATTATATCATTCCGCAGATTTACTGGGAAATCGGACATCAGCTGGCAGACTTTGCAACCTTGGCGGATTGGTGGAATCAGGCGGTCAAGGGTGATGTGAAGCTCTATATCGGAATGGGAGCATACCGATGCGCGGATAATCCAACCGGCGTATGGAAGACCACAGACCCGCTATTTGCCAGCATGGACTACCTAAAGGGGAAACAGAATGTAAGTGGCTGTGTCTTTTTCCGGTACGGTTCGATTCCGGCGGTTTCGGGTATGGCAAATCGTTTGACCGCGTGGTATGCAGCAGATACACAAACACAGCAGGGGACACCAACAGAGAGCCTTGAGCCACAGAGCTTTTCGCAAATCTTGGGACAGTTCCTGTTGTCTATGATTCAGTAAAGGCGGTATGAAAATGGAAGCGGTGTTTGTCAAATCTTATGAGCTGACATACAGCCATATTGACTGGCGCGGTGTGGCACGTCCGGCTGCGTATTTTGACTTTATGCAGGATGCTGCAACAGTGCATGCACATATGGCACATCTTGACAGCGGTGCACTCTCTGCGATTTGGGTGCTTTCGCGGGTTCATGCGGAATTTGTGCGTCCGCTTTCTCCGTATGATATCGTGCAGGTATCGACGTGGTGTGCCGGAATCAAAGGTGCCAGCTGGCTGCGTGCCTTTGCGTTTGCGGTGCGCGGAGAGCCTGTTGGGCGTGCGATTTCTTCTTGGGTGATTTTAGACCCGCAGACCCATCGCGTTCTGCGTCCGGCAACCGTTCCGGCGGCGGCAAATTATGTTTGTGCCGAGCGTGAGACGATGCCGATGCCGGGCAAGCTGGATTGTCAAACATTGCCCTTCCATCATGCGCATCAGGTGACCTATTCGGATTTGGATATCAATCGTCATTTGAATAATGTAAGAATAGCGGAGTTGGTTTCGGATTCTCTGGAGCTTGGAGAAACCGATTTTGTACGGTCCATACAGATAAATTATACAGCAGAAACCCCGCCGCATGCCCAGCTGGAGCTTTGCGCAGCGCGTACACCAGATGCCTTTTCGGTGTGCGGCGTATCGGACGGCAGTGTAAAATTTCAGGCGGCTGGTACATTTGCCAGCCTTCCGTCAGACCAATTATCTTGAGAAAGGAGGTATCTTCATGGAGTTCCCGAGCGAGGTGGTTCAAATCATTGAGGAGAGCTGTACACCACAGCAGATTATTTTATATGGTGAAAAGCGTACCCTTGCAACAGATCAGCTCAAGGCGGCAAGCCTGTGCATCGTGGTTCCCAATGGAACCGACAAGTATCGTTTGCAGCACAAATTGTATTTATCCATTTCGGCAGATGTCCCAATCAACCTGACACTTTATACCGCGGAGGAGTGGCAGGAGCTGCTGACAGATGCAACCAGCTATGCAGCATGGATTGCGCGGAAAGGACGGGTATTGTATGAGCAGAGGACGTAAAGGTGGCAGAGACAGCCTCTATTACTATAAGTGGCTGGATAAAGCACTGTTGGATTTACAGACTGCACGCATCTTGATGACTTGGAATGGAGATGAATGTAATATTGCATTCCACTGTCAGCAGGCAATCGAAAAGGCGCTCAAGGGCTATCTCCTGTTTAAGACAGGACGGCATTTTGACGGGCATAATCTAACATATTTGTGCCGGCAGGCGGTTGCCTGTGATGAAATGTTTACAGAATGGCTGGACGAAAGCGCTGCGCTCAATAACCTTTACATTGAAACACGTTACCCAACCGATTTGCCGATTTGGATTGATGAGTATACATGCAGGCGGTATCTGTCCATGGCAGAGAATATGTTTTCTGCCATTCGGCAAGAGCTTTATGAGGGTGGAAAACCTCATAAAATTGGCAAAAGAGAATCCCATTCTGTATGAAATCAGACCATTAGACAATGCCGGCGTATCCCTCTGTCCCAAAAGCATATTCCTAAAAATAAAAAGTTGATGATTGAAGAAAATAATGCGAGGAAATGCTTGTTTCATGATGATTTGTTTTGTATAATAAAGAGTAGTTGATAAAATAGATGTAAGGCAAGAGAAATAAGAGATGGAGGATAAACATGAAAAAAGCAATGAAGCAATCGACATTGGTTCGTATCCTGAATGTCGGTTCGATTGTGCTTTTGGCGGGCATTGCGCTGATGTTCTTTGTCAATGCACGCTATGTAGGAAAAATTGCACAGGTCAATGAGAATCGGCATCAGCTGACCCAATATGCAGAAATGTATGTAGAAGGTTCGTCTCATTTGACAGATGCGGCACGCGGATATGCTGCCACATCAAAGCAGGAATACTATGATGCTTACATGAAGGAATTGGAGACAGACCGCAATCGGGAAAGAGGTCTGGAGGGGTTAAAGCAAATCGGTATTACGGAATCAGAACAAAAAACCATCAATGATATGGCAAATATCTCCAACATGCTGGTTCCGTTGGAAAAGGCATCTATGCAGCTGGCAGGTGCACACAGAACGGAGATGGCGATGCTGTATGTCTATGGCCGTGAGTATGAGGAATCCCTTGCACGGCTGCGTGCATTACAGACCAAGTTTTTAGAGGAGCTGGATACACGCCTGTCTGATAATATCGTGCGCATGGAACAGATGCGTCAGGTGCTCAACGGCTTTGTTTACCTGATGATTCTCATTATCGTGGTCATGCAGATGATTAACTTCATGGCGGTATATCGTAAGGTGATTCGTCCCATTCAGTCTATCCAGAATGAGATGCGTGCGATTGCAGCAGGAAATCTTTCCTCGGAGTTCGATTTGGAGGCGGATACCTCGGAAATTGGTCTGCTCATTGGGGATATTCACAATACTAAGAACGAGCTCAAAAGCTATATTGATGATATTTCACGTATTTTGGTTGGCATGGCGCAGGGCAATATGGATTTGCACACGACGATGGAATACCATGGGGATTTCGCTCCCATTATGGTGGCGCTCAATGCCATTCTCGATTCCATGAATCTGGTATTTTATCGCTTGGGTGACTCCTCAACACAGGTTTCCATCGGCGCAGATCAGGTTTCGAATGGTGCGCAGGTGCTGGCACAGGGCGCAACCGAGCAGGCGGATACCGTTGATGATTTGTCAAATTCGGTCATCAAGTTATCCGTAGAAGCTTCCGAAGGATTTGAGAAGGCTGTGGATATTTGCAACAATCTGGGAGACATCAGCAAGGAAATCTTGAGCAGCAATCAGGAAATGGGAAGAATGCTCGAGGCAATGAGCGATATTTCAGATAAGTCTGAGCAAATCCGTAAGATTATTAAAAATATTGAAGATATTGCATTCCAAACCAATATTTTGGCACTGAATGCTGCGGTTGAGGCAGCAAGAGCAGGGGCTGCGGGCAAGGGCTTTGCTGTGGTTGCAGATGAAGTACGCTCTTTGGCAGCCATTACATCAGAAGCAGTACAAAATACAACCAGCCTGATTGAATCCTCTGTTGCAGCGGTGGCCAATGGACGTGGGATTGCAGATTCGACGGCTGCTCTGTTGGGAAGCGCGGCAGCAGATACAGAAACCGTGGTACATTCTGTGGAGGGAATCGTGGATTCCTATCAGGCGCTATCCTATCAGTTCAGCGAAATCGCGAATAATATTGACCGTATTTCCTCTGTGGTGCAGAGCAATACAGCAACAGCGGAAGAAGGTGCGGCAGCCGCAGAGGAGCTGCATGCACAATCAATTCAGCTGCAGCGAATAGCAAGCGCGTTCCGCCTGCGTGCGAGAGACAAGAACGCAAAGCCGGAAGCCGAATAAAAAAGAAATGATGATTTGTTAGAAATAACCGGAAACTGTCATAGTTTCCGGTTATTTATTTTTAATCCTAGGTTTTTAGCGTAATAAACAAAAAGGCGTTGCGATGAAATCATAAAATTGTAAAAAAAATCTTTCCGGATTTTATTGAAAAATAGAGAAATTTGAAATATAATAGGGAACGATGTATGGAAAACGAAATGTGTATAAATATTCACTCCGGCACGGGCAATCGTTTCTCTAGCTTCGGAGGGATATTACTACTTTTTCGAAATTTATTTCATAGGGGGAATTGCTTTGCGTAAGAATACATCAAAACGGCGAGGTTCGCTTATACAGAAGATGGCAGCCTTAATCAGTGTCGTATTTATTGTCTCAGTTAGCCTGATGTATATGGGAAACTTTGTCATGACAAAACAGGTGATGCATGATCATATGAACGCCCAAATGTCATCTGTGGTAGAGTATTATGAATCAGAAGTGCATAGCTGGACACAATTGCGCATGGACCAGCTGGAACAGCTGGGAGAACAAATTTTAGCAATTCCCTCTGCAATGCGGACAGATGCTGCAATCATGCATCAGGTGGCGCTCTCAACCAAGCATGGTGCGGATTATGGTGTCATAACGGATTATTTTGTGAGTCCGACAAAGAAAGTTATTTCGGGTGACGGATTTATTCCGCCGGAGGGATACGATGCAACCGCGCAAAACTATTATAAAGATGCAGTTGCAAAGGGCGGTATGAATATTTCTACACCTTATATTGATACCTCTACGGGGCAGATGGTCATTACCATGTCAAAGCCGCTGATGGAAAATGGTACTCTGATTGGTATTGTTGCCTGTGATTTAAAAATTGACAGTATTATGTCGATTTTTGATAAACATTCGACAGATGACGGCTCCTATATCTTCCTGATGGATCAGGAACAGCATATTTTGAGCCATATCAATGACGAATATCAGCTCAAGAAGAACCAAATGACCGTGGCGTCCCAAATCAACAATCCAGAAATTCTGACAGAAGTGACAAATTCCGCGGTACCAAAGCTGTATCAGGACTTTGACGGAGCGGATAAGTATTCGCTGGGCGTGAAGGAAAAAAACAGCGGCTGGATTATTGGATTGGTGTATCCGCGTGAAATCATTTCGGGAGAGCTGTTCCGTCAGGCTGTGATTAGCTCGACGATATTCCTGCTGGCCTTGGTGGTCGGTATCGGAATTATCATTTGGATGCTGAAACAAAGTTTGGAGCCCATTCACGGAGTTGTACGGGCGGCACGCCAAATGATAAACGGTGATTTGAATATTCATGTAGATGTCAAAACAAATGATGAAATTGGTGAGCTTGGAACCGTATTCAATGAAACTGTTCAATATCTGAGTGAAATCATTGGCGAAATTTCAAGCATTTTAGATGGAATGGCAGAGGGGAACCTGATGATGGAGTCCCATTGCACCTATCAGGGGGATTTTGACCGAATTCGAATCTCGATTGAAAATATACTGGGGAATATGAATGAAACCATCGGCGGAATCCGTATGGCAGCCGATCAGGTTGCAGCCGGCTCAACGCAGGTTGCCAATGGTGCGCAGCTGTTGGCTGACGGTGCTGTGGAGCAGAATGAGCAGGTCGATCAGCTTGTGACCCGTATTCAGCAGGTTTCTTCTGTAACGCAAAATAATGCGTCTGAATGTACTTCTGCAAGCAAAATCACAATGGAAGTGGCAGAGAAGCTCGAGGAAAGCAATCAGCACATGCGTGAAATGGTAGAGGCGATGTCCCGCATCAATGATTCTTCGGAACAGATTGGAAAAATCATCAAGACGATTGAGGATATTGCGTTCCAAACCAATATTCTGGCGCTCAATGCAGCGGTGGAAGCGGCAAGAGCGGGTACAGCTGGCAAGGGATTTGCGGTTGTTGCAGATGAGGTCCGAAATCTTGCGTCCAAGAGTGCGGAGGCTGCAAGCCATACCACAGCACTGATTGAGTCCTCTATGCTGGCGGTTTCCGATGGAACACGAATTGCACATGAGACGGAGCAGTCCCTGCAAGAGGTTGTGGACACTGCAAACCAAGTGACCACTATCATTGAGGATATTGTACGGTTGTCTGATGAACAGGTCGTTGAGATTGGATATATCTCCGATGGTGTAGAGAAGATTTCTCATGTGGTACAATCAAACTCGGCAACCGCAGAGGAGAGCGCTGCAACCAGTGAACAGCTTTCCGGACAGGCACATACGATGAACCATCTGGTCGGTAAGTTCAAGACAAAATAAGCATAGAAAAGCTGCGCATCATCGTGTTCTTATGTAAAAAAGTGAGGCAATGCCTCACTTTTTTACGGTCTGAAATTTGCGTGCAGAAGCCGGTTTTCTTTTGCGGTCAGATAAAAAATACCGCCCTTTCGGGCGGTGTTTTTTTTAGGCGAGAGAACGGCAATGGGGACAGAGTCCGTGTGCAACAAGCACATAACCGTCTATTTGTGCATCACAAGCCTGAGAAATTTGACTTTTCAGGTCGGTAGATAAATAAAAATCAAATACCTGATTACAGGAATCACACATGAGATGGTCGTGCGGCTCCAACTTCCAGTCAAAGCGGTCTGGCATACCGGGCATGGAAAGCTTACGGATTTCACCACGCTCAGCCAGAAAGTTCAGGTTGCGGTATACAGTTGCCAGAGAAATGCTTGGCAGCTTGCAACGAATCGTTTGAAAGAGTTCGTCCGCGGTGGGGTGCCGGTTGCTCTCTCGAACAGCTTTCATAATCAGCTGACGCTGTTTCGTTTGCACCATAAGGGGTCTCCTATCTATCAGCTAGAATATAAGATACAAAATGGAAATGTTTCTTATTCTATTTTATTATACTAATCCGGTATGGATTTGTAAATAAGAATTTAGGTGTATTTTCTATTCTTTTTGCTGATTTTCGGCAGATTGCGCAGCAGATTCTGTCTGTGCATTCAGGCGGCGTTCGTTTTCAAAAACACGGTGCTCCAAGCGGCACAGCTCTTGAGAAAGCGGGTCAGGAACATGGATTTGGTCGAGGTCGAAGGAAGGCACACGATGTCCGTCGATTTTGACCACACGCGCTTTCAAACCAACAACCGTAGAATTGGGCGGCACCTCCTGCAATACAACAGCATTTGCACCAATACGTGAGTTATCTCCAACCGTGAATGGACCCAGAACCTTTGCACCGGTTGAAATCAGGACATTATTTCCAATGGTGGGGTGCCGCTTTCCGGTATCTTTTCCAGTACCACCCAATGTGACGCCATGATAAATGGTACAGTAGTCTCCCACCTCGGCAGTTTCACCAATGACAATGCCCATGCCGTGGTCAATGAATAAACCACGACCGATGGTTGCACCGGGATGGATTTCAACACCGGTCATCGTACGGGCAAATTGTGAAATCATGCGTGCAAGGAAAAAGCGTTTGTGCTGGTAAAGCCAATGCGTCAAGCGGTGGTAGAGGAGCGCGTGAAAGCCGGGATAAAGCAGAAAGACTTCTGCGGTAGAACGTGCAGCAGGGTCACGATCTCGAATGGAACGAGCATCTTCAATCAGATTATGGAGAAACATAACAAACCTTCTTTTTATGAGAACGGCAGTCAGCGGGCCATCAGCTCAGCCAGTGCATCACCCGCTTCTTTTGCGCGGGCTGCATAGGAAGGCATGATTTCAGTCAGGTGCGTGCGAATATCATCTTCACGCTCCATGAGCCAAAGGAACGCATTTTTGAGATCCTCTGGATTTTTCAGGTTTTGCACGGGAAGTGTATAGCCCTCATAAGTGCCAAACAAATCTTTTGCAATGCCTTTGGCTTTGACGGAGTAGCCCACGACTAAGGTGGGAACACAGGAGGAGTACGCGGCTATGGTGGAATGGGTGCGTGCACCCACGAAACATCGCAGGCGTGCGATATAACCCTTCAGTTCTCGGCAGTCTGCATCGGGAATCAGTATGACACGTCCCGTTGCTTTGAACTGCTCATACAAACGGCGCAGAGGCTCTCTGTCATCGTTATAATCCCATACAACATGTGGAATCAACGCAACAGAAAGGTCGGTCTCTTTCAGGATATGCTCTATGAGAGCCAAATAGTTCGCCATCGTTGCACCGCCCTGCTCCTCGTTGGAGATAATCATAGGGGAAACATTGATGCCAACCGTGTTTCCGGGCTGGAAGCCTTCAGGCAATGGACATTCCACGGTTTCTAAAGTAAAGGCAGGGTCTGGAATGAGACGTACCTTTTCGCCTAAGCCGGCTTGTTTGAGTGCGTCGGCGGTGATGGATTCACGTGCACAGATGATATCAAAGCAGGATAGCTGACGGGTAAAGGTTTCATCTAAATCACGCGGCTCGATGGAACAGCCCCAGAGCAGCATTTTAGAGCCTTGCTTTTTGAGTGCACGGTCGGTGGGCCAGAACTGCTGTCCCTTGTTATAACAATAGTTGTCCCCGCCAACGGCAATGGATACGTCACAATCCTTTGCAAGACGCAGACAGTTTTTTTCAGTCAGGAATTTATCCTGAAGCGCCTGAGAATGTGTCACACGCTTGTCAAACTGATAAACGAACCAAGCTGGCGAAAAACGGCGCAGCACCTGATCATTTTGTACAATGGAATCGACTGCCTCCTGCATGTTGCAGGCATGGTCTTCCTTGGGGGCGTAGGAGCAAAGTGTAACCTCAGCTCCGGTTTTTTCCTTACTAATCGCGGAGATGGTACGGATTAGCGCCTCACAGCCATGATTGAGGCTGCCGCCGTGCTCATAAAGCATTACTTTCTTCACAATTCAAGTCCTCTGTATCATTTCAAAATTCAAAAGTTTTGTTAAAAAAACATATTAAATATAGTCTATCCGCATTTCCGTCATTTGTCAAACACAATTATATACAGTTTGACAGCCCAAATCATTTCTGTTATCATAAAAAACAACTGTAAACCATTGTGCCCGCATCGTGGCACGACACCAGAGAAAGAGTCGCAGAACTCTGAATCCGGAAGGATAACGAGGTGCATGATACATTTTGTGCAAAGGAGACAGAAAAAACCAATGGAAACCATGGAACAGCTGCCCAATGGGCTGTTGCTGCTGCAAGATGACGGCTATTTTAAGCTGGGACAGGACTCGGTTCTGCTTTCGCACTTTGCACGGATTCCGCACCGCGCCCGTGTTCTCGATTTGGGCTGTGGAACGGGCGTGCTTTCCCTGTTATGCTGGAGAAAAGACCTGCAAATAACTGGATTGGAGATCCAGGAGGGGTCAATACAATTGTTTGCACGCAGCATTGAAAAAAATAAGCTTTCGAATGTCACGGTGCTGCAAGGAGACCTGCGTGAAATTCGAAGCCTGATTCCGCATGGCGTTATGCAGTATGTCCTCTGCAACCCGCCGTATTTTACGACTCGTTCCGGTAAATGTGCCGCACAGACTGCCCATGCAACAGCACGTCAAGATGAAACAGCCAATCTGGAAGAAATTGTCTCTGCAATGGCGTGGGTGTTGCCAACGGGTGGGAGATGCGCAATCGTATTTCGTCCAGAACGTCTATGTGCGCTGCTGGAAGCCCTGCAAAGCTGCGGGTTGACCCCAAAGCGTATGCGTTTTGTGCATCAAACTGCCTCTGCGTCTCCCTCTGCGGTGATGGTTGCATGCAGGCGCGGCAGTGCAGAGGGGCTTGTGGTGGAGCCGCCGCTGCTTGTCTGTGATGCGGAGGGGAGATTCACGGAAGAATATCGCAGGATTTATGGAAAATAGAGAGGTGTTTTGGTATGTCCGGTACGTTATATCTGGTAGCAACCCCGATTGGAAATTTAAGTGATTTTTCTCCGCGTGCCTGTGCGGTGATGCGTGAGGTGGATTTTATTGCTGCGGAAGATACGCGAGTGACCAAAAAGCTGATGACAGCGCTGGAGCTTCCCGCAAAGCCGCTCATCAGCTACTATGAACACAATCGCAGACAGCGCGGAGAAGAAATTTTGTCACGGCTGCTGGCTGGTGAAAGCTGTGCTCTTGTGACCGATGCCGGAACACCGGCGGTTTCCGACCCGGGAGAGGATTTGGTGGCGCTGTGTGCACCAGAGGGGATTCCGGTGATTCCGGTGCCCGGCTGCTGTGCGGCGGTTTGTGCGCTGGCAGCTTCCGGTCTGCCAACAGGACGCTGGTGCTTTGAAGGCTTCCTTTCCGTCAATAAAAAGGCACGCAGAACACATTTGGACATGCTGCGAGAGGAAAAACGCACCATGATTTTTTATGAGGCACCACATAAGCTGCGGGCAACCTTAGAGGATTTATGTGCTGCATTTGGAGCGGAACGGCATATTGCGCTGTCTCGAGAGCTGACCAAGCTGCATGAGGAGACGCGGCGCTGTACCTTGGGCGAAGCAGTGGCATATTTTGCAGACAATCCGCCGCGTGGTGAATTTGTGCTGGTTGTAGAGGGCGCTCCTGAAATCGTGACGGAAGAAGATGCAGATGCTGCGATGGAGCGTGCGCTGCAAGCCGTACAGATACGGCTTTTGCAGGGAGAGACGCTGAAAGATGCGGTCAAAATGGTTTCGGCAGAATGTGGCGTGAAGAAAAATGCGCTTTATCAGCTTGCTCTGAAAGAGCAGGCGTAAACATTGGATTTTTCTGCGTCCTCTGACAAGTGAAACAACGGCGTAACGATAAAAGTTACGCCGTTGTTTTATTGGTTGAAAATATGAAAAGTGGTGCGCAATCTTTCTCGATAAATCAAAATACTTAGTATCCGATATTTTCCCCAACCATGATGATTTCATAATGGGACATACGAGAAGGCGGCGCCATGAGAATCGTCATGGCACGGCAGATGCGTTCTGGACTGTGACAATCATGACACTGACCATCGACTGTACAGGGCGTGCGTTTTCCCAGCCGCTTGGTGTTGAGTGGTGCGGCAATCTCACGTGCGCGGCGCATGGCGCTGTCCATGTCCGGAGTCAGTTTATTGATGCCGCAGACCACATAGCAGGTATCAAAGCCGTATACAGATGCGGCAATGCGGTTGCATGCACCATCAATATTTACAATCTCTCCAGTTGCGGAAATTGCATTGGCAGAGGTCAGGAACACATCACCAGTGGAGCGGATTTCGTCGCCCTTCCAATGCCAGAAAACCTGTGCGTCCTCTTTTTTCAGCATGTCATAGATGCCAAGCGTATCCAATGTGACCGAGCCGCCCATGCCGATTGTTTTTCCACGGCATTGGCTTGCTACGTAGTCGGCTGCCTGTGCAGAGGTTGCACAGAATGTCCATGTAAAACCATTTCGCTCAAAAGCCTGCATCGCTGCATCAAGCTGTAAGCGGTCAAGCAGCTGAATGAGATGTTCAGGGTGCTCAACAACGTGCTCAGCGCCTGCTGCCATCAGGGATTCGCGGTCGCGAAAGCCCCAAAGCGCACCAATTGCAGTGATGCCGGCAGCCTTTGCCGTCTGCATGTCAACATCGCTGTCGCCGATATATAGGACTTCGTCCGCTTGCACGCTGAGCATGCTCAGGATTTGATTGGTAGAAGTTGGGTCAGGCTTACGTGGGATACCGGGAATCTCTCCGCGAATCAGAGTGATTCGATTGGGAAAATAGTGGGAAATCAATCGCTCAGCGGCTGCTTGATACTTATTGGAAAGCACTGCCATGCGTACCCCGCGGCTGTGAAACGCTTCTATCACTGCGCCAATTCCCTGATAGGGGTGGGTACGTTCTACCAGATGTGCTTCATAGTGCGCTTGAAAGTGCTTGAGACAATCGTCAATGACGTGGGTTTCTGTATTTGCCGGAACACTTTGCGCAATCAGGCGGCGTACACCGTGCCCAACACGTGCACAGACTTCAGATTCGCTTAAAAGGGGGAACTGGTAATGCCGCATGGCAGCATTGACGGCACTGGTCAAATCCCCTAATGTATCAAGAAGTGTGCCATCTAAATCAAAAATTACAGCTTTTATGCTCATGCTTTTATAAAATCTCCTTTCGATTTTGCAAACACAGAATCAGTCCCTGTGCACGGATTGCCTTAGAGCGCAAAGCGAGAGAAAAAGGCATTTGCTTTCAAAAGCAGTGTATACTGTTCCTGTACGTCTGTCCAGTATCGCCGCGCACCATAATCCATATCTGCCGTTACTGGGAGGCACTGGATTTCAGACCATGGTTTTTGTTCAAAGATTTCAGGGATTGGGTGCAAGCGGCGGGTCACATCGGTTACACGGTGCAGAAATGCTGCAACATCTGCGTTGATTCCCTCTTTGCGCACGCGCCATGCCCAGTTTCCGCCTACGGTAGCGGGGACATTCATGCGTGCATCAGCGCCCAGATTTAATAAGTCCTGCATTGTTGTCATGGCGATGGAAGCGGGAGAGGCGAATAGGGTACGGATTGCAGACCATGCAAGTGGTTCCTTATAATCCCAACGGATATATTCCTTCGCAAAGGCAGCGTCCTCTGGTTCGCAGAGGTCTAAAATCTGCTCACAGATAGACTGGGAATCGTGTGTTGAGGTATACACAATCGAATTGACGGGATAGTTGTGCGGTAAGTGATCGTTATCCTCAAATCGGTTGAATCCAAAAATCATAACACGCATACCGGGAAATCCGGTACTACGCAGCAATGCTTTGACCTTGTCTGTCATAACGCCCAAATCTTCCGCGATGATTGGAAGTGCTGGAAGTGCTTGTTCCAATGCGCGGAACAGTTTGATTCCGGGACCTTTCCGCCATGCACCATGGATTGCGGTTTCTTCGTCTGCATCGACCTCCCAAAACGATTCAAAGCCGCGAAAATGGTCGATGCGAATGACATCAAATAAGTCAGCGTTTTGTTTTAACCGCCAAATCCACCAAGCATATCCGGTTTTTTCGTGCTCTTTCCAATCATAAACGGGGTTTCCCCAGAGCTGTCCGGTTGCAGAATAGTAATCAGGTGGTACACCAGCCACCTTTTGCGGCTTGCCGTTTGCATCGACCTTGAATAAATGGGGGTGCTGCCAAACATCGGAGGAGTCCGGAGAAACATAAATGGGAATATCTCCGATGATACGAACCCCTGCCTTGGCTGCATAGGCACGGAGTGTGCCCCATTGTGCAAAGAAGATGGTTTGTAAGAACACTCGAAAGTCGATTTCTTCTTTGAATTCCTGCCGTGCTGCGGCAAGTGCTTTGGCATCGCGATGCCGTAAATCAGAATCCTCCCAGTCCCAAAGCGGAGCCCCTGCAAAGCGTTCTTCCTTGAGGGTCATGAAGAGGGCATAGTCTTCGAGCCATTCGGCTGCATGGGTGCGGAAAGACTGTACAGCCGACATGATATAGGGCATCTCTTTCGCACGCATATAAGCGCGGCGAAGTAAGGGATAGCGTACCTCGGTCAGCTGTATATAGTCTGCCTTGTCTGGATTCCAATCCAAATCGGCTGCCTGAATCTCGTCGGCAGTCAGCATGCCGTATGTAACCAGCTTATCCAAATCAATGAGCAGCGGATTGCCAGCAGCGGCAGAGTAGCATTGATAGGGAGAGTCTCCAAAGCCCGTATGTCCGAGCGGGAGTACCTGCCAATAACGTTGCCCTGCATTCCGCAGAAAGTCTACAAAATCGAAAGCGGCCTGTCCCAACGTACCAATGCCGTGGGGAGAGGGCAGAGAGGTGATGTGCATAAGCACGCCACTTGCGCGGTCAAATGCCATGAAAATTCCGTCCTTAACTTCATAAAATGAGGGTGATACTATTGCCATTATAACGGGTTTATCGTGTGCTGTCAATTTGGGATTGCTTTGTGTGCGGTTGCATAAGGAAAACGTTCAAAAACAGATTTTTCAAGGATACAAACCCAAAAAGATAGGGAGTGGGAGAGACGCTGCAAGCAGGAGGGGAAATCTGCGCAGCTGCTGCAGCGCGAAAAGGAAAGCCAGAACCGTTCCGTATTTTTGTCATTTTTGCAGAGCTTCCGGACAAAAGTGTGGGATAGACTTGAAAAGGAACGCAGAAACACGCTATAATAAGGGCACAAAGAGTTTCGATTTGGAGGAATGAAACGCATGAGAATGCGCAAAAAGAAGAATTTAGATGTACGCTTTGCACGGTGCGCGTCTGTTATGGTGGAAGACCCAAGGGCACAGCGTGGGGGGTGGAAGCAGCTGTTTGGAAATGAAAATCCGATTCGCCTAGAAATCGGCTGCGGTAAGGGACGCTTTATTTTGGAAAATGCACGCCGTAATCCAGATGTCAACTTTGTTGCCATTGAAAAGGAAGAAGGTGCATTGATTATGGCAACCGAAAAAGCAGTGAGCGAGAACTTGCCCAATCTGCGCTTTCTATCATTCGATGCCGCAGCACTCAATGAAATCTTTGCCCCAGCTGAGGTATCTCTGATTTACCTGAATTTTTCGGACCCGTGGCCGCCCAATCGGCAGCGCAAACGCCGTTTGACCTGGCGCTCATTCCTTGCGGTATATGATGAGATTTTGACGGAAGATGGTGCGATTTTCTTTAAGACAGATAACCAGCGTCTTTTTGAGTGGTCGTTGGGTGAGCTTTGCCAGAATAACTGGCTGTTGCAGAACATTTCATTGGATTTGCATCATTCGGATTATGATAATATTATGACAGAGTATGAAGAAAAATTCTCGTCTCAGGGATATCGGATTTATCGCGTAGAGGCGAGAAAAAGAACTCCGCAGAACCTGTTGAAATAATATTGATTACATGGGGATAAAATGATTCATAAGCTTTCGCAGATATTGCATGAACATGTGATATCTGCATTTTTTTACGGTATTCTCAAGATTTTTTCAATCGTAAACTGAAATTTACTATTTGTTATAAGTTGAGTTGAAGTTCTTTAGGTAATATTTACAGGTACAAAAAACATATTTCTGAAACAAAGTTCAAAAGACTACACGTATATTTACAAGTAAAAGTATAAAATGCTATACTTGCGATATCACAAGGAAAGGAGATTTGTATGAAAAAGCTGATTTTTAATGCAGATGATTTTGGCTATTCTTATGGTGTTAATTATGGTATCATTGAAAGTCATTTGCGGGGCGTTTTGACTTCCGCTACGTTGATGGCGGGAATGCCTGCGTTCGCGCATGCGGTATCGCTCGCAAAGTCACATCCAACGCTTGGGGTAGGTGTACATTTGACACTTACTTGCGGAAGACCGGTTCTTGATGGACATAAAACACTTGTGGAAAAGAATGGAGAATTCCATAAGCTGTCTTTTTATAAGGAGCAAGAGACGGAGTTCGATGTCACCGAAGTGTATGATGAGTGGAAAGCACAGATTGAAAAAGTGTTAGATGCTGGTATTCATCCAACCCACTTGGATTCCCATCATCATGTACACATCTTCAAAAATTTAGAATCTGTATTTATTCGTTTGGCAAAAGAATATAGCCTGCCAGTGCGTAATTCAAAAGAAGGACAAAGAGAAGGAAAAATAGACGGAGTTCCATGTGGAAATATACTCATTGATTTTATCGAATGTTCCGGTGTACATTTTCATACAGCACTGCAGGAGTATGCTCCGGCAATTGAAGAAAGCATGCATCGTGCAGTGCGTGAGGCACTGACAAAGTATGATTGTGTTGAAGTAATGTGCCATCCTGCCTATCTGGATACAGATGTGATGCTGCATTCTTCCTTTAACCTTCATCGAATGTGTGAAGTCGATTTACTGGTTTCTCCAAAATCACGCACGTTTGTGGAACAGCTTCCAAACGTTGTACTTACCAACTATGCGGCATTTGATAAAGGAGGAATGGACATATGAAGAGTATATTGAATCGGTTTAATAAGAAATTAGCACAGCTGGGGCGGTCTATGTTGGTTCCGGTTACAGCAATGCCAATTGCAGGAATTTTGTCCCGTATTGCATCACCAGATATGTTCAATCTTCCGCTCCTAAAAGCTGCTGGAGATATTGTATTTGGGAACATGGACATTTTATTTGCATTTGGCGCAGTCGTTGCATTTGCCAAGGCAAAGGATAAGATTTCCCCAATTGTTGCCAGCTTTCTGTCTATTCTGGTCTTAAAATCTACTCTGCTCGCTCTGGACGAGTCCATCAATATGGGTATCTTTGCAGGTATTATTGTGGGCTGCTTTACTGCATGGATTTTCAATCAGAGTAAAGAATGGAAAACCCCTAAAATTTTTGATTTTTTTACAGGAGAGAAATTCGTTATTACACTTGCGCCGGTTTTCACAGTTGCGCTGGGGTATTTATTGAGCTTTATTTGGCCATCTATTCAAAATGCTCTAGATATATTTGCTGTGGGCATTGCAAGTCTTGGTGCAGTAGGTGTATTTATTTTTGGATTCTTGAATCGTCTGTTGATACCAGTGGGATTACATCATGTATTTAACTCCTATATCTATTTTAACCTCGGCTCTTATACAACATCGTCTGGAGATGTGGTAACGGGTGAAATGACACGATTTTTGGCTGGTGATCCCTCTGCGGGTCTTTTCCTGTCCATGTTTTTTGTTGTTATGATGTTTGGTTTGCCGGGAGCGGCACTGGCAATGTATCAATGTGCAAAGAAACGTAAAAATGAAGTCAAGGGTCTTATGAGTTCAGCTGCAATTACATCATTTATCACAGGAATTACAGAGCCGCTTGAGTTCTCCTTTATGTTTGTTGCACCTCAGCTGTATGTGGTACATGCGCTTTACACTGGGCTTGCTGGTGCTGTTTGTTATCTTTTGGGTATTCGCATTGGATTTTCTTCTGGGGGCAATATCATTGATCTTGTACTCAATTGGGGGCTTGGAAGTCATGTGATTTTGATTATCCCCGTAGGAATTGTATTTTTTGTTCTGTATTTTCTAACATTCCGTTTTCTGATTACAAGATATAATCTCAAGACACTGGGACGAGAAGATGATTTTGTGGATACAGAAGAAGTAACAGAGGAAGAAAAAAATGCAACTTTGTCAAATAAGAATTATGCTTATATGGCAAAGAAGATTCTTGAGAATCTGGGTGGAGCATCTAATATTGAAACAATCGGGAATTGTATGACTCGACTGCGCGTTGAGGTGAAGAATCCGTCTCTGCTCAATTTGGAAAAAATTAAGCAGATGGGTGTCCGTGGTGTAGTGAAGCTATCGGATACCAGCATTCAAATCATTATTGGTTCAGAAGTGCGTTATATTATGAATGAGATAAATCAGATAATTGGATAGTATTGATTTGGGAGGCTCTAAATGAGAAAAAATAAATTTGTGATTGTTGGCTCGGGTTCTTCTTATACCCCAGCAATTGTGGCAGTGTTACTTGCGCGCAGAGAAGAGCTGAAGCTGCATGAAATTTCGCTTTACGATATCGACGCAAGTCGGGCTGCAAGAACGGGAGAATTCTGTCAGTTATATGCAAAAGAGCATGCTGCTGATGTGCAAGTATCCTATACCACAAATATAGAAGAAGCGTTTCAAAATGCCAATTTCCTGTTTGTACAGATTCGCCCAGGCTGCAATCAGCAGCGAGAAAAGGACGAAAAAATTCCGTTGAAACATGGATTGTTAGGACAGGAAACTTGCGGATTGGGTGGATTTTCGTTTGCATTACGTTGTATTCCAGCAATCTTGGATATCGTGGGCAAGGCACAGGAGCTGTGTCCAGACGCATGGATTCTAAATTATAGCAATCCAGAAGCGATGATTTCAGAAGCGATTTATCGGACCTATCCCAATGCAAAGGCTCTATGTATCTGTGATATGCCGATTTCTCAAGAAGAAACGATTGCAGACTTCTTGAAAATTCCGCATGAGGAATTGACCTTTAAGTATTTTGGTCTCAATCATTTTGGCTGGTTTACGAATATCTATGATAAAAATGGACAGGATTTATTGCCTGTACTGCGTGAGCGTGTTCTTTCGGGGGAAGATATTAAGCTGGTGAATTCTGAGGCAGAAAATAAGCATGATAATTATTGGGCAGAGATGTATCAGCATGCAATAGAAGGATTCGCGGCGTATCCTCAGTTCTTCCCGCTGGTTTATATGTCTTATTACTATTTCCACAATGAAATTGTCAGAGAAATGGACGTGCACTATACACGTGCAAACTATGTTTTAGATGTACGGGAAAAAGTTGTTTTTGATGATTGTGAGCGATGCATCGCAGAAGGAACAACAAAAAATAGTACACTTTGCACAGGTGTGCATGGAAACTACATCGTCAATATTGCAAATGCAATCATCAATAACACCCATGAACGCTTTGTAATCAATACCATGAACCATGGAGCAATCGGAAACTTTAATCATGATGCTGTGGTAGAGGTTCCTTGCTATGTAGGTGCAGATGGAATTGAGCCGGTTGCAGTTGGTTACATTCCGCAATTTCATAAATCCTTGATGGAGGCTCAGAAAGGATATGAAAAGCTGGCTGTGGAAGCGGCATTAACAGGTTCTTATCAGACGGCGTTACAAGCAATCTTACTCAATCGCACGGTTCCTTCTTATGCAGTCGGTAAAGTGATTTTAGATGAATTGATAGAAGCCAATCAGGGATATTGGAATGAGTTGAAGTAAAAGTTTGATTTTAGAAGATGGAGAAATAACGCACAAAACAAAAAACCGAGGTTAAAAACCTCGGTTTTTTGTTTTTACAGAATGGGAACGATACCATAAAAATCATTCAAAACAGTTGAATTTTCTATTGGAACAAAAAAGTATGAAACTTTAAGATTCTGAAATATATACTTGAATTTTATGATAGATTTGTGTCATGGGGCAGGAAAATAGAGGTATTTTATTGGAAGCGCTTATAATAGAGATCGAAAAGTTCTTCAAATGTTAAAATACAGTATCCAAAGAAATAGTTTGACTGTACATTTTCAATATCAAATGGGTGATTATCTTTTATGATGAATACGGTATCACAATTTGTTTTTAATTCACAATTTGGATTTCCGGTAAATAGAATTGTTGGGATTTGGGCTTCTTGACATTGTTTGGCAGCTGCAAGTGCGAAAAGATTATTACCAGATTTTGATATGATAATCATTGCGTCCAGCTTGTGCTTAAAGTTGCGGATAATGGTTTCAGCTTCGAGGCTATCTTGTAAAATTGCAGTGCAGGCGCTGCTGATGAGTTTATTTGCCAGATATTCACCAATGAGACGAGAATATCCTTGTCCATTGATGCAAATAAAACCTTTATGGTCTAATATATCAAAAAATTGGTTTAATTTATCGATGTCAGGATAAAAGTGAATTTTATCATGCAGTTCATCTGACCAGTGTAATGCTGGCGGAGTCAGCATATTTTTGAATGAATAAATCATTTCTCGAAAGCCATCATAATTTAATTTTTTGGAAAGTCGGATAACCGTAGTGGAAGAGGTATACCGTTTTTGTGCAACTCCACGGACGCCAATCTGCATGGCTTCATCTAGATTGTTGATGATATAGTCAAGCACTTCGCGTTCCATAGCAGAAAGCTTTACATCTTCATAGAGTTTACGGAGTATGAAGTTATCTTTTTGCATGGTAAACCTCCTCAGTGTTTGCCTCTTTTTATTATTATATCATTTTTTTGATGAAAGCACTATATAGCAACAGAATTGCTTTTTTGTAGAAGGGCTTATTTTGTTCAAAAAAAATGCTTGACAAACGATAGAAAGAAATGTATATTTGTATTAAGCTAATAATACATCAATACAATAATTGGAGGAGAGGTTGACGATGCAATGGAAATTGACAGACGACCGCCCAATTTGGACACAGCTGACCGAGCAACTGACAGAACGCATTGTATCCGGCATTTATCCATTGGGCGCTAGAATGCCATCGGTTCGTGAGCTTGCCGCAGAAGCAAAGGTCAATCCCAACACCATGCAGCGCGCATTGGCACAGTTGGAACAGGACGGGCTGGTTACAACAAATCGTACCGCAGGGCGCACGGTGACTGAGGATGCAGATTCAGTGGATAATGTGCGGCGCTGCTTGGCAGAGGAAAAGATGGAGCTCTATGTAACCGGAATGGCTACAATTGGTTATACAGAGCGGGAGGCTGCTGAAATGCTGACAAACCGCAAAAGGGGGAATCAATGATGGAAGAAATCCGAAACGATTTTCTGGCAACAGAAAGAAAACAAGATGATATGCTGATTCGTGTGCAGGGGCTTAGCAAGTCCTATGGGGCAAAGCGTGCACTGGACCAGATTAATCTCAACATTGGACGTGGCAAAATTGTTGGTCTTTTGGGACCCAATGGTTCGGGCAAGACAACCTTCATCAAGCTTTTGAATGGACTGCTGCGACCAAATGAAGGCATATTGCTTGTCAATGGATACGCGCCCGGCGTAGAGACCAAGTCCATCATCAGTTATCTTCCAGATCGCATGTACTTTGCAGATTGGATGAAAACCGTAGATCTTATGGATTTGTTCAGTGACTTCTATGCCGATTTTGACCGACAAAAAGCCGCAGAAATGTTTTCTGCATTGAATATCAGACCGCTTGACCGCATTAAAGCGATGTCCAAGGGGACAAAGGAGAAAGTACAGCTTGTGCTGGTGATGAGCCGAAAAGCACAATTGTATTTGCTTGATGAACCAATTGCTGGTGTTGACCCAGCAGCGCGAGACTTTATTCTGGATACCATTTTGACCAACTATAATGAAAATGGTACGGTCATGATTTCGACACATTTGATTTCAGATATTGAACGGGTGCTCGATGAGGTTGTATTCCTCCAGAATGGGCAGATTGCAAGACATGATACAGTCGATTATATCCGAGAAACAGAAGGAAAGTCTGTGGACCAACTGTTCCGTGAGGTGTTCCGTGCAGTACCTTATCAGGGGGGAGATTTTTAATGTTTGGAAAATTGATGAAGTATGAGCTGAAATCGCTCTCGAAAGGGCTGCTGCCGCTTTATGGTGCCATATTAGTCGTTGCGGCAATCAATGCTTTTATGCTGGGATCCTCTGCTGAGATAAATGTAGATGGCTGGGCGCAGATTACTGCAATCATGCTGTACACCGCTTTGTGTGTGAGTGTCGCTGTGATGACCCTTGTCGTCATTGTACAGCGCTTTTACAAAGGCTTATTGGGGCAGGAAGGGTATTTGATGTTTACCTTGCCGGTACCGACATGGCAGCTGACCTGTTCAAAGCTATTGGGTGCAAGCCTGATGTCGATTCTGTCGGGAATCGTTGGAATCACATCGGTGTTGATTTTAGGTGCAGGCACGTTTGTCGGACATGATTTCTTCACGGAACTGAGAGAAATTTTTTCCTATATAAACGGTGAGAGCATACTGCTTCTGTTGGAAATCGTAATTGGAATGTTGTCAGATATTTTGGCTTCCATCTGTCAAATTTACTTGGCGATTGCACTGGGGCATTTGTCCAATCAACATCGTGTCGCAATGTCAATCGTATGGTATATTGCAATCAATACGGGACTTACCTTTATTGGCGCTATGCTGACCAACCTGACCATCAATGCACCCGGCATCACGGATTTTATATTTGGTGCAATTTTCCATTCGGGAAGTGTTAATATGCATGCATTTATGTGGATTGGAATTGCAGTTTCAGCCGTACAGGGTGCAGTATTCTATTTTGCAACGAATTACATTCTGAAAAATAAATTGAATCTGGAATAAAGCAAAAACAGCATCGCATGCGCGGTGCTGTTTTTTTGAAGATAGAAAAATGGTAGGGGAACAAAAAGAGGACACATATTGTGTCCTCTTGCAATACGCTGGAATTAAAGAGCAGCCTTTGCCTTCTCAACCAGTGCACAGAATGCAGCATGGTCGTTGATTGCCAGCTCAGACAGCATCTTGCGGTTGATTTCGATGCCGGACTTCTTCAGACCGTTCATGAAACGGCTGTAATTGATGTCGCAAGCCTTGCAAGCCGCAGAAATACGAGTAATCCACAGACGGCGGAAATCGCGCTTCTTCTGCTTACGGCCGATGTAAGCATACTTGAGGGACTTCATAACCGCCTGATTGGCAGTTCTAAAATGAGTGGACTTTGCGCCGAAGTAGCCCTTCGCACGCTTCAGAATCTTCTTTCTTCTTTTACGCGACATCATCGCGCCCTTAACTCTTGCCATGTTATGTTAGCCTCCTTAAATCTCTGGTAAAAAGAAATTACGCGTAAGGTAGCAGGCGCTTTACTTCTGCTACGTTTGTCTTGTCTGCAAAGCCTTCCTTGCGGAGGTGACGCAGGCGCTTGGTATTCTTCTTGGTCAGAATGTGACGGCGGCCAACATGAGCGCGCTTGATCTTGCCGCTCTTGGAAACCTTGAATCTCTTCTTTGCACCGCTGTGCGTTTTGATCTTAGGCATTTTAGTTTACTCCTCTCTATGTGTCGCATCCAAATAATAACTGATGCAGCTTGTAAGGTTTTTATTTCTCTTTCTTAGGGGAAAGGAACATGTGCATATGGCGTCCCTCCAGCTTTGGCTGTTTTTCCATGATACCAAATTCGGTACACTGTTCTGCAAAGCGCTGAAGCAGCTCTAGACCGATGGAGGAATGGGTGACCTCACGTCCGCGGAAACGAACAGAAACCTTGACTTTGTCGCCGCCCTTGAGGAAACGGCGTGCATGCCCAACCTTGACGTTCAGGTCATTGACATCAATGCCGGGGGTCAGACGAATTTCCTTGATTTCGACAACGCGCTGATTTTTACGCGCTTCCTTTTCGCGCTTCGCCTGCTCAAAACGGAACTTGCCATAGTCCATGATACGGCAGACTGGTGGCTGTGCCTGGGGCGCAATCTTGACGAGATCCATACCCTTTTCAATGGCAATCTCCAAGGCTTTCTGTGCGGAAACGATGCCGAGCTGCTCACCGTCGTCGGCAATCAGGCGGACTTCTTTGTCTCGGATGTCTTCATTGATCTGATGTTCCATGCTGCTAATAGCGAACGCACCTCCTAGAATAAAAACGGAAAATTTAACAAAAAAAAGACAGCCGCGCTGTCCGAACATAATCCACGCCTGCAAAGAAATACACAGCTACAAAAAGACAAACTGTGCAGCAGGGAAGAAATGATGTGGACCCGTTTGCGGAAAGCGGCGGGTGAAGATGGCAAACTGCGCATCTTGCTTTATTGTTGCTGGTTTAGTATACGGCAATTTAAGAGACTTGTCAAGTGTTTTGAATGAAAAAATATAAAAACAAGAAAACTGTTGATTCTACTTGACAAGAGTATGCCTGCGGGCGTAAAGTATTATCCTGAGCTGACATGCTCATACTACTGTGACTGGAAATCTCAAGAAAAATTTTATGAATTTTTCTTGAAAACCCATTGAAAATTTATTGGATTTCGAGTATCCTGATGATAGCAGGAATCAAGAGCCGCCGTGCGGCATAGACTTTACTACATGGAGGTTCATGCTTTATGAGCGAAGAGTTAGAAAATAATTACGTTCTCTTGACAGATGAGAACGGAAACGAAGTTGAGTTTGAACATATCGACACCGTTGAAGTAGACGGACAGCTGTATATGGCTTTCATTCCCGCGCAGCTTGCGGTAGATGAGGAAGCCGAGGTTGTAATCCTGAAGGTTGTAGAGGAAGATGGCGAAGAGGTTCTCGTTTCTGTGGAAGATGACGAGGAAGCAGACCGCATCTTTGCAATCGTTATGGAGCGTGTGGAAGAAATGTATGAGGAAGACGGAGAATAATTCTCGGATTTCCTGAATATATTGTTTTGTCTCCCCTGTGATGTTTGACAGCCATTCGTTTTAAACCCACATTTTGTTTTCGGGATTCCGAATACTTTCCCGTTCCAAGTGCAGGCCTCCCGTGAATCAAAAACGGAAGTTGGAAGCACAGCGGTGCGAGATAGGAAACCCACCTGCTCAGTCGTGCAGGTTATTTTAATGGGTGGCATCGGCATTGCGGGGGTTACTTTTATCTTGCAGCCTTGCGCAGCTCGGTCGATATGGAAACCATATCGTCTTTTTTTATACGCATTTTATACGCAGCAGCGGCAGTTACAAATTGTTTGCATGGAGTTTACACAAAATTCATTTGATTTTTTGGTAAATTTCTGCTATACTATGCAAGAAAGCAAGAGTAAACTTGCATTTTTGGTCCCGTTATAAATTGTGAAAGAGAGGAGGAATGAAAAATGTTGATGACTTGGATTCGTCCGCAGTACCCGGATACGCCTGATATCGACGACCTGATCTATGGTGAAGAAATTGAGAATAGCACCAAGTAATTAGGGCTCAATGCGCTTTGAGGTTGATAGATTGGCTTTCCACGCTGGCGAAATGTTGTCAGGCGTGGTTTTTTCTTATAAAGAGCTTGCGCGTTTCCGTAGAAAGGAAATGCGCAATTTTTATTCTTAGATTGCGGTTAATAGCAAAAAAAACACACTCATTCGAGTGTGTTTTTTTTGGAGCGGATGACGAGGCTCGAACTCGCTACCTCCACCTTGGCAAGGTGGCGCTCTACCAGATGAGCTACATCCGCATATTAAAATGCTTGTCGTGCTTTCTGAAAGGCACATTCAGATATCTATAATGACTAAAAACGATTCTTCGATATCGCTTTTCCATGGAAAAGCACGGCAATTGGAATATGCTACGGGCGTATTGCTAAGAACCGCCTTTTAATTCCTTGCGGAAATAGAATTGGTGCCTCCGGGCGGAATCGAACCACCGACACGGGGATTTTCAGTCCCCTGCTCTACCGACTGAGCTACAGAGGCATATTTTGTGGTGCAAGCACCGTCGAGCTGTTCTCGCCCTTTCCTAAATATGGAAAGAAAATTGGCGACCCGGATGGGGCTCGAACCCACGACCTCTAGCGTGACAGGCTAGCGCTCTAACCAACTGAGCTACCGGGCCAAGTGCTTGTTTAGTATATAAGAAAAAAGGTGCTTTGTCAACAAGTTTTTTGAATTTTTTTCAAAAACCTTTTTCTGCTATTTATAGATAGGTATATTTTACAGGATTTCGACCGATTGCGTGTCATAGCATGCTATGTTAAAATGAACATATAGATTTGAGTTCAGGAGCGGTCTGAAAAGTTGAAATCTGCGTTGTTTCTGCAATAAGCAGCATCTGCTGCATTCGAAATACACGAAATCCCACCAAGGATTCCTGCGTTTTTGCCTTGTATATATATCCTGTGAAAAATTCGTCGATTTCTTTGTTTTCAGGTAACTCCTAATAACAGTCATGTGCGGAACATGGAGAGTGATTATGCGAATCATCATAGGTCGCTCACGCAGCGGCAAAACAGCTTTTCTTATGAAAGAGATTGCACAGGCATCTGCTGACAGACATGGAAAACAATACCTTATCGTACCAGAGCTGTTTTCTCATGCCTACGAAAGACGTCTGGCGGAGGAGACCCAAAACAAGGGAGCACGTACTGCGGAGGTGCTTTCTTTCACCCGTTTGGCGGGACGTATTTTTGCAGAAACCGGCGGATTGGCACAAGTTTCGCTGGACGCGGCTGGTCGGCTTTTAACACTGCATGAGGCGGCGCGGCGTGTGCAGACGGGTATGCAGCTCTATCCTGGCTTGTCAGACAGACCGGAGCTTTTGCGTGAAATGCTAAAGGTGGTTGATGAGCTGAAAACCTGTGCACAGCCGCCGGAGGCAATCTTTCATGCAGCGCAGGAGATTCGTGCGGACGGGGACGATTTGCTGGCGCGTAAGCTTACGGACTTGGGTGCATTATATACTGCGTATGAGCGCTTGTGTGATGAAACCATACCAGACCCGCGTGGTTTGCTCGACCGCTTGGCAGATGCCTTGTCAAAAAGCACGATACTGAATGATGCACAGCTATATTTGGATTCCTTTGCATCTTTTACACCGCAGGAACTGAAAGTCATTGACCAGATGCTTGCAAAAAAATTGCCGCTGACAGTTGCCATAACAGCAGATCGAAAAGAGTCGGATATCTTCATTTCCGGCTGCAAGACGGTTTCCTTACTTTCCCGCATGGCGGCACGTCATGGAGAGAAAGCAGAAGTCATTGATTTGGGACAGGCGGCAGACCGTCCGCATGATTTGGCAGTGCTGGAGCGGGTGGGGCTTCATGCCTCTGTGCAGAGTGAACCTTCAGATGGGAAAAGCGTCGAGCTTGTCTGTGCAGAAACTCCGTTTGCAGAGTGCACACATGCAGCCGCATGGATTCGGCGTATCGTGCGCGAAACCGGAGCGCGCTGGCGCGATTTCGCAGTCGTGTCGCGTGACGGAGACAGCTATGCAGCCGCTTTGGAAATGGCAATGGCGCAATATGATGTTCCAATTTTTTTGAGTGAAAAAACCGATTTGCTGCAAAAACCGCCGCTTGCATTGGTTACCGGTGCGCTCGAAGCAGTGGCAAATGGAATGCGTTATGAAGATGTATTTGGCTGCCTGAAAACCGGATTGTGTGCTGTCGAGCCAGATGAAATCGACCGCTTGGAAAATTATGTATTGACTTGGCGGGTGCGCGGCAGTATGTGGGGAAAGGACTGGAAGAACCACCCAGACGGATATGGGCTGGCGATAGATGAGCAGGTGGCTGCTCAGCTGGAGTCGCTTAACGTCCTGCGCATACGTGCAATCACACCGTTTTTAACCTTGCAGAAGCACATGAAAAAGGCGGAAACAACACGAGATTGCATCTATGCACTGTATGACTTTTTGGAAGCGGAGGGCGTCGCTGTGCGCATGACAGAATGTGCGGCGGCACATGAACAGGCAGGGCGCTTGCAGCTTGCTGATGAATACCGCCAGCTTTGGGAAATTTTGGTCAGCGCCATGGAGCAAATGGTATGGGTATGCGGAGATGCACCTATGACGGCGGCACGTTTTTCTGCACTGTTTCGTTTGATTTTATCGGAATATGATGTGGGTACAATTCCGGTTTCTCTGGATCGTGTGACCTGTGGTGCAATAGAGCGTGTATGTCATGGAAAAATAAAATATCTTATTGTACTGGGCTGTAATGATGGTGTTTTGCCGCAGGCACCCGGAACCTCGCCGGTTCTGACCGAAACCGACCGATTGGCGCTGGACGGTATCGGTGTCACCTTATCCGCTTTTGGTGCAGAGCGTATGCTGATGGAGCAGGAAACCATCTATAAAGCAGTTGCCTGTCCGCAAGAAAAGCTCGTGCTATCGTTTCATACGGCGGGGGCAGATGGCAGCTCGTGCCGTCCCTCTTATTTGATTGGTGCGTTTTGTGCAAGGCTTGAGGGGCTTACGGTACAGCAGGCTGATGCAGGACTGGACGCGCTGGAGGCACCGAGACCTATGGCAGAGCTTGCTTGTGCGGCGCTGGGAGATGGTCTTACACCGGCAGCTTGCGCGGCGCTGGAGCAATGCAAAGATGAAAAAATGGTAGAGCGGGCAAAGCAGTGGAGACCGACACGCGGTCCCCTGCAAAATGAACAGACCATAAAAGGATTATATGGAAACCGATTCAACCTGACAGCCTCACGAGTGGATCGTTTTTACTCCTGCCGATTCGCATTTTTTATGCAATATGGGCTGAAAGCAAAGGTGCAGGCACGCGCGGATTTTGCCGCACCGCAAACAGGTACGTTTATTCATTTTGTATTGGAAACCGTACTGGGGCAGCTGGCACAACAGCCAGGTGGTGCAGTAGGTGCACAGCCGCGCACTGTGAAACAACTGCTGCGCGCTGCGGTTCAGACTTATATAGAAGAATCCTTGGGCGGCTTGGAGGATAAAACAGCACGCTTTCGTGTCTTATTTCGCCGTCTGGTCAAAAGTGTCGAGACGATTTTGAACAATATTATTGAGGAGCTAAAGGAATCAGAGTTCCAGCCAATCGACTTTGAATTGGATTTTTCATACGGTGGAGACTTGCCGCCGGTCGTTTGTGCGCAAGATGATGTGAGCATTTCTTTGTCGGGCAAGGTGGACCGGGTAGATGGTTACATTCAAAATGGAAGGCTGTATCTTCGAGTGATGGATTATAAGAGCGGGAAAAAATCCTTTTCTTTGTCTGATGTCTGGAATGGGCTCAATATGCAGCTTATCATTTATCTATATGCCCTGCAAAAAGAAGGACTGGCGCGTTATCGTGAGCGGTTAATAAGGGAAATTGATGAAATTCGTCCGGCGGGTGTATTGTATGTACCGGTGCGGGATACCATGCCGGACGCAGCGCGGAGTGAGGACGATGAAACGCTGCATCGTTTGCGCGAGAGAGCGCTTCGCAGGAGTGGGCTGCTGACAGATGAGATTGATATTTTACAATCTATGGAAAAAGGACTGTCTGGAGATGGAAAGTTTATCCCTGTGCGTCTGAAAGTGGCGAAGCCAAGCAAGAAAGACCCTGAACCGACACCGGAAATTGCAGCCATTTCATCGGTTGCAAGCTTGGAGCGATTTGGTAGATTGGCGCGGTATACACAAAAAAAGTTGATTGAGATGGGACAGGAACTGCTTGCAGGCAGTGTCGAGGCAAATCCCTGCGTACAGGGAAATGCTGTGCAGTGTGATTGGTGTGCTTTTCGAGCAGCATGTCGGTTTGATGAGAGCGCAGGAGACCGATATCGTATGATGAAAAAGTGGAAGGATAGCGAAGTTTGGGAAAAGCTGGAGGAAAAGAACAATGACGCAGTGGACAAGTGATCAGCTGACAGCAATTACTGCACAAGGCTCGGATTTGCTGGTATCAGCGGCGGCTGGTTCGGGAAAGACAGCAGTATTGGTAGAACGTGTGATTCGTCGCTTGACTGACCCTATCAACCCGCTGGATATTGATGAGTTTTTGCTTGTGACCTATACCAATGCAGCAGCTGCGGAAATGCGCGGCAAGCTTGCAGATGCCATTGCAGCGAGACTGGAGCTTACACCAGACAATGCACGTTTGCGCCGCCAGCTTTTTCTGGTACATAAAGCACGTATCACGACGGTACATGCTTTTTGCCTGACGCTTGTGAGAGAACAGACAGCAAGTCTGGGGCTGCCACCTGATTTTCGTTTGATAGATGAGAGTGAACGGGCAACGCTGCGCGATGAGGTTTTGGAGGAGGTGTTGGAATCTCTGTATGCAGCAGAGGAGCATGATTTTTTGGCACTTGTTGACCTGCTTGCAAGCAAGGAAGATGACAAACCGCTGGTTGCGGCGGTATTGGATACTTTTGAAAAGACACGTGCGCATGCAAATCCAGACGGTTTTTTAGAACAGATAAGAAAAGGGCTTATGGACAGCGGCAGTCCGGCAGAAACGGCGCATGGAAAGCTGCTGCTGGCGCAAGCGCGGCAAGCTGTGCGGTATGGATTGGCATTTCTACGGCGTGGGCTGGAGCTGCTGCAGGAAGAAGAAGTGTTGGAGGCTGCGTATGCGCCGGCGTTTCAATCAGATGTCAAGCAGGCAGAACAATTGCTTGCGGCAATTGATGCAGCAGATTGGGATATGGCTGTGGAGCTTGCACAGGGTTTGCAGTTTGACCGTTTGGGCAGCATACGTGGTTATGAAGATAAGGCGTTTCAGGAGCAAATTAAGGGGCTGCGTGAAGAATGGAAGGACACGGTGGCAGAAATTCGTTCCAAACTTTTATGTGTTACAACTGAGCAGGCTGTATATGACCGTGCGCTGAACCGTCCCGCCCTAGATGCGTTGGCGCGCGTGGTGCAGCAATTTGCACATGCCTTTTCAGAGCAAAAACGGCAGCGCGGGCTGGCAGATTTTAATGATTTGGAGCATTTTGCAGTACAACTGCTCTATACAGATGGAAAACCCTCTTTGCTTGCTCAGACCTTGTCAGAACGGTTTGCGGAAATACTGGTAGACGAGTATCAGGATACCAATGGGGTGCAGGACGCAATTTTTCATGCCATTGCGCGAGACAATCTGTTTATGGTTGGTGATGTAAAGCAGTCTATTTATGGTTTCCGTTTGGCAGACCCTTATATTTTTCTGGATAAATATAAGTCATTTACAGAGGAACCGAGAAAAGGGCAAGGACAGCGTGTTGTGTTGTCGCAGAACTTCCGCTCTCGTGCACAGGTGCTGGATACTGTCAACTATATTTTTCGCGCGGTTATGTCGGAATCGGTGGGCGATTTGGAATATACCGAGCGGGAAGCTTTGCATTTGGGGGCATCTTATCCAGAGGCGAATGGAGGGTGTGATACAGAGCTATGGGTTTTAGACACTTCAGGAAATCAGGGGGAGGAAAAAGCGCTGTTGGAAGCGCGAATGGTTGCCAAACGGATTCGGGAACTGATTGACAGCGGATTCCCCGTTACCGACCGCGGAAGTGAGGGGACACGCCCGCTATGTGCATCAGATGTGGTGATTTTGATGCGTTCTCCAAAATCACGTGCAGCAACTTACCGAGAAGCATTGGCTGAATATGGTTTGTATGCGCATACAGAAGAAAGCACAGGACTGCTGCAAACGGCAGAGGTTGGAACGATTGTGTCACTGCTCTCGATTATCGACAATCCGCGTCAAGATGTTCCGCTCATTGGTGTGATGCGTTCGCCGCTCTATAACTTTTCTGAGGAGGAACTGGCGCAGATTCGTCTGATTGACCGAACCATCAGTTTTTATGATGCGGCACGGCAAAGTGAGGAACCGAAGGTGCAGGCGTTCTTGGAGGCATTAGATGAACTGAGAAGAATATCCTGTGATTTTCCGGTATATCGGCTGATTTGGCTGATTTATGACCAGACAGGGGCGCTTGGGCTGTTTGGTGCCATGCCGGGCGGTGTGCAGCGTCAACGAAACCTGCTTTCCTTCTTTGAACGGGCACGCAGCTTTGAGCAGGCTGGTACGCGAGGACTGTTTCGGTTTGTTCGCCTTTTGCGTGCTATGGAAGAACGGGGAGAGGATTTTGAAGCGGTTCGTGCTGAAGGAAGTGATGGGGCGGTTCGCATTATGTCCATTCATAAATCAAAAGGATTGGAGTTTCCGGTTGTAATTTTGGCAGATACAGCAAAACGATTTAATGAGCGGGATTTGACTGCGCCGGTTCTCGTACACCCATCTCTTGGATTTGGAGCGAAATGTCGGGATCTTTCGCGTGGTGTGCGGTATGATACGTTGGAGCGGCAGGCGGTTGCGGCGTGTATGCGTCAGCAAGCCGTCAGTGAGGAGCTGAGAGTTCTTTATGTGGCATTGACACGTGCCAAGGAAAAAATGATAATCAGCTGTGCTTCTGCGCAGCTTGGAACCCAGATTGCACGGCTTGGCAGACTGGCAGCGTTGGGGGAACTGCCTGCGTATGCGATGGGTGGGGTGCATACCTCAATGGCATGGTTGATTGCGCCGCTTTTGCGTCATCAGCAGGCAGCAAATTTGCGCGCATATAGTGAGGAACAGATTGAGATTGATGGGAAAGCGCCGGATACGATTCAGATTCATTGCTGTGTACCAGATGATGGAACCGAAATCGAGCAGACGGAAAGAACAGAGATACAATTGGATACATTGCATGAGTTACCAGAAGTTCCTGCTCCATTGGTTTATGAAAAAAGCATTTTGGCAGACATTCCCGCTAAAGTGACAGCGACGGGGTTGAAAAAGGACTATAAGTCAGCAGAAACCGTGGAAAACACGACAGGAGTACGCCCAAAACCAGAGCTGCGCCGCCCTGATTTTGAACAGCGGCTGCACGGGTTAACACCGGCGGAGAGAGGAACAGCGCATCATCTGTTCATGCAATTCTGTGATTTCGAAGCGTGTGCGAGAGGAGAAATTGAACAGGAAATTGCGCGTATGAGAGAACGCTGTATTCTTTCGCAGGAACAGGCAGACGCAGTTGAATCTGTGCGTATTCGAAGATTCTTTGCCTCCCCGCTTTATGAGAAGATGAAAGAAGGAGAGATAAGGCGGGAATTTAAGTTTTCTGTCACGATGCCAGTCTCTGATTATGATACAAGGATACAAGATACAGAGGAGGAGATTTTGCTGCAAGGTGTCATTGACTGCCTTTCTGAAACACCGGAGGGCTTTTTAATAATTGATTTTAAGACCGATCGAGTCGGATTACGCTCGGTACAGGAGCGCGCAGAACAATATCGAACACAGTTGGACGCTTATCAGAAAGCCGTAGAGAAAATTTTTGAAAAGCCTGTACTTGGACGAGCCCTGTATTTCTTTGCGGCAAACCATACAGTTTACTTATAATAGAAAATATAAAGAATAGGTTGTTCCTGTTTTACGTGACAAAAGCTGGAAGTCTATATTTTTTGAGAAAAAGAAAAGAAAATGGTTGACAAAGCATCGGGTGCATGGTATTCTATATAAGCAACCAAGACATGCGCCGATAGCTCAGCTGGATAGAGTGTTTGGCTACGAACCAAAAGGTCGGGGGTTCGAATCCCTTTCGGCGTACCAGTAATGGTGAAAAAGAACCTGTGATTCATCACAGGTTCTTTTATTTTCTTGCGAAGGGGTGCGGTATCTCCTGTTTATCGTATCTCATGGTATCCTCGGTGGCGACACAGCGGAAGAACAGAAATTGTTTTTAGAAATAAAGAAATAAAAATGTTGACAAAGGGGAAACAGTGTGTTATTATAAATAAGCTGACCGGTTGGACAGCAAAACCAAGTGAAAAGTTTAGAGAGAAACGGCTTTTCTGAAAAAGAAGTCGAAAAACTTTGAAAAAAGTTCTTGACAAACGAAGTAAACTTTGGTAGAATAAAAAAGCACTTTACCGAAAGGTAAGAGCAAGAATTGTACCTTGTAAATTAAACAACGAAAAGCTTGAAAAACGAACCTGAAATTCTTTTGGAATGAAACCCA
>JAGZIN010000048.1 GCA_018366195.1 Butyricicoccus pullicaecorum | reverse complement strand
CCCGCTTCCTGAAGGGCAGCGATTGCCGCCGCTGCGGTGACACCGGAAGCGGTACCGCCTTGGGCAAAGTCCCGATTGCCGCTGGTTTCCTTGAGCTCGTCAATTTTTGTGTGGATATGGTTTGCGAGATACGCGGGCAGGGTATCCACCTTGATTTGCTTGATATCTCCGTCCTCCAAGCGTCCGGCAACGTGAACGAAGTCCTTGGACCAGTCTGCAAACTCCTCCTGATTGACCGCGCAGGAATCGCGGATAAACCAGCGGGGACGCCCTGCGAGCAGTGCATTTTTGAGAACGACAGCGTCCAGCTTGTCAATGTAGAGCTGAGGGGACTGCATGATATCAATATAGCCAAAGCCTGCCGGACTGTCCTCAATGGGGAATAAGCGGTCGAGCACAAAAGGATATCTTCCATGCCGGTAATAGCCGTCCTTGTACTGCGGGTCATTCTGGCTGGCATAGAGCACGGTTTCTCCCACAAATTTGCAGTAGTGCACAGACTGTCTGCCGGTTTCGTCCCGTGTTTTGTAGTACCAGTCCACAATCATAGATTTGTCCTTGGTGTCAATTTGGTCATCATGGACATACTGAACGCCCTGCACCGGCTGTCCCTTGTCCTTGACCTCCGGGTATCGCTGTTCCAGTACGGCATTGTCAATCATAGAGGTATAAAAGAGATTTGCGCTGTCCTGAATGTCTGATACACCGGGCTGCCAGAACAGATTGAGCACAGACGCACGGCGAATGGAGATATCCCCCAAACCGTTTTCGGCTTCATTGTCCCATGTCACACAATACGCCGCCGTGCCCGACTTGCACTTGTCCCACATGGCATCGGAATAGATGCCTTCGAAGTCGTTGTGCTCGGCGATGACAGGCAGGATTTCGGATAAACTCTTTGCGTCCTGCTCGTCACTGCGTTCTCTTGGCAGCACAACGGGTTCTGGTGCATTGTCCATCGCATCACCGTGTTTGTTTGCCACGCTGTTAAAGAGCCATGCGGAAGCGGGCTGTGGGTCATTTGTAGCCTTGCGTCCCACCACGTCCCAGTGGCGCAGTCTCCACCACTGGTCATTTTCTACAATGCGCTTGTCCAGACTCTGTTTGCCCTGTCTGTACTTGGAAAGCAGCTCTGCCGCTTCCCGAACCTGCATCTCCCCGATGACAGATTGTATGGTCTGTGCCTGCTCCTGTGCAGGCTGTATCGGCTGCTGTTCCTTGTTCTCGTCTATGTGACTCACCTCCGAAAGAAAGCATATTTTTGATTGGGTGGCTCGGTATCCAGCGGGCTGTACGGCTTCGGCGGGACGGCACGCACAACGGGCGGATTGACGGGATTTTCCATTGCCACATAGCGCAGTTCATCGTAAATATGGTCTTCTCCCTCGGTGTCAATGTCCTCCACATCGGTGCTGTCATAGACGAGCGCGGGCAGGGTGCGGATACAGTGCTTGCAGGTGGAAAAAATATAGAGCTGCGGTCTGCCGTCCTCGTCAAAGGCAAGCCGATGATGCAGCTGCATCTTTCCGGCAATGCGCTGGTGGTCGCCGGCATCGAAGTAAATACCCGTGCGTTCCATGATTTCTGCGACGCTCTCGCCCATCTCTGCCTTGGTAATGGCAGGGTCTGCAATGCCGTGAATGGTACGCCCTTTGAGGTTGGGGTCATCGTGCTCAATGCGCTTGATTTCACCTGCAATGCGTGCAGGCTCCCACTTCACGCCCACGTTGGGGTCACCCGTGCAGCCGTATAACTCCCGAATCCGATACAGGCGGTTGTCATGGTCTACGGCATACCAGCCCACCGAAAAGGGTCTGGCATAACCGAAGTCAAAACCGCGATATAATTTCCAGCTTGCCGGAATCTTGAATGGCTCAATGACATGCGTCCAAAGCCTGTCATGGTAATGTGCAGGGTCGTTGCGCCATTCGGTGAATACCTGACCGGAAAAGCTGTCCCAGTTGCCATATAGCAGCGCTTCTCGGTCTGCCTCCGGCATAGAGGCAAGCCGCGCCACATAATCCGGGTCATTTTCCATAAGGGCGGTGTTGTCAAATACCGTGCTTGGCACAAAGATGCGGCGTTTTTCGCGCGGTTCACGGTGTCCGTCCGGAAATACGACCTGTACGGTGTCTATGATGGGTGTCATGGGCGGCGCGGCTGTGATAAAGCGTTCCTTGACCCAGCCATGCCCTACCCCGCCGGGGTTTGCGGTTGCCCGCATATAGACCCGCGTGCCCGCACCATTGGGACGGTTACGGGAAACCAGATAGCTGTATTGGTCATAGGTAAAGTGCGTCAGCTCATCGAAGCCGATGAAATCGAACGCCCGCCCCTGATACTTGTGCTTGTCCGCCTCGCGCTGCATCGCGCCAAAGGTAATGCGTGCCCCGCTCGGAAAGGTCCAAGCGTGCTTGGTCTCGTTGTACTTGCAGCCCGGGAAAGCAGGCGGGTAATATTTGCGGCTCTTGTCTATGAGCTCAGAAAGCTCTGGGTAGGTCTTGCGCAAGATGAGTGCCCTGTAATGCGGGATATGTACCTGCCTGAGGGCTTCGATGATGAGCGCCTCACTTTTGCCGCCGCCAGCCGCACCGCCGTATA
>JAGZIN010000047.1 GCA_018366195.1 Butyricicoccus pullicaecorum | reverse complement strand
GTATGCACAAGCCGTTTTGCCTTGTATCGTTCGGTTCCAAATGCCTTTTGAATCGTTCGTATGGTCTTTTCTGGTGCATCGCCGCGCAGTATGCCCTGTATCAACGTCTTATGTAACGTATTGACCAAGGCATCTTTATTTTTCCAGCAGCGATCTCGAAAGGTTCTGCCATCTGTTGTCCAAGGCTTCGCAAGTATGGCGGTAAGCTTTGCTTGATTCAATGCGGTCAAATCCCAGCCAATCCCCAGCCCCTTTTGAATCTCAAATGCAGCGCTTGTATAGCCATCTGAAACCAGCTTGCGCAACAGAGCATCAATTCCATCGACCTGATTTCCATACAAAAGTTCAATCTGCTGTTGAATCTGCATTTGAATGGCTTCTAACCGGCTGACGTGAAATCTTGCAGACGCATTTTCCAGCTTGCGCAGCCATTCTTTGGAAAGATTGCCTTGCTGCCCAGCCTTGATATATTGCTCCACCGTCCACTTGAATTCTGCAAGCTGTCCGGCAGCCAACTGCTTTCGAGCTTCCGACAAGCTGATTCCATTGTGATTCGCAAATCGCTGATACCAACTTTCAATTTCTCGCCGCACCGAAATTTCTGTGTGATGGTACAGGCGCTCCAGCTCTGCAAGATATGTATCGCTTTTCTCATGTGCGGCAGCTTCCAATATCGCAAACCGCTCTCGCCAATAAGCAGCCTGATTCATGCGCTTGCCTCATCTGTTGAATCTTCCTGCCTGTCCTGCTTGCCAAACGCATCTGCATAGGCATCTTCCGCAGTTTCTTTTTCCCGTTTCAGACGCTCCAGCTCCCGCTTCACGTCTCCTGTCCAAGGGTGCTGACTGACTATGGTTTCTTCAGAAAGAATACCCACAGACTTCGCACAATTTGCAATCGACTCAGACTCGTTAATGAGGATATCACGGTTAAAGATAACATGGACTTCCTCCCCCTCAAAGCTGCCCTCTCCCTTGGTCATCATATCTTGACGCACAAACCAAAGCAGCTGTTCCAACGCAGCTTGAAATTCAGTTTCCATACCATTCGCATCCAAATCAATATCGGAATACATGGACTGAATATTCATCTGGTTTGGGGTTCCGGAAAGCCTGTCACTCTTGGCATCATATCCGCGTGCATTTTCAATCAGCGCTTTTTTGAATACGTCCAAAATTGCTTTGTAGTTCTCTGCATTGACTTCCACTTGCAGGGTACTGACCCCACCATCATCTCGCACCTTGACCGCACTGTATGTGGAAAGATTGTGGCGAAATTCGCCAAGATTCTCACCATCATAATTTTTCAAAATCAGAATGGTGTTTTGTGGTGTCTGCTCCATACCGTTCTGGAAGTCTGAAAGAAGCGTATTGATTCCGTCCTGCAATGACTTGATACGCTGAATCAATGGAATTTCCTTCTTGTTATACTTAAATGCAATCAACGGGAAGTAATCCCAAGTATAGCTTGCCGTATCTGATTCAGTCTGCACCACGATATAAGGCATATAAACGCCAAGTGCCACATCAGGAACCAAGGTCTTATCTTCCAACACGTAGCGATAAATGCCGTCTGGCTTGTACAGCTCTACCCGCTCGACCAGCTTCTTTGTCGTACCGTCCCATACCTCTTGCCCATACAGCCGCGCCGCAGCGTCCAAAATCGTATGGTCATCATCTGCCCAAAACGGCAAGATCTGATAGGCAGGGAAACGCCGAAAGCATAGTTCACCTTTTTCATTGTAGTACACAAACAGCCAACTCAAACCGCCGTTCAATGCGTCCTCTCCCAAGTATTTGAGGATACGCTGGAAAGAAGAATCAAAGCGCTTTTTGAGCAACTCCAAGTAGGCTTCATTGTCACAGTCAAAGGTAATCGGCTTGCCAAACAGATAGTTGGTTTTCTGATCTACCATCTTGGCATATTGATTATCCAGAATCTTATTGTTCGGCAGGTTGTCCACAGTCTGTAATGCACCATCTGGTCCAATGCTGGTACGCTTGCGTTTCAAGATATCATGTTTTCCGCAATAATAGGCATCGCCTGTAATCTGCATCTGTCGTTCTGGTGAGCCTTTCCATGCAGCAATTTCACGCCCGAAAAATTCCAGTTCGCTGAGTCCCTGTCCTGCTCCTGCTTCAATCAGGTGATTGATTCGTGCTGTTTCTGTATTCAAAAATAACATATCCTCACCTCCTCTAATCAAAAGAATAAGCCGGTCCCACCAGCATATCTTCTATGGCATATCGCATGGCGTCCATTAAGTGGTTAAAATCATCAATCGGACGGTTCATCTTATGCCCGAATGAATCTTTTGCCCATGTGTAATTGGAAACTTCCATGAGAAAATTCACACACCGCGGGTGCACAATCAGCGTGTGCCCCTGAATGTACTGAATGCCATTGTTTATGCTATCTCTGCCCTTTCGAGCGGGCGAAATGCGATACAATCCAGCGCCGCGCAATTCATCAATTGACTTCGGCTCCGCACAGTCTGCCTTGATTCTCTCCTTGGCATATCCCATTGCAGTCACCCGCTCACAAATCATCGGGTTCGTCAGCGCCTTTTCATATAGCTCATCAAATACCCATATCGTTTTTTCCGTTTTGCTGATGAGTCCACAGAATAGCGCAGTCGGGTCATTTGTGTATCCAAAATCCAATCC
>JAGZIN010000046.1 GCA_018366195.1 Butyricicoccus pullicaecorum | reverse complement strand
CACCCCCTTCCGGGTTGGAATGGGAGAACTCACCTCCTTTCCTTGGAGGAATGGAGGGCAAATAACCGCCTACCGCTGGTATCGGCAGCGCGCTGAAAATTAAATTTTCCTGTTACTCAGGATAGCACAGATGCAGCCCGATTGCAACAAGAAAAAACCTCTCACGCAAGCACAGAAGGCGGGTTGACAACTTCACGATATGTGGTTATACTGAGAATATAAAAAGGGTACGTTGCCGGTAGACGGTTACGCCCTCATCTTAATCGTTCGAAATGACCGCTAAGTTTGAGACGCTTGGGCGGTCATTTTGCATATTGGGTTTCCCATATAGGGAATATAAATCGCAAGTAGTAGAAAGGAAAAACCTTATGCTCCCTGAAACCTTAAAGTCTCACATCATTTCTTTGGGGCGCAGCTGTGGTGCGGAACGTATTGTACTATTTGGCTCACGCGCACGCGGAGACAATCGCCCACGCAGTGATATCGACCTCGCTGTTTTTGGACTTCCAACAGAGCAGGAGACAGCATTTTGGAGCGGAATTGATGAATTACCCACATTGCTGAAATTTGATATCGTATTTGTGAGGGATTACACAGCCCCTGCCCTTTTAGAGAATATTGCAAAGGACGGCATCGTACTCATGGATAAATTCAAGGAAAAATTGGAAAAGTATCAGCGTTCTGTTTTGCGTTTAGGCGAAATCATTCAAAAATATGACGAGTGCCAAATGGAAGAACTAAAAGACGGTGTAATCCAGCGTTTTTCGTTCTGTTCTGAACTCGCTTGGAAAACCACGCGCGAATATTTGCTCGACCAAGGCTTTGTAGATATCAATTCTCCGAAAAGCGTCATGTGCTGCGCTTATGAATCGGGTCTGATTTCCAACGAATCCGCATGGATTTCACTTCTGAAAGCACGCAATTTAACTTCTCATGTATATGATGAAGAAACAGCAAATATCGTCTTTGAGCAGATTCGAGCGAACTTTCTCCCCCTCTTCCGTGATTTAGAAAAAAAGTTGGGCAGCGCATAAGGAGTCGCCCGCTCGACTTTCCAAACAGAGAGAAATGATTTTGAAAGGAGTGTTGCACTATGGCACAAACTGATGTACGTGGTATGCGAGCTGCTGTCTATCTGCGCAAATCGCGAGCAGACTTGGACGATGAATCACGAGGACATAGCGATACACTGGAACGCCATCAAAAAGCACTGCTTGAACTTGCGAATCGTCTGCATGTTGCCATTGGCAAGATTTATCCCGAAGTGGTATCTGGTGAAACCATCGCATCTCGCCCACAAATGCAAAAACTGTTACACGACTTAGAGCAAGGCATGTGGGACGCCGTGCTGGTCATGGAAGTGGCACGTTTGACGCGCGGCAGCCAGATTGACCAAGGTATCATAGCGAATGCTTTCAAGTATACCCGTACACTGATTATCACACCGGATAAGATTTATGACCCCTGTAATGCAGCAGATGAGGATATGCTGGACTTTGGCATGTTTTTCTCTCGGTTTGAGTGGAAGACCATCAATAAGCGCCAGCAAGCAGGGCGTCGGGTATCTTCGCAGGAAGGGAAATACATTGGTTCGATTGCGCCTTATGGCTATCAGCGTCAAAAACTAAAAGGGGAAAAAGGCTGGACGCTGGTACCGGATTCAGAAACAGCGCCGATTGTGCGCCGTGTATTCGACCTGCTGACCGAATCTCATCTTCCGCAGCATGCCATTGCGATGCGTTTGAATGAGGAAGGGATTCCAGCACCACGCGGTGGAGTGTGGACAACGGCAACCGTACAGCGTCTGCTGCGCAACGTGCACTATGCAGGCTATATCACTTCTTCTTATCGTCCGCGTGTCAAATCCATGCAGGGCGGTGAAGTAACGGTTTCACGCCCTGTCAATCCGGAGGTGAAGCGATACCCAGGTCGTCATGAACCACTGGTTTCTGTCGAGCAATTTGAGCAAGCTGAAAAGCTGCTGCGTCAAAACAAGCGTCCCCCAATTCCCCATATTCACGGACTGAATAACCCATTATCGGGACTGATGGTGTGTTCTGTTTGCGGGAAGCGTATGCAGCGACGTAATATGAGCTCAGGTTCTGCACAATTGATTTGTACAACACGCGGCTGTCCCACAGTTGCTTCCAATATGGAAGAAGTCATTGCAGTGCTGTTAGAAACGATGACGCGCTGGCTGATAGCGTTTCAACTTTCATCGAGCGAATTAGATGACCTGATTCCAAACATTGGAAAGAAGCGCCGACAATTATCCACGATTGCGCAAAAGCTGAAAAAGCTGGACACACAGGAGCAGCGAACCTTTGAGCTGGTCGAGACAGGCGTATACACGCCAGAGGATTTCCGAGCACGCCGTGAAGCATTGCAGGCGGAACGCGCCTCACTAATTTCCACACGTTCTGCGATTGAAGGTGAAATTGGACAGAGCGAGCAGATGATGGAGCAGCGTGCACATATTGTTCCCCGTATGCAGCATGTACTGGATACATTTGAGGATACGAAGACATGTTTAGAGCAAAACCAGCTTTTGAAGAGTATTCTCGACCATGTCACTTATCAAAAAACGATTCGCCGTACCCGCGCAAACCATGACACTGACCTATACTTAGAAATTTTTCCGCATTTTTTCCGTTAACTTTTACATGTATCTAAAATGTACTAAAGA
>JAGZIN010000045.1 GCA_018366195.1 Butyricicoccus pullicaecorum | reverse complement strand
CGGGTTGCCTGCGCTCTGATTCTGCACTATACTGCTATCAGAAGAAGTCCTTTGGACACCACTTTGAGCGCCACTCACAAAGGGTGAGTTGGAAGAGCCGCGACGGTGCATTGGACTTCTTTTTTGCATTGTTCCAAGGCTATCCGTGTCCACGGTACGCTTGTCTACCGTATACGCAGCTCTGTTCTCAATCACACCGGTCTGCCTCGTTGCAGGTGTTTGTTGCATTTGTGTTACAGTTTGCGTCTGCGGGTTGCCTGCGCTCTGATTCTGTACTATACTGCTATCAGAGGCTGACACCTTCACATCAGAGACGCGCTTACTTGCGCTAGGGACTGAGGCATCAGAGACGTGCTTCATTGCACTAGGCACTGAATTGTCAGCCTCTAAATTTATGTCATAAAACACCTGACCATTTACAGCTTTTCCAACACGTACAATGTAATTGAAAATTGTTTCATCTATACCAACCTTTCCGCGGTAGTTTTTGAAGCCATTCGGAAACAGCTTGTGATTCTTCATGTCAGGCGCATCCCATGTAACCGCAGCGTTTTCAATCAAATCTGGAATACTAGGTGCCATTCTCATTTTCTGATTGAATTCTTTTTTACCCAACGTTTTGGATTGTCTCCCATATATATATTCGTTTGCACTGATTCTTCTGAATTCCAAAGCTTCTCCGTCAATCAATGTCTCTATGCGCCTTCCCTTATCTCCATTCAATAGATATTCATACGCTTTAGTTTTTAATTCTTTATATCCCTTAATATCACGGAAAATATCTGCTTCTGTATCAATCTCCCAATAGGTTTCTCCATTGGGTGTCCGTTTCAAGCTGTACTGCGTCTCACCGGAGGCGTTATTTTTTTGTCCATTTTCCGAAAGCCCAAGCGCTTGGGAATTTGCAGAATTTGAGGTTATCTTGGCAGCCTCCCGAACCTGTCTGACAGCCTGCGAAGCGTTTTGGGAAAGTGTGAGCTTCAACCCTTGTTCCAGCATCTGTCGTGCAGGCGGAGAAACCACAGCGTCTGCAATTTCCGGCAGATCTGCCTCATTTCCGGAAAGGATACGAGTTGCTGTCTGCTTGGTGCGCTCTATAAAATCATTGTATCCGGACGCATGCGCCGAGTATGCTGTTTCATAATCAACAGGCGTGCCCGTTTCGTATGGAATCACCTGTTCAAACGGAAGTCCCGCCTGCCCCATTTGATTGTATCTGTTCCACTGTGCTTCAAAGTCCGGAATCTGCTGATTTCTGGGTGCACTGTACTGATGGTTTCTTTCGCTGTATCTTCCCATTCTGTTTCCGATTGCCGCACCACCTTGCAGGATACCAGCCGACAGCATACCCATAAGAGCCTGTTCCTTGATTTCCTCTGGCGTAGCCTGCTTTGCATCTGGATTGTAGGTCAGCCGCTGTAAATAGGGATCTGCGACTGCCATAACGGCTTCTTCTGCGCCCTCACCAGCAATATCAATTCCTTTTGCGAGAATGGGATTTTTCACAAGTTGATTGACCGCCTTGGAAAGCACGCCCGTTCGGTCTAAGCCCGGGATTGCACTGAACATATTTTCCGTCAGGGTCTCTCCGGCTGCGGATAACGCACCATATAAAGAAGCCGTATCATCGTCTGCGCCTTCCATTTTTGCACGATGCGCCCCCGCACCATAGCTATTGAGTGCCATAAGCGCCATGCCGATTCTCGGACTCTCTTTCGCAGCGTGTGCAAGCGCAGTGACTCCCTTTGCGATTGCAGGCGCACCGCCTGTATACATGTTCCATGCGACATCTGCCAGGATAGAGGGCGCCATGTTGCTGATGTTTTCTCCGATGTCCGCGGCTTTTCTCATGCTGTCCGTTGGGCGGTATCGTTCTTCAATGCTTTGTTTCCATGCGTCAGTCCATCGAAAATCATGGTTGAACTGTTCGTTTTCTCCGAACCATTCAGATACCGGATTGGGCATTTTCCCGCCGAGTGAAGTTGTAAATTCCAGTGCTTGATTCACAAGTCCCGCTGCACCATGCGCAATATTTTCCATTCCTCCTGCGATTCCAGCAGCACCTCGTTCCAATCCATACGCAGCCGCCTGTGGAACTGTTCCAAATGGTTTGAAGTCTTCCTGCTGCTGATATTGCCATTTCAGCTTTTCCAGTGCACGTTCTCTGGTTGCTTGTTCTGCATCTTTTGTGCGCTTTCTTTCCCGTTCTGCCTGCTGCCACACGGAAAGCGGAGCAGGAAACGCATTGCTTGTAATAGCCGGTGTTTGCGATGTTGGTGATGGCTGTGGCGGTGTGAATGCGCTGCTTGTCAAATTTCGTTTTGGTACTTGTGGTGCAGACAGTGCTGAGGGCGGCGGCGTGAACGCATTGCTTGTTTGAATCTGCGGAGTTGTCCGATAAGATTGGGATTTCTTTTTTTGCGGTTTCGGCTTTGGTTTTGACTGTGATACAGACGGCGTAAAGCGTTTTGTAAGGGGTTTGCTCTGTTCTGCCTGCTTTATCGCTTCCACTGTATTTTTTGTTTTTGTTTTTGCAAATGTTAGATTTTCCCTGCTGTTTACAATACGAGCACCATCAACGGTATAACCTCTCTTTTTGTCATACGTCCAGCCGGCTTGTTTTCTGGTCTGGTTTGCCTTTGCGTGTGCTGCTGCCATGCCCTGCCGGTCGCCCTTGCGCTTGGCGATTTCATATTCCCGCCCATAGCGATTGAGCTCCTCTTCCAGCTGTTTTTTATTTTTCTTTGCCATACATGAATCTCCTTGTTTCCGCTCTTGTGTCTGTTACTTGAGCCGCATCTGTGCGCTTTGTAATTGCAGCTTTTGCAAAGCCCTATCCATATCCAGCTGTTCCTTGAAGTATTTTGCAATCTTCGCCGCATCGGCATCATTGAAACCGGCAGCTACAATAGTATCATGGGTCGGAAGCTTTCCCGTCTGTAACACCTGATTCATGAGTTCCTGTGCTCTGGACTGTGCGTTCAGGTTGTGCTGCTGCTGCCACTGACTGTCCGAAACCGCCTCACGGTCTACCTGATGGTCTGCGCTCCACTTGCCGAAAGCACGGTTGTAATCGCGGTCAGACATCTGCCCGACTGCGTCGAGCTGACTCTGTGCCAGCTGCTGATTTGCGCCCCATGCCGAAAGTGCGTCCTGCCCCAGCCCGCGCATGGCAGAAAGCTGATTGAGCAGGTTGTTGCCCTCATCGGCATACATCTGATACGCCAGTGTATAAAGCTCTGGAATCTTGTCTGCCATCTTCGCG
>JAGZIN010000044.1 GCA_018366195.1 Butyricicoccus pullicaecorum | reverse complement strand
TTGTCCTTATGAATCCTGCACTCCCTCTCCATCAGATGTACCATACGTCCGCCGCAAGGGTGGGAAAGTAAGAACGCCGCCATAAGGCGGGAGCGTGCAAGCGGGAACGATACCGGGCAATGCCCTATCTCATGGGAATGTAGGAACGCCGCAATGCGGAAGCGTGCAGCCCTGATTTCCAGCAGGTCTTGACCGGTTCATGGCACACATGTTCCATGAAGGCTCGCTTGTGCGTCTTTTAGGCTTAGGAAACTATGGAGAGACAGGAGGTGTATTGGAATAGTGCAGGCAGAAATGAAAAAATGGAGGCATGGAACATGGAAGGAGATTTTAGGCAATGCTGCAACTAAAAAATTGGGTATTATCTGCACCGGACAGGGCAGACCGGCTGCTTGGTTATGACGGCGAACATCTGGCGCGGACACTTGCAGTACACATAGACGCGCCCGGTGTATGGCAGTACAAGTTTGAACTGCGGTTTGCAGACGGCAAGGTAAATATTTTGGACGCGATGCTGCATGGAAATGTGGCGTCCAGCGAACTGAAGGAAAGCTATCTTTCGGCAGCGGGACCATGTGAATTACAGGTACGCGGTCTATCTGGAGAACGCGAAATCAAGTCCAATGTCTTGGGGCTGATGCTCGCAGAAAGTATTCAGGCGGGAACCGAATTCACAGCGCCAAGTGAGTTTGAACAGCTGGAACAAAATTTGACCAACATCAAAGAACAGGCGGTTGCAGCTGCGGGACAGGCACAGGACGCAGCGGAACGCGCAGAACAGGCGGCAGAACGGGCTGAGACAGCGGCGGACTCTGCGGAAGCCTCGGCAGAACAGGCACAGGCTGCGGCAGACAAGGCACAAACCTTTTCTAAAAATGCGCCCAAGATTCAAAATGGAAACTGGTGGATATACAATCCGATATCCGGTCAGTATGAGGACAGTGGACAAAAGGCGCAGGGAGACAAGGGTGCGCAGGGAGAACAGGGGGAAAAAGGGGAAACCGGACAAAAAGGAGAGCAGGGAGACAAGGGAGACAGAGGAGATGTGCAATACGCCACCTTCGACATCGATTCCAAAACCGGTATGCTCTCGATGCACACGACAGACGGCTATCAGCAGCCGGATTTCAAGCTGAATGAACATGGATATTTAGAGGTGATTTTATAATGGCAAGTACAAATTTGGGCAAGGTGGTCATCACACCAAAGGGAGAATATGTGCCGGAAACAGTCTACAACAGACTGGATTTGGTACGGTTTGAGGGCAGTTCCTTTCTTGTATTACAGGACGGTGTGGTTGGTGTGACACCGTCAGATGACGGGCAGAAATACAGCCTGCTGGCACAAAAAGGAGATACGGGTGCGCAGGGGGTGCCCGGTCCGAAAGGAGAAACCGGTGCACCGGGCGCAAAGGGGGACACTGGAGAACAGGGAGAGCCGGGTACACCGGGCGCAAAGGGAGAACAGGGTGAACCGGGCGCCAAGGGAGACACCGGAGACAAGGGCACAGATGGGTTTTCCCCTACGGTACAGACCACCCCTGCGGAAGATGGCACGACTGTCACCATTACAGACCATGAGGGGGCAAAGGAATTTACAATTAAGAATGGTCTCAAGGGAGACAAGGGAGAGCGCGGAGAACGCGGAGAACCGGGAGCCAAGGGAGACACAGGGGCAAAAGGAGAGCAGGGAAAGGGCTTTCGTATTTTGGGGAAATATGAAAGTTTGGAAGCGCTCAAAGAGGCTGTGACACAGCCGGAAGCCGGTGATGCGTACAGCGTAGGGACATCTGCTCCCTATGATATCTATATCTATGATGGTGTGACAAGCGATTGGACAAATCATGGCAAGCTGCAAGGGGCAAAAGGCGAAAAAGGAGAGCAGGGAGAGCCGGGTACGCCGGGCGCAAAGGGAGAACAAGGCGAACCGGGCGCCAAGGGAGACACCGGAGACAAGGGCACAGATGGGTTTTCTCCCACGGTACAGACTGCGCCTGCGGAAAATGGCACGACTGTCACCATTACAGACCATGAGGGGGCAAAGGTGTTTACAATCAAGAATGGTGCGAAGGGAGACAAGGGAGAGCGCGGAGAACCTGGTCAAGACGGCGCCCCCGGAAAAGACGGTGCACCCGGAAAAGATGGTGCACCGGGAGCAAAAGGAGAGACAGGTCCTGCCGGTGCGCCGGGCGAAAGAGGAGAACAGGGAGAGCCGGGTACACCGGGCGCCAAGGGAGAGCCGGGCGAACCGGGCGCAAAAGGTGACAAGGGCGAACCCGGTCAGGCGGCAAGCCTGCGCATCGGCTCGGTGCAGACCGGACAGGCGGGAACACAGGCACAGGTGACAAACAGCGGCACCGCGCTCGAAGCCGTTTTCGATTTCGTCATTCCACAAGGAGAAAAAGGAGAAAAGGGCGAACGTGGAGAACCGGGAGCCAAGGGAGACACGGGTCCGCAAGGAGCGCAGGGACCTCCGGGGACGGCAGCACCAACCAGTGCGTCAAATATCACACTGAGTTACATATCCGGACTTTCTGCGCAAAATGTACAACAGGGGATTGAACAGCTTTTTACCTTTGCCGATGATGGAAAAACAAAAATTGCAGATGCTATCATCGGCAAAGGTTTAAGTGTAAGAAGTACAGACAGTTTTGATGTTCTTGCGAAAGCAATCCTTAAAATTGCTCCGGATTGCACGCAAACCTGCACAGTGAGGATTCAATGTTCTCCTACCATCTATGTGAGAGAAGGACAAATCTCATATCAGAAAGCATCAGGCTATACATACACGCAGACTCAGTCACAAACGATTACAGGGGTTGTCAAAGATAGCTTTATGTTTTTTAGTGGTTATGATGGCAGCGGAGGAGGCGTTCATGTGAGTTCCTCTGAATTTGAAGGAAATGGTTCGCTGAATGGAACGGACAGTGTATATTTTAAAATTATCAGAGATGGCACCATTACCATCGCGTAACCATAATCTGTGTGGAAAGGAGAAATCTATCATGACAATTCATTTAACACAAACAAAAGCCGCCCTGATGGGCGGCGCGGCGGTCATTGGAACGTGGGTCAGTGAGTTATTCGGCGGCTGGGACACGGCAATTGTAACGCTCATACTATTCATGGCGCTCGATTACATATCTGGATTGATTGTTGCCGGTGTATTTCAGACAAGTGACAAAACGCAGTCCGGCAAGCTGGACAGTGCTGCCTGCTGGCGTGGGCTGCTCAAAAAAGGCATGACGCTTGTTGTTGTGCTGGTGGCTGTCCGGTTGGATATCGTGCTGGGCACGTCCTTTGTACGGGAAGCGGTTGTCATT
>JAGZIN010000008.1 GCA_018366195.1 Butyricicoccus pullicaecorum | reverse complement strand
AAGGGCAGCAACGGCGCTCTGCTTCCGCAGCAAAAGCTGACACGCGCAGAGGCTGCAAGCCTGATTTCCCGCTTTACAGAAAAAATCCTGCACAGCTAAACCTAAAAAAACTCCCGCCATATTCTTGGCGGGAGTTTTTTTGTCTTACATCAGCTCATTCTGATGGGTTGCATATAAATATTCATCAATGGTATTGGTGATGCGATCCTCTACGAGTACCTCTGGGTCGTTGACCAGCAGGTTCTCACGCACCTTGGTATACTGAATCGGCATGAACTGGCTCAGCAGATTGAGCGGAATTCCCAGAGTACGCAGGTTTCCAATCAAGCGTTCCTTTGCCTGCTCCACCGCTGGAGTCGGCATATAATACCGGCAGCGGTCCGAGAAGGAATATTTACGCTTCATACGCACTTCGCGGTCGTTCCCCTGATAGTGCTTGCGCCAATGCTTATCATCGGCACACATGGCTTCGTCCAGCACAGCAGCAAAGTTACTCGGCTCAATATCCGTGCCATACAGCAGCTCTTTTTCAATCTGCTCGAGTGCAAACATACCCTCACGCATTGCAAAGGTCAGTGCCGGTCCTACCTTCAGAATTCCGACGCCGTCCTCTACCAGCTCACGCAGCTTGATTTTTGTCTGATAGTCGGTGGAGTGTCCCTCAAACACCAGATTTGGGAAGTCCCGAATAGATGCCATGAGTTCCTTTGCCTTCTCGCGGTCATATTCCGTACAGCCGCTATCCTTTTCCTCTACGCCCGGCTGTACCACAACCGCAATGACATTGTCCCAAGCCTGCTCTAGTCCCTCGTCCAAAAATGCCTGATGGAAGGTGGCAACGGTATTCTTGAAATCCGCTACGCGGGTTACCTGAACGCCCTCATCGGCACCCACAGCACCGCCCGGAATCGGCACTTCACTGCCCACGATATAAACCGGCGGAATTGCATCTGGCTGCTCTGCCAGCAGCTTGTGATAGGTCTCCTCCGCAACACGTGCAAGACGTGCGCCGCGCTTTGCAATCACAGCATCACTCAGGCGGGTATTGGGGTCATCATCATGAACCTTCATGCTGGTATCAATATGGATTTTGGTAAATCCCGCACTGACATAATGACGAATCAGTTCCTCAGCGTCTGCCATTGCTTCCGCTTCGTTCTTTCCGGCAAAGGTCAAGGGACCCAGATGGTCACCGCCCAGAAACAGCTTGTCCTTATCAAAGCCGACTTTCTCTGCAATGCCCAGCACAAACTGCTTAAAATCCATCGGCTTCATGCCGGTATAGCCGCCATTCTGGTCACATTGGTTTGCGGTGCTCTCAATCAGCACACAGGAACCGTCCTGCTTGCCGCGCGTTAAGGCAGCCTCAATCACATAACCATTTGCACTGCATACCGAGTAAATCCCCACATGCTTGCCCTGCTTTTGCAGCTCTACTAACTTTTTCAGTGGATTATGATTCATCATAATCACTCCTTTCATTTTCAATGCCTGAGGAATCCCTCAATTTTTTGTTTTTGTTTGCTTGTGCCCAAAAAGAAGCTTGTTAAAACGCAGACAATCCGCGTATTTTGTGCTATACTATTGCTGTTCCCTGCGACCTTTGTCGCAAAGCCGATATCAAAGAAAAGAGGTCATCTAAAATGCCATTGGTAACAACAAACGAAATGCTCCTGCGTGCGCAGGCAGAACATTATGCCGTTGGTGCATTCAACGTAGAAAACATGGAAATGGTTATGGCAGTCATGCAGGCGGCAGAGGAAAGCAAGTCCCCTGTCATCATGCAGACAACCCCTTCTACCATCAAATATGCCGGACTGGATTACTACTTCGCACTGGTGCAAACCGCCGCAGCACGTGCCTCTGTGCCAATTGCAATCCACCTCGACCACGGCGAGAGCTTCGCGCTTGCCATGCAGGCACTGCGCACCGGCTACACCTCCATTATGATTGATGGCTCGCATGCCCCATTCGAGGACAACATCGCCCTGACCCGCAGCGTTGTAGACGCCTGTGCTCCCTCCGGCATCAGCGTAGAGGCTGAGCTTGGCAAGGTTGGCGGTAAGGAAGATGATTTGGACGGCGGCAGCGGCAACCCGTTCACCGACCCTGCGGAGGCAGAGGAGTTTGTGGCACGCACAGGCGTAAACTCTCTGGCCATTGCAATCGGTACGGCGCATGGTCTGTACGCCGGCACACCAAAGCTTGAATTTGACCTTTTACGCGCCATTCGTTCCCGTGTGTCCATTCCGCTGGTCCTGCATGGAGCGTCCGGTATTCCGGAAGAAGCCGTACAGGAAGCCATTGCCAGCGGTATCTGCAAGGTCAATTTTGCAACTGAGCTTCGCATCGCATTCAGTGACGGTGTCAAATCCTATCTGGAACAAGACCCCAAGGTCTTTGACCCCAAGAAATACAGCAAAGTGGGACGCGAAAACGTCGTTTCGCTGGTCAAAGAAAAGCTTGCATTCTGCGGCTCTGTCGGAAAGGGCTGAGTTTTTGGAAAACCATCGCATAGGCGATGGTTTTCCTCTTTTACTTCATTCGAAAGAATGCAATGATATGCAAAATACCAAAGTACAGTCCAACCAGTGACAGGCCGCCGCTTAAAATCATAAGTCCCAAATTATACTGCTCCAGATAGGCGTTCAGTACCACCAAAATCGCAAACAGAAAATACAGGACACACAGCGCACCCACACTGCCTCGGCTTTTGTTCTGAACAATATAATCAATGGCTGAAATGCGGCGCTCAAAATCAATATCCGTGACGACCTCCAGCTTTTTGAGGTAGGACAGTCGGAAATACAGCTCCACAATGACCGCTGTAATGACTCCCGCCAGCACAGCCTGCATCCATGTCAAAAAGGTACCTGCACACAGGATTGCCGCAAACAGAATGATGGGAAAGCGGTTTTTGAAAAACTGCATTTTGTTTTCGTGCTCCTTATGCAGCAAATACCCCTGTCCGGTCAATCTGTCATAATAAATCGTCCGCTTCTGCTTATCGGTATACACATTACGTCCGGATAAGCGAATGGTTTCATGTGGTGTTTTTTTCTTCTTATTTCTGCTCATGACTTCTGTTCCAACATCTCTGCGCCGCGGCAATAGGTCTGTAATACCTGATAATCTCTGTCCAATACAACCATGTCTGCGTCCATGCCAACGCCAATGCTGCCCTTGCGGTCATCAATTCGCAGGCAGGCTGCCGGATTTCTGGTACAGGAGTTAATTGCCACATGCACCGGAACAAGCGCCTTTTCAATCAAAATACGCAGACCCTCATTCATGCGCAGGGTAGAGCCTGCCAATCCCTTGCTTGAGGTCAGATGTGCACTTCCATCGGGATAAATCTCGATTTCATTGCCGCCAAACAGGAACTTGGAGCCTACCGGAGAGCCCTTTGCCATCAGCGCATCGGTAACCATGATTCCATGGTCTGCCCCCTTTGCCTCAAAGAACTGATGCAGTGCGGCGGGTGTGGAATGGTTGCCGTCACAGATGATTTCTCCATACATACCATTGACGCGATAAGCAGCACCGACCAGACCATTTGCACGGTGGTTGAACGGTGTCATACCATTATAGACATGGGTCATGGAGCGGGCACCATTTGCGCGTCCCATAATCGCCTCTTGATAGGTCGCACCGGAGTGACCGATGCTGACAACCACACCATGAGCGCTGCAATAATGGGTCAATTCAAAATTCTCATCTACCTCGGTTGCCATGGTGATATACTTAATCAGTCCATCAGCAGCCTTCTGGTACTTCTGAAACTGTGCAACACTGGGCTTTGCAATGTGCTGCTCGGGCTGTGCACCCTTATACACCATATCCAGATAAGGACCTTCAAAGTGCACGCCAAGGATTTCAGCACCCGTATAGCCGTCCCGTACCACCTTGGCAACATTCTTGAGCGCATTCGTCAAAACGGTTTCACTCTGGGTAATGGTCGTTGGCAGAAGCGCAGTGACACCCTCCTGCACGATATTGCGTACCCAGTAGCGCAGACCCTCCTCCTCTGCGTCGTTGGTATCAAAACCAAACGCACCATGACAATGAATGTCAATAAAGCCGGGCAGAATCCGGTTTTCTCCATAATCACGGTCTGCCTCTTTGGTTCCGTATGGATAGACACGTGTAATCTTGCCATCTTCCATCTCAATTTGTGCCTCAACAAACTGGTCTGCAATCCAGATGTTCCGACTTTGAATCAGCATTTTATTTCCTCCTTACATCATCTATCAGCAATCCGTACTATTTCAGATTTGTGAAATCTATGCTTGTCCTTCTGCATATTCTGCCATCTTCGACAGGATAGACTTGCATTTTTTATAAAAATACACTAAAATAAAATTAACTTATGCACTTTATAAAAACAACATCAGAATATGCCAAAGGATTTTAGCATGATGAACAAACCGTCCAAAAATAGTTTTCTTACATTTGGGTCGATCTATAACCAACCAATTTCTCCCAGCGAACAGCAGCTCGTCTGTGCACGACAGCTCGCACGAGAAAAAACAATTACCAAGCTGTTTTGTTTTTCCCAAGAGGTTTATATTGAGCTGGTTCACGGTCTTGCTTCTATTTTAATTGGTAATACGCCCGTACTTTCAGAGCTTTCTGTTTTTCCAATCCATAACCACCTGAAAATCAAGCCGAATATATACTTCAATATCGTTCCTGTTTCCAATGAGGTTACCTACAATCTCATTGCGCCCAAGGTCTGCATGGTTCCGACAGAACTGGCTGTCCCCTACACCTATCTCCCGCTTCACGCCCCGTTTCAGGTCAGTGATATTTTGGACTGCTACCAGACCGATGTGACGCAGTTTCATTTTCACACATCATCTCATAATTATTATGAGCTTCTCTATGTCAGTGAAGGGAGCCTCAACGTCTCCATTGATAAGCATAGCTTTACTCTTTCTGCGCACGACCTCATTCTGTGCGCACCCAACGACCCCCTGCGGGCACGGCAAATCACAATTCACGAGGCATGCTCTTACATGACCATGGTATTCGATTTGCGCGGGCAGATGCCTCCTCATATCCTGCATCATATCTTTCGCTGCTCCAACGAGCTGAAAGATATCCTATGGAAAATCAGCAAGCAAGCCGCATGTGATTCCTATTATGCCCAGATGCTGATGCCCTGTCATTTACAGGAAACACTGGTTCGTGTGCTCATGCATGCCGATGAAACCAGAAAACGAAGGGTGCTGACCGGAACGCAGGGCGAGGTGCACAGCGATTTGCTTCAGCAAATCCTTGCCTACATGAATACCCATGTAACAGAGCCCATCACAGTAGAAGAAATCTGTCACGAATTCTTTATCTCGCGTTCCTCTCTGCAAATGCTCTTTAAGATGTATCTGCACAGCTCTCCCAAAAGTTATCTGCTCAACAGCAAGCTGGAAAAGAGTAAAGAGCTGATCCGCGAAAGTCAGCATACCATCAGTGAGATCGCCTATTTGCTGGGATTCAGCTCCATTCATTATTTTTCAAGGTTATTTAAGAAATATTTTCAGATATCTCCCAGTGAGTATGCAAAGCAGGCCGCCGATGAAACTTCCGACGCTGCTGCCCGCGGCGAAGCGGAGGATACCCAGTTTCCGCCCTCTCTTTAAGAGGCGGACTGGATACTGTAACGAGAAATCTTAATGACAACGCCCTTACTGACCTCTACATCAATGACATCGTCCTTAATTTTGACAATTTTTCCATAAATTCCGCCAGCAAACATGATAGAGGCACCCAGCTGGATATTCTGCTGCAGCTCTGCCATGGCTTCCCGATTTTTTTTCATATTGCGTGCTGAAAAAATCATTGCAACCAGCATACAAATGACGAACAATGTACCCACTGTGATACAGGTCCACAGAATAACTTCCCAATTCATAATTTTACTTGCTCCTTCTGCCGTTTCCTGAGGGGAACTGCGCCATACAAACAGGCGGCGCTCTATCCTGAGATAGAGGAAAGACATGGATTGCCCAAACGGGCAATCCATGTTCTTTTTTTCTTATCCGCGGGTGTATGGATACAGGGTAACACCCTTTACGACACGGTTTACCTCACCGGTTGGGCACGGATTGTCCGGCGTGATGCCAAGAGCCAGAGACTTGAGCACTGCCAAGGTCTGTGCAAACAGAATATAGCCCAGACCCAGCTGTACATTCTCATGCTCACCCGCAAAGTCAAAGACAACTGCATAATCGACCAGTGCAGCCACTGCATCGTCCTGCTTGGACATGACTGCAACAATCTGGTTCTGCTTGCGCTGTCCGCTCATTTCCTTGATGAGGTCGACTTCATACTGTCTGGTGTATGGGTCATCGCTCAGATATACCACCGTGATGGTCTTGTCATTGATGATGGACTTCGGACCATGACGGAAGCCCATTGGGGTATCATACATCGTAACAACCTGACCAGCGGTCAGCTCCAGCATTTTGAGTGCAGATTCCTGCGCAGTGCCCTTGAGGGTATTGCTGCCGAGGTAAACAATGCGGTCAAATGCAAAGCTGTCTACAATCTTCTGTGCCATACCAAACTTATCGTCTAAGAACTTCTGCGAAGCTGCCGTAATTTCCTTCACCTGTGCCGTAACCTTGTCCAATTCGTCCAGATGGAAGCACAGATAGGTTGCCAGATACATATTGGAGAAGCTGGAGGTCATGGCAAAGCTCTGGTCGTGGGTTTCGTCGGTCAGATTGATTGCATAGCAGTTATCTGTTGTGTCAGCACGCTTGGACAGTGCACCTTCCTTGTTGCAGGTGACAAACAGATGGTAAACGTGGTCACACACCGCCTCTGCGACATCAATTGCGCCCACTGACTCCGGAGAGTTGCCCGAACGCCCAAAGCTTACAAGCAGCGTTGGCTTGGTGCGGGACAGGTATGCCTCCGGGGTTGCAACCAAGTCGGTCGTACCATAGGACTTTACCTTATGGTCATACAGGCGGGACAGATGCGGGAACAGGGCATTGCCCACGAATTCACTCGTACCGGCACCGGTCAGAATCACATCAAAATCCTCTGCGGTCAGCACCTTGTCCATGAATTGTTTGATTTCATCTTTGTGCGCTGCAATCTGTGCACAGGTCTTTTCCCATGTTGCAGGCTGCTGATAAATCTCAGACAGTGTAAATACGGAGGAGGTCTCCTGCATCTTCTGTTCGCTTACACCAAAAATCGTTTTCATAGTTTCTGCTCCTTTCAGCACAGTGTATCTGCTTTCCTCATCAAAACTCGCATCGTTCCAAAGACTTTTTCGCGAATCTGTGAATGTTAGATACCGTCTTCCGGCTCCACGTCCTCAACCTTCTGGAACGCATAGCGTGCAACGCCCTCGGCGCCAACCTCCAGAGCAGTCTGGGTCAAATCCTCCAAATCCTCAATGAACTTACGCGACATGACGATTTCGAGCAGCATCGGCAGATTTGTACCAGCCAGAACATTGACATTGCCGCGCGGGAATCCAACCTCTACTGCTGTCTTAAACGGCGTACCGCCCATGAGGTCTGCAAATACCAAAATTCCTTCGCAGTCCTTGAGCTCGTCCATTGCCTTTGTCAGCTCACGGGATAAATCTTCCAGACTGTAAGTTGGAAGAAAATCTATATAGCGATAAGCCTCCTGCTCACCAGCGATTAAATTCACCGAGCTTGTCATTCCAGAGGCAAAATTTGCATGTCCTGTTACAACCAATCCGATCATGTTTTTAGTCTCCTATCTGTTTTTTATATTTGCCTGTCCGCACAAGGCTCAGGCAGGTGCAGCCGCCAGCTCCGCTGCCAATCGCTCCAGATTCTTGTCAATCACGGGAACGTAAACGGCAGAAGGGTGAAAGCACACTTTGGCATTTTGATAATAAATTTCCGCGTTTTTGGCATCTTTTCGAGATTCATACTGCTTTGCAATCGCAAACAGAATCACACCGAGCGAAAATCCATAGTATTTTTTCGAGTTGATTTCATCAATCATCTCTTCAATCAGGTCGCTGCGTCCATTCAGCAGCACCTCATACGCCTGTTCCTGATATTTCGTATCCTGCGGATTTTCCAGCGTTTGAATTTCCGCAAGCAGCCAATCGGCATACGTTCTCTGCCCCTTGAGCAGGAACATATGATAGTATTCCATTAAAAAGCTTTTCTTGTCCTCTGGATTTTTATAAGTGGCTTGCAGCATTTTGTGCAGCTGCTGCTCCATTTTTTCTGTATCGTGTGCCAAATCATAGGCACGCAGCTGATACAAATCGCAGACATAGTCTCCCAGCAGTCTGCGCACCATAGGCAGATGACCCAACTGCTCGGTTGTTTCATAGTCCTTATTTTGCAGGCTTACATTCAAATTTCTCAGCTGGAAATTTTTTGCCAGCTGAAACGCAAAGTATCCCAGAAAAGCAAGAAAAATAATAGCTGCGGTTATTGTGCTCACATACACACCTAGTTTCTCTGGTTAAAACACGGGGGGAAATGCACCATTTGTCATTCCCCCCCTCGTTTTACCGTTCTGCTATGCTTTCACACAGCAAACCTTTCGATTATTCTGGCATGGTTACCGTAATGCCTTCGTCCTGAAGGTCTGTTACAACACCGCCCAGCGCGTCCCATGCCTGCTGACCGGTTTTTTCCGGTGCAGCCGGTGCCGGATATGCATACCACTCAACGAGTGGGTTGTAGCCGCCAGGAATGCTGTTGCCCTCTGCGTCCATTGCCTTGGAGTCGCCGCTCCAGATACCAAATGCACAACCGCCGATACCAACAATCAGGATAAGGAGAATGCACTTGACCGGTGTCCAGCCCTTCTTAATGAGGGTATAGATGCCGAGTGTAATGAGAAGCGGGAGCAGCTTTGGCAGAATGCCATCAAGCAGACCCTGAATATTGATTGCCGGATCGCCAACAATAATACGGAGGGTCGTGCCGCCGTAGTTTGCAATCAGACCGCCAACAACGAATACGCCCAAGATGCTTGCTGCACGGGTGAATTCCTTTGCATTGGAAGTCAGCATGGTCACTGCCTTTGTGCCCAGTCCGTAAGACCAGTGCATCAGCCACCAGCGAATTGCAAACTGACATACGTTGAAAATCAATAAGAATAGAACCGCACCGAGAATATTGCCTTCCATCGCGATGTTCGCAGTCAGACCTGCGGTAATCGGAACGAGGGTCAGCCAGAACAGTGCGTCACCGATGCCGCCCAGAGGTCCGGCAGCGGAAATACGTACAGAACGAATGGTCTGTGTATCCACCTTGTTCTGCTCCAAGGAGAGCACGATACCCATAACAAATGTTACAAGGAACGGGTGGGTGTTCAGGAAGTCGAGGTTATGTGCCATGGAAGCCTTGAGGTCTTCCTTGTTGGTGTGGATTTTCTGCAAGCCCGGCAGCATCGACCAGAGCCAGCCGCACGCCTGCATTCTTTCATAGTTGAACGAAGCCTGAAGGAAGCAGGACATCCAAACCATCTTGTTCAAGGTCTTTTTATCCAGCTGTTTCGCCGGAGTCAGATCTTGGTACTTGTCAGGAATATTATATGCCATCTTCGTCGCCTCCCATATTGCCGCTCATGCTTGCACCAGCATTTGCCTTAATCTTCGTATGGATTGTAAAGTCATAGATTGCAATGGCAACGCCAACGAATGCACACAGAAGCAAGGTTGCGCCGGCTGTGGTCGGATTTGCAGCACACAAAAGAGCCATAGCGAAGCCTGCGAACAGGAAGCCCCACATCTCCTTGGACATCATAACCTTCATGAGGATTGCGAAGCCAACGAACTTCATTGCGCCGCCAGCTGCGTCCAGACCAGCCATGACCCAAGACCAGCTGTAAGACAGGTTCTTGAGGGTATCGCCGAGCAGGGTGCCGCCGTACAGACCTGCAACTGCAAGCAGACCAAACAGCGTGCCCAGAATTGCCATTTCCGTGAAGTTGATGTTGCGGATACCCTTCACATCTGCATTTTCTGCACACTGGTCAGCCTTTGCCATCATACCGGACATGATTGTGAAAGTCAGGGTAACGGCATACTGACCAAATACTGCGAACGGAATGGCAAGACCCATTGCCGCGCCGACACCGTCTGCGGTCGGCTCCATGTTCAGCGACACGGCAAATACGGTTGCCATGATGCCGCCGAGGATTGCGTTCGGAGGCTGTGCACCACCGATTGGCATACTGCCGATTTGAATCAACTGATATGCACCGCCAACAACAATACCCAGTTCAAAGTTGCCAAGGATAGCACCGATGAGCGGACAAGTTACGATTGGCTGGTACAGGGACTCCAGGAAGCTAAACTGGTCGATACCCATGATAAAGGCAACAACAAAGACCAAAATCGCCTGGATGATTGTAATCTCTCCCATTTCTGCTCCTTTCCAGATAATTCACATAAAACACATTCCCATGTTCGTGATTGGGATATTATTTGAACAGCTTATCAATATTTTCTGCCGGTGTGTCCGGAACACGCTTGATTTCCAGCTCCACGCCCAGCTCCTGCAGCTTCTTAAAGGCTGCCACATCATCATCATCAACCGCAACAGAAGTTGCAACCTGGCGCTTCCCCTCTGCCATGTGCATGTTGCCGATGTTGAGCTTCTTAATCGGTACGCCGCCCTCCACGAGCTTCAAAACGTCCTGTGGATTCTCGCAAATGATTGCGATGTGCTGATTTGCCGAAGCCTTGTGAATGATGTTGATGGTTTTTTCAATGGTGAAAAACCGGGTCTGCGCATAAGCCGGAGCGGCCATGTTCATCAGTCCCTGACGGAATTCATCACCCGCGACAGAATCGTTTGCCACCAGCAGAAGGTTTGCACCCACGACGCCGCACCATTGTGTTGCGACCTGCCCATGAATCAAACGATTGTCAATTCTTGTTAGTACAATGTCTGGCATGTTATTTTCCCCTTTCTATGCAGACTTTTGTGATACGCGCTTCCTTTCTCCTCTCTCCTTGTCAGTTGAGCCGTGTTTCTGTATGGGAAGCATTCCAGAAAACACTTTGAACTACGTGTTTTATTGTACCAGAACTTGCAATTAAATAATTTGCACTTTTTATCCGTTCATTTGCATTTTTTATTTGTATAGTTTCAACAAAAGTTATGAATAAATTATGTATTTTTCTGTGTTTTTCTCGTGAAAATATCCAATTTTATCACTAAAATTTTTATTTCCAAGTGCATATTTTTTACCACTTTGGGTAAGTTCCCTTCTTTTTCTTTGCTGTTTCAGTCATTTTTTGTTCCGCCATCTGTCCTCTGCATATCAATCCGGCTGCCCGCTGCCAGCCCTTCTGCTCCGATGCAGCGGCACCGCTTTTCCCATGCTTGGGGGCATCTTTTTTGTTTGGTATAGTTTTCTGTTTTATGCCGCATACTACCACACAGGAGGGGATTTTTTATGGCAAAACGACTGGGACAGCGCACCATCGCGCTCGATTGCCCTGTTTATCTGACTTCACACGCCGCCGTCGTGGGACAAAAGGAAGGGGAAGGTCCTTTACAAGGCTCCTTCGACCTTGTTTCAGACGATGCGCATTTCGGAGAAAAGACGTGGGAGCTTGCTGAGGCACGCATGCAGCGCACCGCCATTGACACCGCAGTGACCAAGGCAAATTTGCAGCTTTCCGACCTCGATTTTCTGCTCGCTGGCGATTTACTCAATCAGTGTATCGGCTCCTCGATGGCGTCTGTCACCTCGAACATACCCTTTATCGGGCTGTATGGTGCATGCTCGACCATGGCTGAGGGACTCGCCGTCGGTTCCTGTCTTGTGGACGGCGGCGCTGCACGCACTCTATGCGCAGCAGCCTCCTCTCATTTCTGTGCAGCCGAGCGCCAATACCGCTTTCCGCTCGCATACGGCGGACAGCGCACCCCAACCGCCCAGTGGACAGCGACTGCTGCCGGTGCCGTCGTGCTCACCAATCAGCCCGCACACATTCGGGTATCTCATGTTACCTTCGGGCAGATGGTCGATTTGGACGTGACCGATGCCAACAACATGGGCGCTGCCATGGCTCCCGCCGCCTATGACACGCTCTCGCATCTCTTTGCGGATACCGGAACCAGTCCCTCGGACTATGACCGAATCCTGACCGGCGACCTTGCCCGCGTTGGAAGCAAGCTGCTTCAGGAGCTTTTCGCCCGCGACCAAATCGACCTTGGCGCACAGTATGACGACTGCGGCGTTCTGCTTTACAGCATGGCGCAGGATATCCATTCCGGCGGTTCGGGCTGCGGCTGCTCTGCCGCCGTGCTCTGCGGCGATATTTTACGCCGCATGGACAAGGGTATGTTAAAGCGTGTCATTTTCGCCGCCACAGGCGCACTCATGAGCCCGACTTCCGTCCAGCAAGGACAGGGCATTGCAGGCATCTGTCACGCTGTCATTTTAGAAGGAGTATGATTCCATGCAATATCTGCACGCATTTTTGCTGGGTGGCGCCATTTGTGCGCTGTCCCAAATTTTAATTGATAAGACCAAGCTGACTCCCGCCCGTATCCTAGCCGGCTACGTGGTTCTTGGCGTTGTACTCACCGGACTTGGCATCTATCAGCCGCTTGTCGAGTGGGGCGGCGCAGGTGCAACCATTCCTTTGCTGGGCTTTGGCTATGCCCTTGCCAACGGTGCCGCAACCGGCGTTGCCGAGCACGGTCTGCTCGGTGCTTTTACAGGCGGAGTCACCGGCGCCGCAGGCGGCATCGCTGCCGCTATTGTATTCGGCTGTCTGTTTGCCCTTATCTGCAAGCCTGCCGACAAGTCAAAATAGCAGACCTGTGTCCACCGTGTCAAGCACTCTGGACGAACAATGCCCGAAACCGCGCATCAATACGCGATTTCGGGCATTTTGCTGTGCAAAAAGCGGCGCACATGGCACACCTTTTTGTGAAATTTTGTGTGCGCCGCGTGCACAAAATACGGTTTCGACCGTCCAGCGTCAATTCGTCATCTTTTGACCAGCACCAGATTTTGGTCGGTGATGAAATTCGGAATACTGTAAAGAACCAGTACTGTATCAATCCCCTGTGTGTTGACATATTCCTTGACCGAACCACGGTAATAGCGCAAATCTACAAGATGCACCTCCTCATAATGCTGTGCCAAAAAGGGCGCAAGCGCATCGGAATAGGAATCCCGCACCAGCAAAAGCTTTTCTTTTTCTGCTGCATTTTTATTTTCAATCACACAAAGCGGCTGATTTCCGCCCAAAAACGCAGCATACTGATCCTTTTTATCCAAATAGGCACGGTCATACAGCTGCGACGGCTCCGGCTTGCCTGCCCGCCATGAGGTGACTTGCAGACCGGTTTCCGGCACCCAAAACTCAATGGTATCAGGGGGCAGCCAATGCACACCAGACTGTGAATACAAGGTTCCCTGAAAGCGCGTGCTGACGGTCTCGGGTTGGAATTGCGTCTTGGCAAACGGCTGCTTGCCCAGCGTGTGCATGACCGCCGTATACCCATAATATGCCCCCAAGCTCGTCCAATGGTGGTCGGTACGATAAAACACTGGCTCCTCCCGATGCCGCTGCAATGCGGTACGAAAATCAATCTGCTTCAGACCGGTTTGCCGAACCTGCTCCAGCAAATCGGTCTGATTCCAGCTGGGCGCACCCGCTGGCAGCTTTTCCTGCCAAATATCTGCCGCAGAAGGAATCAGTCCCACGATGACGGGCACATGCTCTGCAAGCTGTGTCAGGCTGGACAGATTGCGCTGCAACAGCGCTTCGTCCGGCGGCGCAACTGCCGCAATCAGCCGGTCTCCGCACAGATAGATTTCATGAAATTCCTGTTTTCCGACTGCCTGCTCGGCACGCGCTTTCATGCCCGTCCACGCATCTCGCAGAGGAAACTGGTCTGCAAAATAGTTCTCCACCTTTTGCGCATAGCTGCCGTCCATCAGCCCGCTCCACGAAAATTCCGGAAACTGTGCCAAGGTACGGTTTTCCACCGCAGAGCGCTCTGCATCGGGCAAAGCCACATGCCAAACCAAAATCCCGCCTAAAAATATGCAAAATAAAACAGTCAGAATCCGGCTTTCTGATTTTTTCACCTGAAACACCCTCTTTTAGAACCGAAAATATAAAAACGGATTGTAGCTGCTGTCCACAAGATATGCCGTGCACAAAAGCAGTCCGGCAAGCACCAGCAACGGTGATGCAATCTGCTGCACACGCTTGGGCAGCTGAACCCACAGCGTTTTTCCCAGTGTTGTTGCAGCGAGGACGAGAATCCCCAGCATCACGCCATAGCTGCGCAGGGTATAGCCATCGGACGCGCTCCAAAGCGTACCCGCCCCAAAACAGACCGCCAAATACTGCCCACACAAGCGAATATCCTCAATCGCAAAAATCCCCCAGCCAATCAGCACCGCAAACAGGGTGTACCCATGCTGCGCCCATCTGGGCAGAGCGTCCAAAATCCCGCGCAAAGCATATTTTTCCAAAATCAGCAGTCCCGCAAAATACAGCCCCCACAGCACAAAATTCCAGCTTGCACCATGCCAAAATCCGGTGCAAAACCACACAATCAGAATATTGCGCAGGGTTTTTCCCGTGCCGCCCCGATTGCCGCCCAGCGGGATATAGACATATTCCCGAAACCATGAGGTGAGTGACATGTGCCAACGCCGCCAAAACTCAGAAACCGAACGCGACTGATAGGGATAATCAAAGTTTTCATCAAATCGAAAGCCAAAAATCTGTCCCAATCCAATTGCCATATCCGAATAACCGGAAAAGTCAAAGTAAATCTGAAATCCAAATGCTGCCAGTCCCAGCCAGCCGCCGAGCATCGTCATACTGCCCATACCTTGTGCGGCAAGCGCCTGCTCCCATAGCTGTCCAATGCCATTGGCAAGGAGCACCTTTTTGGCAAGCCCCACCACAAACCGGCGTACCCCCAGCGCAAAGTCCTCCATCGTATGGCTGCGGCAGTCCAGTTCCTGCGCGACCGTTTTATATTTGACGATGGGACCTGCAATCAGCTGGGGGAACATGGTCACAAACGTGCCAAAGGTCAGCAGACTGCGCTGTGCCGGTGCATCTTTTCGGTACACATCAATGGTGTAGCTCATGGTCTGGAAGGTGAAAAAGGAAATGCCAATCGGCAAGGGGATATGCAGTTCCGGCAGAGAAATGCCCGGAATCAGCGACAGATTGACGGCAAGAAAATCCCAATACTTAAAAAAGCCCAGCAGCAAAAGATTGAACACCACCGACTGCCCCACAAACCAGCGTGCTTTTCGGTCATCGGCGCGGTATCGCTCCACCAGCAATCCATGCACATAATCAATGAGAATCGACAAAACCATAATGCTGATGTAAACAGGCTCTCCCCAGCCATAGAAAAACAAGCTGACGAGGAGCAGCACAAGGTTTCTCCACTTGAGCGGTGCTGCAAAATAAACGAGCAGCGTGATGGGCAAATAGGCAAACAGAAATGTTAAGCTGCTAAATACCACGTATCTTCCCCCCTGTATCCATCATAAAAAGAAGCCGCAGCGTCTGCCGCGGCCTCCAGCTATCGAAAATATTTTTCTCGCCTAGGCAAACAGTGCCTCAAACCCAGCCTTTATTTTCTCCTGATTTTCGCCTGCTACAATCATGGCGACATAGTTCTCTTTTTGGAGTACCTCTCCCTTTTTCCAAACCTCTATGGATTCCGGATACCATGCGCCGCCGTCTGCCTGCGCCTTGATGCGTGCCCTCAAAATTTCCGCTGCCTTGTCTGCATCTGCCTGCTGCTCGGTTTCGAGAAACACCAGTTCGCTGGCAACCGCACTCATCATCGGAGTGCGTGCCACAAGCTGCTTTTTGGGAATGTCACGCAGCCCGGGGAAATAGGCATCGAGCATCTCGTCGTCAATTTCCACCATGTAGCCCTCTCCCCAGTCGTATTCCTGTTCCAGGTTTTGATAAAAGCCATTCAAATCCACCGATGCACTTTGCGGCTCCTTCCCTCCGCCGCAGGCTGTGAGCAGCCCTGCCACCATCAGTGCAACACATATCAGCAATCTCTTTTTCATTTTGATACTCCTTCCCACAAGCTGTCTTGTGTTCCTTTATCTGTTTAGACGGAAATCCCCCGCAAAGGTTCCCCGCTCTCCTTATTATTTGCAGCTTTCTCAAAATCTTTCTGCCCTTTGCGGCACACGACAAAAAAACGTCTGCCCTGCCGCCGCCCCTCAAACCACAATATACTGATTGTTTTCTCCGCTTTTCGACGCAACATCATGTATTTTACCATTGCGAATCTGATTTTTTTGCAGTATAATAAAATCGTAATTTTTATCTACCAATGGTTAGGAGTTGTTTTTTTATGGGCTGTTCGCACAACTGCGAATCCTGTTCTTCCAACTGCGGTGAGCCAAAGAGCTTACAGATTGCACCCAATCCGCTGTCCAGCGTCCGCAAGGTCATTGGCGTGGTTTCGGGCAAAGGCGGCGTTGGAAAATCTCTGGTGACTTCCATGCTGGCAGTTGCCATGACCCGCCGCGGCTATCATAGTGCAATTCTGGACGCAGATATTACGGGGCCTTCCATTCCTAAGACCTTCGGTCTTTCCGGTGAGCTTGACGGCTGCGAGGAAGGCATTTATCCAAAAACCTCATCGACCGGCATTGACATGGTATCTGTCAATTTCCTGCTGCCCAATGCCGATGACCCAGTCATCTACCGCGGTCCCATCATTGCGGAGACCGTCAAACAATTCTGGTCAGATGTCATCTGGCAGGACGTTGACTTCATGTTTGTCGATATGCCTCCCGGAACGGGCGATGTTCCGCTGACGGTCTTTCAGTCTCTGCCGGTGGACGGTATCATTGTCATGACCTCCCCGCAGGACCTCGTTGCCATGATTGTCGGCAAGGCAGTGAAAATGGCACAAATGATGAATATTCCGGTTCTCGGCATCATCGAAAATTACAGCTATGTTGCCTGCCCGGACTGCGGCAAGCACATTGAAGTATTCGGCAAGAGCCATGTAGAAGAGGCAGCGGCGCAATATGGTGTGCCCGTTCTCGCAAAGCTCCCCATCGACCCCAAGCTGGCACAGGCTGTCGATGCCGGACAAATCGAGGACGCCAAGCTGCCGGACGCACTCAAGGGTGCTGTTTCCATGCTCGAAGCCCTGTTATAAGACAGAAAGGAGCGGTTTCATGAAAATCGCAATCGCTTACGAGGCAGGTTCTGTTGCCAAGTCCCTTGGCACCTGTCAGGAATTTCTGATTGTGACCGCACAGGACGGTCAGCCCACCGGCAAGGAGCTTGTCACCTGTTCCGGTGAAGGGCACGTCCGTCTGCTCGGCTTCATCGGACAATATGCAGTTGATGTGCTCATCTGCGGAGAGCTTGGCATTGCCTCGCGCAATGCGTTGGAAATGCTCGGCGTGCTTCTTGTTCCCGGGGTGACCGGCGGCGCAGAGGAAGCAGCTGCAAAGTTCCTGATTGGCGAAAGGCAGGGAGATGACACCGTGCTTTCCCTGTGCCGTGAGGACGACCCCGATGACCCGATGGCATGTATGCACGACTGCTCCAAGTGTGCAGGCTGCGGCCCGCTCGCCGTTGACCTGAGCCAGTTGGATTTGCCCGACGTCAAGTAAGCAAAAGACCGAATCCGTTTGGATTCGGTCTTTTTTCTCATTCTTCCACATCAATCCCTGACTGCGGCACACTTGCGTCCACAGCAGGCTTCTTTTCAGCGCTTGTCTTGGCTGCACCAAACACGCTTTCCGGGTCGATTGCTTTGCCGCCCTTGTAAAGCTCAATATGCAGATGGCTTTGCTGTGCGGATTCTGCGTGTCCAATGGTTCCCACCGTTCCAATCACATCGCCTGCACGCACGGTGTCGCCCGCATTGACCTTGAGCTTGTCCGCGAGGCACTGATAGACCGCCTGTTTGCCGTCCTTCAGCTGCAAAACCACCACGCCGCCATAAAGCGGGTCCACGCCTGCACGCTCCACGGTTCCATCAGACACCGCATAGACACGGGTTCCGGAATCGGCTGCATAGTCGGTTCCGGTATGCACACGCCAATCCCCCATCGTTTCGTCCTTCACCAAATTGTCCCCCGAAAACGGCTTCAGCACGGCTCCGTCCAGCGGCTTGACCCAAATTGGTGCCGGCGGTTCGGCCACGGTCTCCTTTTTCTTTGGTTCCGGTGCCTTGTCCGCTGGTTTTTCCTCTGCTTTCTTGTCCGGCTCCTCCGGCTGCACGGTCGGTTTGACCGGCTCTGCTGGAATATCCACATTGGGAACTGCCACCGGCGTTTGTACCGTATCCGTCCCCGATGGCAGATATAAGGTTTGGTCGATTTGTTTTTCCTGTTTTTTCGGCGCCGCAAACAGTACATAGCTTGAAATTGCAATCACCACCAGACAAATTGCCAAAATGATATAAAATCCACGGTCTGACTTGCTCTGTCCGGTATATCCTGTTCCTTGTTTATGCATAGCTCTGAACACCTCCATGGGTAGTATCGCCATGCACGCCTGCAATTATACTGTAATCTGCGTGATTTTTGTTCCGGGATAATAATGGGTCAAAATCTCCTGCCATGTCTGCCCCTGCTCTGCTGCGTATTTTGCCCCCCATTGGCTCAGTCCCACACCATGCCCATAGCCTGTTGTGGAAAAGGTGAGCTGCTCCCCGTCCGTTTTCACCGTGAAATTGGTAGAATTCAGTCCAAAAAGCGTGCGCAAAGCCGTCCCCTGTATTTCGACACCGCCAAATTTCAAGGAAATGATGCCACCCGCCTCGCTGCGCTTGGACGCCTTGAACCATTCCGATGGGTTCCCCGATAAGTCGGCAGACGGCACATGCTTTGCCGCACGCCCACGCACCTCGTCGGCAGAAAGTGTGACGGTGGCATGATATTTCGGGCAAGCCTCCCCGCCCGGGCTGTCCACGCTCTGCAAATAAGGGATATCACTGCCCCATACGTCCTCTGCCCGCTCGCTTTTCTCACCCGCTGCGGCGCTGAACACTGCCACAATCGGCTTGCCCTCATAGGTCATAACCATACCAGCGGTATCTTGAACCGCCCGCCGAATCTTCGCAGCATCGGCATCTGCCCGCTCTCCCCATCGCGCAGATGCCTGTGTTTTGAGGTCGATATATGCCGCGCAATGCGCGGGATTATCACACACATCTGCGTCCTTATGCTGGGCAGGTCTGCCGGTCTGCTGCTTATATAGGGCATAGGTACGCGCGGCAACCGCCTGTGCCTTGATTGCCTCCTCTGGAAAATCGGGTGAAATCTCCCCCGAAACCACGCTGACCACATAATCCTCCAGTGCCATTTCACGCGCCTGTCCCTCGACCTGTACGGTAATGCGTCCACGCGCGGTAAGGGGTGCTTTCCCGTCGGCAGAGTCCGTCTCAGACACGCCCGATGTTTCTGCATGTACTTCTGTTCCTTCCTGCGGAATAAATTCCGGCACTTCCATGTCCAAATATCCGCAAAACACCGGAAGCACATAGATTGCAACCGTTAGCAGCAAGCCAATCACCAGCATTTTTCTCATTTTTCTACCTCCTGACTTTACGTTTTTTTACTTTTAGCAGATTGACAAATTTGCAGGATAATAGTAAGATGTATTTCATATAGTTCGATTTTGAAAAGGAGTATCCGCCATGGTGAACCAGATGAAAAATATGGACCCCGAAATCATCTCGACCATCTGCAAACAGCTCAGCCCCCTGCATCAGGTCAAAAAAGAGACGTTTACCAAATATGGTGTCAAGCGCGGCTTGCGCAATGCCGATGGCACAGGTGTGCTTGCTGGTATTACACGTCTTGGCAATGTCCATGGCTATCTCATCAACGAAGGAGAGCGCGAACCCATCGAAGGTCATCTGACCTATCGCGGCATCGACATTTATGACCTTCTATATGCCTTTGAAAGCGAAAACCGTTTTGGTTTTGAGGAAGTGGGCTATCTGCTGCTGTCCGGCAGTCTGCCAACCCGCGCACAGCTCGACCGTTTTACACAGATGATTGGTCAGGCACGCGCCCTCCCCGATAACTTCACCGAGGATATGATTATGCGCGCTCCCAGCCCCGATATTATGAACAAGCTGGCAAGCGCGACCCTTGCACTCTATTCCTATGACCCCAATCCGGACGATATTTCCACCGAAAATATCCTGCGTCAAGGCATTGGGCTGATGGCAAAGTATCCGGTCATCATCTCCCACGCCTATCAGGCACGCCGCCGTTATTTCGACAATCAATCCATGTATCTGCATGTGCCCGACCCGAACCTCTCGACAGCAGAAAATATCCTGCGTCTGATTCGTCCGGACGAGGCTTACACAGACGAGGAGGCAAAGCTGCTCGACCGCTGCCTGATTTTGCACGCCGAGCATGGCGGCGGTAATAACTCTGCCTTTGCCGCCCGTGTCACCTCCTCCTCCGGAACCGATACCTACTCTGCCATTTCCGCTGCGGTTGGCTCTCTGAAAGGTCCGCGGCACGGCGGCGCAAACCTCAAGGTTGTGCAGATGTTCGACCACATCAAGCAAAACATATCCAACTGGAACGACGTGGAAGAAGTCCACCGCTATCTCGTCCGTATCCTGAACAAGGAAGTCGGAGACCGTTCCGGTCTTATCTACGGCATGGGACATGCCATCTATACTTTGAGCGACCCCCGCGCCGTTGCCCTCAAATCTGCCGCACGCCCCCTCGCAGAAAAGAAGGGCTTCAGCGATGAGTTCAACCTGATTGAGCTGGTCGAAAAGCTGACGCCGGCTGCATTTGCTGAGGTACATGGTGCAGATACCAAGGTCATGTGTGCGAATGTTGATATGTATTCGGGTCTTGTCTATCGTATGCTGGGTATCCCACAGGAAATGTTTACGCCGCTGTTTGCAACCGCACGCATTGTAGGCTGGATTGCACACCGTATGGAGGAAATTGCATTCGGAGGCCGTATTATCCGTCCTGCATTCAAGCCGCTTTCCAAAAATGTCCCCTACGTGCCGATTGCCAATCGGGTCTGACATTATTGTACGCGCACCGTACCCCAAAAATGCACCCATGATATCGCGCAGTGATGTTGATTTCCTTTCTCATCTATCCACAAATACCGAAAAACCCGCGAAATCTTATGATTTTCGCGGGTTTTTTCACACTTTCCTGTCCTTTTCACGCTTTTCCCCTGATGCACATAGCATGGTGCAGGCAGATTTCTGCCCCCGCAAATCTCGAAAGCCCGTCTTTCGAAACATCTGCGGCAGGGTGCGGTTTGTGCTGTCTGACCATTCTATATTTTCTTTTACGGAAAGGGGTTCTTTTCTTTATGGAAACATTTCTCGGTCTCATGATTCCATTTATCGGCACCACGCTTGGTGCCGCGTGCGTTTTCTTCCTGCGCGGTATGCTGCCCGACCGCCTGCAAAAGGGACTGCTCGGCTTTGCCTCCGGCGTTATGATTGCAGCCTCCATCTGGTCGCTCATCATTCCCTCCATTGAGCAGTCCGCCCATCTGGGCAAGCTGTCCTTTCTTCCGGCTGTTGTCGGCTTTCTTGTGGGTATCCTGTCCCTTTTGCTCATTGACCGTATCGTTCCGCAAATCTATGCACAAGCAGAGTCAGGCAACGACAGCGCACTTTCGAAGTTCCACAAAACCACCATGCTCGTGCTTGCTGTCACCATTCACAATATTCCAGAGGGCATGGCAGTCGGCGCTGTATTCGCAGGTGTGCTCGCACAAAACACCCCACTGACCATGGCAGGTGCATTTGCACTCTCTATCGGGATTGCCATACAGAACTTTCCAGAAGGCGCCATTATCTCGCTGCCCCTGCGCGGTGAGCGTGGCATGAGCCGTTCCAAAGCCTTTCTCTGCGGTACGCTCTCTGGTATCGTGGAGCCAATCGCGGGGCTTCTCACCATCGCGCTATCTGCCTTCATGACCCCATTGCTGCCCTATTCCCTGTCCTTTGCCGCTGGTGCGATGATGTACGTCGTGGCTGAGGAGCTGATTCCCGAGGCCGCTTCCGACACAAAAAGCAACATCGGCACCATCGGGCTTTCCCTCGGCTTTGTCCTCATGATGATGCTCGATGTCACACTTGGATAATGCCCATCTATCAAAAACGCCCTATGCAAAATGTGTGCATAGGGCGCTTTCGTGATTTTTCACTTGGATTCATATTTTTTACCAACCACATAAATCGGGATAACAACCATACCCAGCATGAGAAATAACATCACAAACGGTTCCGCAAATTGCCACCACACAATTTGCAGCGATTGCATGAGCAAGGACAGCACGGGCAGAAATCCCATTGCCAAGCAAGTTGAAGCGCGGCAAGCTCCCACAATATGCAGCCAGTTTCTGTTGTTCAAGGAAACCCCTGCGATATTCATACGAAATATGCCGTCAGAATAGCTGCATATCCGATTTTCATCATAATATCTTGGCAGGCGCATTTGCACGAAAAAGCAAAAATATATCGCAAATATCGCGCTGATGACGAAAAAAACAACGACATTTTCTTTCCATTGTCCGCTCACGTAAGCTGCCAGAAGGGAAAATCCTCCTACCAAAAACGCAATCACGCAAATCACGGTCCATTTGCTTTTTTGCTGATATGCGCGCACCGGCTTATCCTCTGAAAAAGCAATTGCCGTCTTTACCAAAGTCTCTACCTGCTCCGGCGCAACACTGCACGGCTGTTCCATGTGCTCACACATCAGCAGCTCCGTCACGGAAACCTCAAGTAATTCTGCCAGTGGAACGAGCAGGGCGATGTCCGGAATACTCACTCCCGTTTCCCATTTACTGACCGCCTTATCCGACAAAAACAACCGCTCTGCAAGCTCTTTTTGTGTATATCCTTTTTCTTTCCGATGTTGTGCCACAAATGCTCCAAATTTTCGCTTGTCAATCTCAAACATTGTCATCACCTCAGACAAAGCATATCACAGAAATTATTTTTTGCCAACCGAATGAAATTCGAGTTCTCATACCCTCAAAGAATCTGCACGAATCACAGGAGAATATGCAAAACAGCACCATGGAACTATCGTCCGATGGTGCTGTTTACAGCCTATTGATTTGCGGATACGAGCGGAAAATCCAGAATGACCTTAAACAAGTCGCCATCGAGCACCAAATCAAAGCCGCCCTTCATGCACTCGGTCAGACTGCGTGCAATGGATAACCCCAGCCCGCTGCCCTCGGTCGCACGGGCAGCATCGCCGCGTACAAAACGTTCCATCAGCTCCTCTGCTTCAATGCCCAATTCATCTTTTGAGATATTTCGAATGGTAATGACACAGCGGTCACTCCTGTGCGACAGTTCCAGATATACCCGTGTTCCCGGCATTGCATATTTCACAATATTGCCAAGCAAATTATCAAAAACACGCCACAGCAGGCGTCCGTCTGCCAAAATAGAACAGGTCTCTGCGTCAATGCGCAAGACAGGAATCAGCTTCTGTTCCCTGAGCCGCTCGTTATACTCCCCCTCTGCCTGCCGCAGCAGCTCTGCCGCATCGGTTGGGGCAAGCTCGGCGGTAATATTGCCCGTTGCCGCCTTTGACGCTTCTATGAGGTCTTCCAGCAGCTTTTTCAGCCGATGCGACTGGCGGTCCAGTACCTCGACATAACTCTTTGCGTCCTCTGATGCAATATCCTGATTTTTGAGCAGGTCTACATAGTTGATGATGGAGGTCAAAGGCGTTTTGATATCATGACTGACATTGGTCAGCAGCTCGGTTTTCAGGTGCTCGCTTTTCATACGGCGCTCCACCTCAACGGTCATGCCCGCTGAAATGCGGTTCAAATCGTGGGCATATATGCGGAATGGTCCGTGCAGATGCTTGGTATCCATCTTATAGGTCAGGTCTCCCTCTGCAAGCCTTTTGATGCCCTCCTGCAAGCGCACGACCTGCCGCAGAATCCAAAACAGACCCGCAAGCACCAAAGCCGAAAATACGGTCATAAACAGCAGGCGATCCTCGAGCCAGTAAAATACATTCGAAAACAGATAGACGAAAACCACACAGCTGCCGAGCACCATGCCAAGCCCCATGATATCCAGTCGGGAAAGGACTTTGCACAAAGCTGCTCCAACACGGCACAATTCATCGCGTATCTTCGAGAGCAGCCTCTGCAAACGTGAGCCGTTCCACTCAAACGCCTTTGCTTTTTGAACGGCTTTGTGCATCGCGCCCTGTGTCTTTTGCGCAAGCTCCTGTACGGTATCCTGTGTTTTATGAGCAAAATCCTGTACCGTTGCCTGTATTTTCTCTCCGTCCACAGAGAAGCCTGTGTTCACACCTGCCAGTCCCTCCGCCTTTTCTGTAACCAGCGGCTGTGTTTCCTGCGGCGTTCGGCTGCGCCTTTTCGTGACCCACTCCCAAAGGGGGTTCAACACATAATAGCAAAGGGTTGTACTCCAAAACCGATGCGCTTTGACACGCACCACCACGGTACGCAATCCAAAAACGAACAGTCCTGCGCTCAGCCACAGCATGGCTGCAATGAGGAAGCAGCCAGTCTGTATGCTCCATGTCATCTGCGGCGAATAGGAAGGGTCGATAAACATCTGATAGGAATAAAACTGTTCGCTGACCAAGCTGAGACATATCGCAATCGCCGTAAACAGGGGAATCGCAAGCAAGGCAAAGCCCCAATGGTCAAAGAACCGCAGATGAATTTCGGTATCCGCTTTTCGGTGTCCCGCTGCCAAAAGCAGGAACAAAACCGACAGGACAAACAGCACGGTGCTGACAGCCAGCACAATCAAAAACAAGGTGCGATTTTGAACAAACATCTGATAAACACGCGCCTGACGCGCCAGCGGGTCATCTGGAACCGCGAATGTCCGGTCAAATCCAATTTCTATCCATGCTGAATTTTGAAGATGTACGCTGGTCATACGGTCAACCAAAATGGTATTTTCGTCCCATGGCTCTCCTAAATTGCACATAGTCATCACATAATTTCCCTGTGCGTCCACCAAAATCACCCGCGCACGAATGTTGGTATTCTGATAGAGCATCTGGTAATATTCCGGTGTCTGCGAGCGCGTCCCATTTTGAATGGGTGTGTTTAAGTACCGATAATAGGTATAAATATCCACCATGGTCTGGTTGTTTGCTGTGATATAGGACTGAATGCTTCCCTCATCGTTCTGGATTTCCGGAGCCACCTCCATCTGTGTCCGGTAGCCGGCTCCCTTGCGGGTCAGCGATTCCGCCACAGCACTTTCTGCAAACGGGCGCCCGTTCAAGCCACGCATTTCCACTCCATATAAAAGCACAAACGCTCCTGTCACACTTGCAGCAGTCATGGAGGACAGTGCAATCACACTGAAAAGAATCTTAACCCACGCCGCACACCATTTTCTTGGTTTCATATCTGTTTCCCTCCCGATTCAAATTTATATCCCTGTCCCCATACCACCTTGATATAACGCGGGTCGGCTGGTTCAATTTCGATTTTTCCGCGCAGATGCCGGATATGAACTGCCACTGTGGAATCGCTTCCGTAAGCAGCCTCTTTCCATACCGCTGCATAGATTTGTGCGCTGGAAAACACCTGATTGGGATTGGACATCAAAAGCCTTAAAATGCTATATTCCGTTGGCGTAAGCGTCACAGGGTCACCATCTACAAACACACTCTTTCGCTCATCGTTCAGCGTGACCCCACCAATCGTAATTGTATTTTCCTCCTCCTGCTTGATGCTTCCAAGCCGTGTATAGCGCCGAAGCTGCGACTTCACCCGCGCCACAACCTCCATCGGATTGAACGGCTTTGTCACATAATCATCTGCACCAATCGTCAGCCCCAGCACCTTGTCGGTGTCCTCCCCTTTCGCCGTGAGCAGAATAATGGGAATATTGGACACCTCCCGCAGATGTGTGGTCGCGGAAATACCGTCCATTTCCGGCATCATGATATCCATAATTACAAGATGCACGGTCTGTTCGGACACAATTTTCAGCGCTTCACGCCCCGTATAGGCAGGGAGCACCCGATAGCCCGCAGCCGATAAATAAATCGTCAGCGCATTGACAATATCCCGTTCATCGTCACAAACTAGAATCTGATACATAAGCAAACTATCCTATCCAAACATTTTTTCTGTATTTATTGTCGCATAATATTTCTTAAAATCCTAGTAGCAAAATCATTAAGATTTTATTAAGATATCCATGCTCACCTGTATTTCAAACGGTCTGCCATCTATTTTCAAAAAAACTGTTGACAACGATGCTTTCACATGATAGAATAATAACTGCTTATCGGGCACATGATACGGAGAGGTATCGAAGTGGTCATAACGAGGCGGTCTTGAAAACCGTTTGTCCGAAAGGGCGCGTGGGTTCGAATCCCACCCTCTCCGCCATTTTCGTTTGGCGGTGCTCAGGCAAAAGACCACACAATCTATTTTTTTGGAGAGCTACCCAAGTGGTGAAGGGGCTCCCCTGCTAAGGGAGTAGGGCGCGAAAGTGTCGCGAGGGTTCAAATCCCTCGCTCTCCGCCAAAAAAGACCGGAAATCATTGATTTCCGGTCTTTTTCTTGTCGTCGTATGAGCGAGGGATTTGAAAGGCGGCTCTTGGCAGCATGCCAGTGGCATGCTGCAACCGCCGTGGCTTTTCCGCAGAAAAGCAAATCCTCGCTCTCCGTCATGCACACCTCAAAACCCTTCATTCCCATTTCAATTTCAAGCAATCGCAGGCGGCTCTCACCACTTGCCAGCGCCATGCTGCAACCGCCGTGGCTTTTCCGCAGAAAAGCAAATCCCCGCTCTCCGCCATGCACACCTCAAAACCCTTCATTCCCATTTCAATTTCAAGCAATCGCAGGCGGCTCTCACCACTTGCCAGCGCCATGCTGCAACCGCCGTTGTGTTTCCCAATTCTATCCATTCCGTGTGATTTGCTTCCTCCACTTGCCCGAGCGCACGCGCAGAAAAATAACCGGACATTTTCCAATCTGGTCCATTTTCAGGCAGAAGAACACCACCACCGGCGAAAGGTGAAAGACAAATGCAGAGAGTGCTGCCGCAGGCAGGCAAATGAGCCACGTAAACACCATATTATTCCACATGGCAAATTTTGTATCCCCTCCCGCGCGCAAAATGCCGCAGTCTGCCGCCATCTGGTAACATGTCCCCACAGAGGTCATTGCCAAAACCGCAATGAACTGACTGGTCAGCTTGGCAGCTTCCGGCGTCAGTGTATCATAAATCATCAGCACTGGTCCTCGAGATAGAAAAATGACGAGTCCTGTGCACACGCCAATGATGCAGAAAATCACCTGAAAGGTAAAGGTCGTTTGCTGTATTTTTTCCTCTTTTCCTTCTCCCAAGGTTCTGCCGGTTAAAATCGCAGCAGCACTGGCGGCACCATATCCCACAACCGATAGAATCTGGAAGACCAGGACCGAAATCGAGTTTGCTGGCAAAACCAGCGCTGAATTCTCCATATTTCCCAGAATCGCGGTTTGTACAACGGAAGAAAATCCCCACAGTGCCTGTGTAATCAAAACAGGCAGTGACACTCGGATATAATCCTGCATATAGCTGGTATCAATGTGCACAAGCTTGCGCACATTGAGCCGCAGGGTATGCTCCCGTCTCCACAGATACCAGATGACAATGAGCAGTTCCACAATACGTGAAATCAGCGTTGCGATTGCCGCGCCGCGAATCCCCAGCGCCGGCGCACCGAAATGCCCATAAATCAAAACATAGTTGAGACAAATATTGATACACAGAGTAGATGCCGAAATCAGATATCCCAGCTTCACAATGCCAATGGTGCGCAGAGACACCGTCAGCATGTTCGTCAGGGCAAAAATGACATAGGTATAGCAGATGATACGCAGATACGCGACCGCCTCTGCAATCACCGCTTCGTCATTGCTCATCATACGCACGATTTGTTCCGGAAACAGGAGCGCCCCGACAAACATGACCGCCGCAATGCCCACACCAAAGCGAAGCCCTGCGCCAATCACGTGCGGCACGGGCTTTAATTCATTTTTTCCCCAATACCGTGCCCCCAGAACCACCACGCCTTCTCCAACGCCCTGTACCAGCATTTGCAGAAAAAATTGCAGCTGATTGCAAAGCGATGCGCCAGACAGCGCATCTTGTGAGAAGCGCCCAAGCATAATATTATCCGCCAGATTGACCGAATAGGTCAATAAATTCTGTAACGCCAGCGAGGCTGTCAAAGCCAGAAACATCTGATAAAAGCGCTTGTCCCGCAGCATACGATTCATAATCTATCCCCCCAAAATAATACTACTCAAAGGATAGCACATTTCACCCAGATTGCAACAAAAATTTTATCATCTTTTCCTCATTTTTCGCGGGATTCCCCCCATATTTTTTCATGTGATTTCCTGTATGGGCTTGTTTTCTGTTGCAAAATCACAGTTTACGCTTTCAAATCCCTGTGCTATAATGATATATCAATACCCATCACCCCGCTCGAAGGGAGGAATCTTCGATTGTCTGAATTTTTCACTGGACTGCATGAAGCCTTGCAAGCCGGTATGGACGGGTTATACGGTCTTGTACAGCAGGCACCGCTTGTCGGTGTCTGGTATACAACGGTCGTGCGTTTTGTGCTGCCTGTCCTTGGTCTTTTGATTCTGGTATCTGCCATTCGTTCTCTGCTTTCGGTCAAGCACACCGCAGAGGTCTGGGCGTATCTCAATTTTCCCGGCGACCAGCGTGTTCCGCTGACCCACTGGGAAAATATCATCGGACGGCAAAAAACTGCCGATGTGATGATTGACAACCCCACAATTTCACGTACCCATGCGGCTCTGATTCGCCAGCCCGATGATACTTGGAAGGTCTATGATTTAGGCTCCACCTCGGGCACCTATGTACGCAATCGCACCGTTCCCGCGGAGGAGCCGCTTGCCGTACACTTTGGTGATTCCATTTCCTTTGCAGATATCACCGCACGCTTGGAGCCGGTTTCCCCCGAGGAAAAGCAGGCGCGTATGACGCGCCGCGCCCGTCAGGACAGACCGGTTTCGCCTTGGGGCCTGCTCATTCTCATGACCTTTTTCCAGATTCTCACCTGTATCCAGCTCATTCTCTCCACCGGAGACAAAGCCCACCCTGCACTGCCGCTCATCTTTGTCGGCATGACCGCGCTCATGTGGGTCTATTGCCTGACCCTGCGTGCATTTCGCCGTGTCGGTTTCGAAATGGAAATCATTGCATTTTTCCTCTGCACGCTCAGTCTTGCTGTTACGGCGTCCTTTGCGCCCTCCTCAGTCCCCAAGCAATTCATTTCTATTGTGCTGGGACTCATTGGATTTCTGATTCTGGGTTGGTTCCTGCGTGACCTGCGGCGTGCCAATCTGCTGCGCCGTCCTATGGCAGTCATTGCGGTTCTGCTGCTCGCTGCCACCCTTGTGTTCGGCAGTGCGGACGGCGGCGCCAAAAACTGGATTACCTTTGGCGGTATGTCTCTCCAACCCTCGGAGCTTGCCAAAATCTGTTATATCTTTGCAGGCGCTGCCACCCTTGACCGTCTGTTCCGCAAGAAAAATCTAGGGCTGTTTATGGCACTGACCCTCATCTGTCTGGGCTGTCTTGCACTCATGAACGATTTTGGTGCAGCCGCCATCTTCTTTGTGACTTTTATCGTCATTGCCTTTCTGCGCTCCGGTGACTGGACAACGCTCGCCCTCATCTGCGGCGGCTGCGGCGCTGGTGTGCTCGTTCTGCTCTCTGTCAAGCCCCATGTCATGCGGCGTTTTGCAAGCTGGGGGCATATCTGGGAGGACGTTTACGGCGCTGGATTTCAGCAAACCCACTCCCTGACGGCGGCAGCTTCGGGCGGACTGGTCGGTGTCGGCGCAGGCAACGGCTGGCTTCGCGTAACCGCCGCTGACACCGATATGGTATTCTGTAAAATTTGTGAGGAATGGGGACTTGTAATTGCTGTGCTTGCTGTGCTCTGCATTGTAACGCTTGCCGTCTTTGCCGTGCGCGCCTGCCGTGCGGGACGCTCCAGCTTCTATACCATTGCAGCATGTGCCGCAACTTCCCTGATGGTGTTCCAGACCTGTCTGAACGTATTCGGTGCAGTTGATATCCTTCCGCTCACCGGTGTCACCTTCCCCTTCCTTTCCAACGGCGGCACCTCTATGCTTGCTTCGTGGGGACTTCTCGCCTTCCTAAAGGCCTCCGACACCCGACAAAACGCCAGCTTTGCCATTCGTCTGCCATCACGGCGCGAGCTGAGAAACGAGGAGGAAACGTATTATGAGGAAGATTGAGCGTCGGGCAGCGCTGTGTCTGCTGATTGCACTGGCACTCGTTGCCGGTTTGGGGCTCTTTTGCTTTCGATATGCAACGCAGGCAAGTGTTTGGGCGTCCTATCCCTTCAACCGTCACATGTACAGCAACAGCGGACAGCTGTTAAGCGGTACCATCACCGACCGTGACGGCGATGTTTTGACCGAAGTACAAAACGGTGCGCGCACCTTTTATCCAGATGCCACGGTGCGCAAGGCAACGCTGCATGCCGTGGGCGACCCGCAGGGCAACATCGGCACCGGAGCACTCACCGCCTTTGCGGACCAACTTTCCGGCTATAACCTGATTACTGGCGGCTATTCTCCCCTCGGCTCCCGTCACACGCTTGCACTCACCATAGATGCAGGTCTGAACGTGACCGCCTACAAAGCGCTCGACGGGCGTCAGGGCACTGTCGGAGTCTATAACTATAAAACAGGCGAAATCCTTTGCATGGTTTCGACACCGTCCTTTGACCCCATGAATCCGCCCAGTGCATCTGATACGCAAAGCGAAGCGTTTAACGGTGTTTATCTCAACCGTTTTCTATCCTCTGCACAGGTGCCCGGCTCTATTTTCAAAACCGTCACGCTGGCAGCTGCACTGGAAAGCGTACCAGACCTCAAAAGCCGTTCATTTCGCTGTACCGGAGAAACAGAAGTCGGCGGTTCTATCATCACCTGCCCCAAACCGCATGGCAAAATGGATATTCAGTCTGCCTTTGCCAACTCCTGCAACGGTGTATTTGCGCAGCTTGCCGCCGAAATGGGCGGCGATACCATGACGCATTACGTGGAAAAAGCCGGATTGACCAGCCGTATGTCTGTCAGCGGGGTTCAAACCGCTGCCGGCAAATACGATGTATCCAAGGCAGACCGAGGACAGCTTGGCTGGTCTGGTGTCGGACAGTATACCGACACCGTGAATCCTGCCAACATGATGACCTTTATGGGTGCCATTGCAAACGGAGGAACCGCCGCAATTCCACAGCTGATTGCCAGCGTTACCAGCCGTGACACCGGTCTGCCCTCATCATGGGCTTCTACCAAGCAGACGAACACGCTCATTGAACCTGAAACCGCTTCCACCGTCAAAGCCATGCTGAAGAATAATGTTGTACAGACCTATGGTCAGGAGCGTTTTCGAGAGCTTACTGTCGGCGCTAAGTCTGGTACGGCAGAGGTAGGCGGCGGCAAACGCCCCAACGCATGGTTCACCGGTTTTCTGGATGAACCGTCACACCCCTATGCGTTTATCGTTCTTGTGGAAAACGGCGGTGGCGGCGCATCGGTTGCGGGCGAAATCGCCGCGACTGTACTGCGTGCCTGCGTGGATAAATACTAAAAACAACTGATAGTCTCCGTTGTTTCATGAGGAAAAAATACTGCTCCGGTTCGGCGCAGTATTTTTATTTTGCCAAATTTTTTTGATTCTGTTGCCTTATGTTCACAAAAATAACCTTTCTTTTTTTCAGAAATCGCGGTATGATATGGTTAACATCTATTGTTCACTCTTAGAAAGGAAGCTTTTTTATGACGAAAATTGATATTATATCCGGCTTTCTCGGCGCCGGTAAAACAACACTCATTAAGCGCCTGCTGTCCGAGGCTCTGCGCGGCGAACAGGTTGTGCTGATTGAAAACGAGTTTGGAGAAATCGGCATTGACGGCGGATTCCTCAAAGATGCAGGCGTTCAAATCACCGAAATGAATTCCGGCTGTATTTGCTGTACGTTGGTTGGAGATTTTGGCAAAGCACTCCAAGAGGTCATCGAAACCTATCACCCGGACCGCATCATCATCGAGCCTTCCGGTGTCGGCAAGCTGTCCGATGTCATCGCCGCTGTACAAAATATTGCTGAGCAGCAGCCCGTATCTCTCAACAGCTTTGTTACGGTCGCAGATGCGCAAAAAGCAAAAATGTATATCAAGAACTTCGGTGAGTTCTTCCTCAATCAAATTGAACACGCTGGTGCGATTTTGCTCTCCCGTACCCAATTTGTAAAAGATGACCGCTTGGAGGCTGTTGTTTCCATGCTCCGCGCACACAATGCCAACGCGCGCATCGTAACCACTCCATGGGACGAGCTTTCGGGCAATCAGCTCCTGTCTGTTATGGAGGACAGTCACTCCCTGACTGCCGAGGTGCTGCATGAAATCATGCACCATACACAGGAGCACCATCATGACCATGAACACGGGCATCACCATGACCACGAACATGGAGAGGGCTGTGGCTGCCATGAACATGAACATCACCATCATCATGACCACGAACATGGAGAAGGCTGTGGCTGCCATGAACATGAACATCACCATCATCATGACCACGAACATGGAGAAGGCTGTGGCTGCCATGACCATGAACACCACCATCATCATGACCACGAACATGAAGAAGGCTGTGGCTGCCATGAACATCACCATCATCATGCTGATGAAGTGTTCCAGAGTTGGGGACAGGAAACCCCACACAAGTATACCGAAGAACAGCTATCCTCCATTCTGTCTGCGCTGGGTGATATCTCTCTTGGCACGGTTCTGCGTGCAAAAGGGATTGTTCCCACACCTGACGGTGAATGGCTCCACTTCGACTTTGTTCCCGGTCAGCCGGAAATCCGTCACGGTGCAGCAGATTATACCGGTCGGCTGTGCGTCATTGGTGCCGATTTGGATACGGACCGCATTGCGGAGCTGTTTGGAGTGTAAATCATGAAAGAAATTCCTGTTTATCTGTTTACCGGCTTTTTAGAAAGCGGTAAAACCTCTTTTATTCAAGATATCCTGCGCGACCCCAACTTTACCGAGGAGGAACGCTCTCTCCTCATTGTGTGTGAAGAAGGTATGGAGGAATACGATTCCGCGCTGCTCGCAACCGCCCGCACCACGCTGATTGCAGTCGAGGAGCCTTCTGCGCTGACTCTGCGCTTTTTCCGTGACCTTGGTGAAAAATACAATCCCGACCGTGTACTCATTGAGCTGAATGGTATGTGGGAGATTTCCGACTTTCTGGAGGGCACGCTGCCTCCCGAATGGCCTATCTATCAAATCGTTGCCACAGTCAACGCCCAAACCTTCGAGCTGTATTCCAACAATCTCGGTCCCCGCATGTTCGAGCAGCTCACCATGGCAGACCTCATTGTGTTTAACCGCTGCACAGACGCACTCAAGGATATGCTGTACCAGAAGAATATCCGTGCGATGAATCCACGCGCCACCATCTTTTTAGATGATATGGACGGGGGTTCTGAGGACTATCGCGACAACATGCCGCAGCCCTTTGATTTAGATGCACCCGTCATCGAAATTGAGGATACCGACTTTGGTCTTTGGTATGTAGATGCCACCAGCAGCCCCGAAAAATACGAGGGCAAAACCGTCAAATTCAAAGCCATGGCATACAAACCCGCAGAACTGGCACGCGAGCACCTTTTTGTGCCCGGACGCTTTGCAATGGTTTGCTGTGCCGATGATGTCCAGTTCTTAGGCTTCCTATGCAAGGGTGCAAATACCGAGCAAGTGAAAAACAGAGGCTGGCTGACCATCACGGCAAAGGTTGGCGTGGAGTATGTGCCGCAGTACCGCGGCGACGGTCCTGTTCTTTATTGCGAACATCTGGAGCCTGCACAGCCGGCAGAGCAGGAAATCGTCTACTTTAACTAAGGCGATTTGCACCGAACAGACTGCCTTTGCGCTGTGATATCGTTCTATCTAAAAAAAAGAGAAGGGTGAGCAGCCTCGATATAGGCTGTTCACCCTTTTTTTGTCCGAAAAACAACAGAACGTTCCCATGTGCCAACGTATTTATCTGCGCTGCATAAACTTGGTCAAATCCTTATTGGCGCCCAGAATCAGCATGGTTTCATCGCCGCGGAAAATATGGTCCGGACGCGGCAGCGGAAGCAGCTCTGAGCCGCGGCGCAGTGCCATAATATTGATATGATATCGGGTACGTACCCCCAAATCTACAATCGTTTTCCCAATCCATGCATTGGGAATGGGCGTTTCATAAATAGAATAATCTCCAGTCAGTTCAATATAATCGAACACGTTGTCCGAACTGTACTTGACCGCCGAACGAATTGCCATCTCTTTTTCCGGATATACCACTTCATCTGCGCCATTGCGCAGCAAAAATTTCGCATGCACATCACGGTTCGCCCGTGCTACCACAAACGGCGCACCATAGTCCTTGAGCAGCGCAACGGTTTCGAGCGAGCTTTGAAAGTTATCTCCAATCGCAACCACGCACAGGTCAAAATTACGCACACCCAAAGAAGCCACAAAATTTTCATTTGTGCTGTCTCCAATCTGCGCACTGGTTACAACAGGCAGTACATCATTGACACGCTGTTCGTCGATGTCGATTGCAAGTACCTCATGGTTCATCTCATTGAGTTTTGCCGCCATGTGACGCCCAAAACGACCCAAACCAATCAGCAATACCGATTTCATTTTGATTTCCTCCAGCATACGGTAAGCCCGCATTCTCAATTGTTGCTTTCATTATAACACTACTGTTTTCAAAAGCCTATCTTTTTTTGTAAATTTTATTCGAACAATCGTACGCACAGCTGCAAGAAGGCTGTGTTCCCACGGTGGGAACACAGCCTGAAAATTCATCTTATCTGCCAAAGAAATAGCTGAATGGATTGTTGTAATACCACTCCTGCGGCGACTCCTGCTGTGTAGGCTGCTGATTCGGGTCTGTGCCCTCGAGGTCATGCTGGTCGTTGAGCGCAAAAGAAGCGGAAAATTCCTTGCCTGTTGAGATACGGTACAGCTTGAGCGTGATTTTATCTCCCGCCTTCAGGCTGTCCTTCACTGCATTGATTTCGTCCATATTGGTGATGGTCTTGCCATTGATGCCAACAATAATATCGTTGACCTGTATGCCTGCTGCTGCGGCATTGGAACGCGAGTCTACCAGTGCAATCTGCACCCCCTGCGGAATCCCATAGGCAGCCGCGGTCTGCTCGCTGACATTTCTGCCCGAAATGCCGATTTGCGGACGTCCTGCAATATATCCGAACTGAATCAGCTCATCTACAATTGGTTTCGCCGTATCCATCGGAATGGCAAAGCCCAATCCCTCGAAGTAGCTGATGCCCAGCTTTGCTGAGGTGATGCCGATGACCTGACCATACTTATTGATGAGTGCGCCGCCTGAGTTGCCCGGATTGATTGCCGCATCTGTTTGAATCAGGCTCATCACGCGGTCATCAATGGTGATATCACGGTTGAGTGCCGAGATATGTCCGCCTGTAATGGTATTGGCAAGCTCCAAACCGCCTGGAGAACCGATTGCAAAGACCTCCTCACCGGGCTTCAGATTGTTGGAGTCACCAAACTCTGCTGGTGTGAGCTGGATACCAGCCGGCTCCACCTTCAGCACTGCAAGGTCGGTCTGCTGGTCTACGCCCTTGACCGCTGCGGGTAAATTGGTTCCGTCCGACATAACGACTGTGATTTTATCCAATACGGCACCTGTATTTTCATTGGTGACGACATGCTGATTGGTAATGATGTAACCATCTGCGCTCATAATGACACCTGAGCCGGTTCCACCCTTTCCGTTTTGCAGACTGACCGCCTGCACAGAGACCACCGACGGCGATACCTTTGCATAAATTTCCTCACCGGAAAGCCCGCTCGTGCTGGTGCTCATGGTGTTGCTTGGTGCGGAAATGCTCACGCTCGGCAAATTGGGATTGACCGCCGCTTTTGCTGTCGCAGTTTCGCCGTCCCGCATCGCGCCGCCGAGCGCGATACCGCCCGCAAACAGGGCACAGGCTGCGGCAATAGAACCCACAATCAAAATCGGCTTGTGATTTCGATTCTTTTTCTTTTCTGTCCGCTCCTTATGTCTTTCCTGCTTGGCTGTGCGCTTGCGTTCCATTTCCAGCCATTCCTGATAGGTGGTATAAGAAGGATTGCCTGCATGGAGGCGCTGTTCCAGCGGCTCCTGTCTGTGCGGTGACGAATCCGAAACCGGCGGATTGCCGCCGGGCTGCTGGCTATCGGAGTGCGGTTCCGAAATTGGCTCCTGCAGTCTCTCCGGTTCTTCTGTTGTATTTCTATTTTCAAAATCCATGACGTAACACCCTTTCCGTTTGTTCTGATTTTATTCTACGCATAGATTGTGATGCTTTATTGTCGCAAGTATGAATATTTCGTGAACTTCTTCTCATTTCTGAAATTTTCCCGGTTTGGTAACAGGTGCCAGCGGAAGGGTAAAGGAAAACTCGGTTTCTCCTCCATCTGAGCGCACAGAAATATCACCGCCATGCAGATTGATGATGTTTTTCACAATGTACAGCCCCAAACCAGCACCCGAATGGTCTCGGGAACGGGAACGGTCAGTCTTATAAAACCGGTCAAAAATATAGGGAATATCCTCTGCCGAAATTCCGCCGCCGGTATTACAGATGGAAAATTCACAAAATGCGCCCGCCGGATAAGCGGAGACGCGCAGCGTACCGCCATTGTCAATAAACTTCACAGCATTATCCACCAGATTATAAACCGCACGGAACACATGGTCTCGGTCTCCCATCACCATCAGACGGTCTGCGAAATCCGCATTGACCTCGACATTTTTTCCATTGATTTTCTGCTCAAAGGAAAATAAAATCTCGCTTGTCATCTCGGAAAAATCAAAGGGAACCGGACTGATAATCAGTTCTCCGGACTGAATTTTTGCCGCTGCCAGCATACTCATCGTCATACGGGATAGGCGCTTGACCTCATCGGAAATCACTTGCAGATACTTTTTCTGCTGCTCCTGTGGAATGGTGCCGTCCAGCATACCGTCTACAAAGCCGCTGATGGTTGTCATGGGCGTCTTAAACTCATGGGATACATTTCCAATGAAGCCCTGCGTCAGCTCCTCCAGCTGCTCCAAATCGCGCGCCATATTGTTAAACGAGCTTGCCAGTTCATCAATCTCATCACAGTGGTTGTCCTCCGGCACACGAACACTGAAATTGCCTGCCGCAAATTCCTTTGCCGCATTTGCCATCGTCTTGAGCGGGCGTGTCATACGGCTGGAAATGAAATAACTGATGACCAGCGCACATGCCAGCGCACCCAGCAAAATCACAACAAAAATCTTAGTCACCTGCTGAAGCATACCGACCACACGTTCCGTACTTGCGGCAACAAAGACCAACGCCATATCCGTCCCATCTGTATCCTCACACAGCGTTCCTACGATGTAATTGGTCTCACGGAACAGAGCGCCCAGCGTGCCCGTCTCCGAATAATTTCCGGCACGGGTCAGCTCGCGCACGACCGGCATCGGAATCTGCTTGCCGGTCAAAACCGCTCTGCTGTCTGGCTCTACGCTCATCAGCACCTGTCCATCTGGGTTGGCAATGAGGATACTCATTTGGTCCTGATTGGCGGTGCTCTTGAGCGATACGTCCAATACCGCAATATTGAGCATGTCCCCTGTTTTTACCGCATAGGTTGTAAGCTCTGCAATTGACGCTGCGGTTGCTTTCAGCTGCTCCTCCTTTTCTTCCTTTGCATATCTATCTATCTGGTAAAAAAATGCACCGGCTGCCAAGGTAAAGGCAACCAGAATCAATACGACAGAGGACAAAAAATTCTTTGTAAAAAAGCTATGGTTCAACCCAATCCGCTCCCCTTTGCTGCTCAATTCTTGGTTTCAAACTTATAACCGACACCCCATACGGTTTTGAGCTCCCACTTGTCGGAGGCACCCTCCAGCTTTTCGCGCAGGCGCTTTACATGAACGTCTACGGTACGGGTATCACCAAAATAATCAAAGCCCCAAACATCGTCCAGAAGCTGTGCACGCGTAAAGACCCTGTTCGGGCTTTGCGCCAAAAAATAAAGCAGCTCGATTTCCTTGGGCGGCGCATCAACACGCTTGCCGCCAATGACCAGTTCATACGCCTGCTTGTCAATGGTCAGCCCGTCAAAGGTCAGCTTACTGCCATCATCGGGAGACAGCCGGCGCAGAACCGCACGCACACGTGCGACAACCTCTCTCATTTCGAGCGGCTTTACAATATAGTCATCTGCTCCCAGCTCCAGACCGGAAACCTTATCCATGGTTTCCCCCTTGGCTGTAATCATAATGACTGGCATACTGGAACCGGAATCCCGCACCTCCTTGATGACCTGCCAGCCGTCCATGACGGGCATCATGACATCTAAAAGCATCATATCCGGATTTTCTGCCTTCCATTTGGAAAGCCCTACCGCTCCATTCTCTGCCTCTGAAATTTCATACCCCTCACGCTCCAAATATAAGCGCAGCAATTCCCTGATGTTTTCATCATCTTCCACAATCAAAATTTTTTTATGATTCACTTGGATTCCCACCTTTTTTGCAGTTTCACAGACCACGACAGCTCCATACAAACTGCCGTATCTTTTTTTATTATACACCTCATTTCGGGAAAGAACATGAAAGATTTGTAAAAGCGCACATACTTTTCTGAAAACACGCCGAACGGATACAATTTTTCGGTTTTCTCTTTCCGTCTCCTCGAAAATCAAGTATAATAAAGATATCAACCAAAAGAAAGGAAGGTACTTACGCGATGGCAGACTTTATCGCACATGACCTCTTTGGAGAAGCTGCACTTGCAGTTTTTCCTGCCGCCGCACAGCGCGAGGCCGCCCTACATCCAGCTGTATTCCGCTGGGGTCTGCAAGGTCCAGACCCCATGTTCTTCCATAAGGTATATCGCGGCAGCCCACTGCACAAAATCGGCGCGCGTTTACATGAAGAAAAAACAGATGAATTCTTTGCCGTCTTTGCCGAAGCAGTCAACCGCCTGACCGGCAATGCGCATCATATCACAGCCGCATATTTTTATGGATTTCTTTGTCATTATGCGCTCGACAGTACCCTGCACCCTTATATATACTGCCGTCAGCATGAGTGCCTCACTGCAATGCCAAAGGAAAATCCCACCCTCATTCACTGCCAAATCGAATCGGACATCGACTGTGCACTGTTTGACACGCTGAAGGGCGACCATCTGCGCCTGCCCACCGAGAGTTATCAGCTGACAGACGAGGAAACCGCTGTGCTTGCAGTCGTCCTGCACCACCTGATTCGCCGCGTACTGCGCGAGGATATCCCGACCCGAACCCTGCGTCCCATATTCTCCGAAGCCTTGACCTACCAGCGTCTTTTCTTCCAGACCGGTAAGGTATTGCGTACACCGGCACGCGCAGTGGAACAGATTTTAGGCAAGGGCGCACTCCTCACATCACATATCAAATTCGGCTTGCCCCAGTGGGACGCACTCAACGAATCTCACAGCCCGTGGCACAATCTATGGAAGCCGGATATCGTATGCACAGAGAGCGTCATGCAGCTGTTTGAGCTGGCACGAGACAAAGCCGCTGAGCTTGCCAGCAGTTATGCGGCTCAATTTGATTCCGGCTGGATGCTCAATCTTTCCTACTATGAGCCATTCGATTTTGGCAATGACACCCGTATTCCAAACATTCCCCGTTAAGAATAAACAGCCCCCTCTGAGACCGGAACAATCCGAATCAGAGGGGGCTGTATCTATCTGTCTATTGTTTCTGCGACGGACTGTGCACTGTCCGGCTGCTTCTTCGCCGTAATCTTGCGAATGGTCTGCATAATGAGAAACAGAGAAAGCAAGCTGAATCCTGCAATCCACAGATTGCCCGAAATGATGCCCGACGCCACAACAACACTGCCGTCCAGACAGAATAAAATCGTCGGAACCTTCAAAAAACGAAATACATATTGAATCAAAAGTGCAATCACGTCGGTTCCCCCCGTTGCACACTGATGATTGAGGGCAATCCCAACCGCTGCCCCCACCAAGATACCGCCTGCAACGGCTGCAATCAGCGGCGCTGCAACCCATGGCAAATCCGCACAAATGCGTTTTATATCCAAAACGGGTACAATTTCCATAAAAATCGGGGTAATCAATGTAATATACAGTGTTTTGATTCCAAACCCCTTGCCCAGCAGCACGGTTGCCAAAATCAAAAGGGGAATCGAAATCGCAAGGGACATGTACGAAACCGGAATGTGTGTGATGAGCGAAAAAATAATCGCAAGTCCGGTAATCCCGCCCGGCGCGAGTCCGGTGGACTGAAAAAACAGGTTCACTGCCATTGCGGTGAAAACGGCGGATAACGTAATCCAAAGATAATCCTTTACAGCGGATTTGATGGAAGATTGAGTCATCGTGATGAAATCAGAGTCCATATTTTTCTGCTGCTGCATCAATTGCCGCACGGCACTTGCGATATCCGCCCGCTGCCCCCTCTGGGTCCTTAAACAGCGCAGAGGACAGCACAATGACATCTGGATTGCACGCAATCAGCGGGTCCATATTGTCATGACGCAAACCGCCATCAATTGCCAATTCACACCCCGGATTCTTCTCGTCAATCAATTTACGCGCACGGGTCACCAAATCGGTCACACTTCTTCTCCAGCCCCAGTTGTCCTTTCCATCGGTTTCATCGACACCATGGGTTACAATGTGCAGGCGGTCAATATCATAAATGGATTCTTCCACAAAGCAAAGTGGAGTGTAGCAGCCAAGTGTCAGACCCACTTTCAGCCCCATCTCCCGACACCAGTTAATGATATAAGCAAGCTGTGCACCGATGAAATGCTCCGCCGGAATCACCAGCATATTGGCACCTGCCGCTGCAATCTGCTCAATAAACATACGGTCCATGCTGACGGTATAAATATGACATTCAATCGGCAAATCGGTTGCCGGACGAATGCCTGCGATGATTTGATGTCCGCCCATCAGCTTCATATTCTGCAAATCGTGCATATCTGCTGCATCTGAGTGAATATAGTCCACACCTGCATCACTGATTTCTTTTACAACGCCTGCAATATTGCCATAATTCACATGTGCAAGACCGGCTGCAATCTTAATATGTTTCATCTTCATATCCTCCTGTATGTTCAATCATTTCTGAGATTATTGTAGGCGAAAGATAGATAAATTTCAAGACATCGCCAAATGATGACAAGGCGCATCAATGTGGCAAGAAATCAACACGTCAGCAGCCTTGTATTGATGTGGTTGCGCGGATCGTTCTTTTGCTTATAATACTGCTCTACGACATATTTTACGCGCTGAATGTCATGGTCATGCGGCAGTGCGTGCATGGTCACGACCGGAATCTCAGCGGCAAGCTCCAGCGGCAGCGTTGATAAAATCAAATCAATGCCAGATAAATCTGTTTTTTCCATGGCGAGAAAGGGTTGTGTGGAAACAATTTCAATTTCAGGAATATACTTTTCCAGCTTTCGTATCATCAGATTTTTGGCACCCATGCCCTGATGACAAATCAAAATCGTGCGCAGCGGCTGCTTGGCTCGATCGAGTGCAGCTGCCAGATGAATCGTCAGATAACCCACCTCGTCTTCGTTGAAGACACAGCCGTATTTTTCTTCCAGCCCCTTGAGACTATGCTGCACGATTTGGAAGGTATTTTCATAATATGTGTGAATTTCATACATCATCGGGTTTTCCATACGAATCCCATGGCGGGAACGGGTGATTGCCGGTCCCAGATGCGTTTGCAGTGCTCTTTTCAGTTCTTCATCACAGCAGAATGGGTGCTGAAAAATTTCCTGCCAGACCGTCAGCAAATCCTGTGTCATCTGCATTGCCTCATGTGGGTGAGCCAACTGCTCCTGATTTTGCAGCGCCAGCAGATAAACCTGCAAATAGCGCCGCTCGATTTCCGGCAGCGTAATCCGGAGCTGCTCCTGCAGCAAATCACAAATTTCGCACGCCTCTTCATACAGCGGCTTTTGCATCAGCTCTTGGATAAAGTCGCTCGAAAGCTCTGCCAGCTTCTGATCCATCACGCGCAGACATAAAATACAAATCTGTAAAAATCCATCAATGAGTGCACGAAACGGCAGATTGTTCCAATATGAGCTTTGCACCTGCAAAACCACCTCTAAAATCTTGAAAAAATCTTGCTCAGTATAATCCAGCGCCGCAAATAAAAACCGACTTGGCTGCTCGCAGCTGCGCGTGCGTACCATTTTTTCCAAATCCTCATACCCTTTATCGGCTGTCATCAAGGCAAACATGAGCGCCCGCAAATTATGCTCCTTACCAGAGAGCCAAACACCTTGATTGCTCTTTCGAACCAATGAAATATGATATTGCTCCAGCAGCTCCTGCAATGCCGTCAAATCCTTGTGAATGGTTGCACGGCTGACAAACAGCTCCTCAGAAAGCTCGTAAATCCGGCAATGCTCCATACAGTTGAGCAGGCGCAGACCAATATAGGTTTTCCTCGCCTGCGGCGTATAATCTGTGAGCCGTTTGCTGCGTACCAAAACATGCTCCAGCAGCTTCAATTTTTGATTGACGTCCCCCTCGATTCGGATACCGATGCCTGTTTTTTTGCAAAGGGTCATTTGATTTTCTCGAACCCATTCTCCGACCACTTGCAAATCGTTGCGTATTGTCTTATTGGATACCTGTAATATTGTCGCGATTTGCTGAATGGTGATGAAGTCCTCCTGCTTCAGTAAAATCCCAACAATATCCAGAATTCTTTGATTCTGCATTTCATCGCTCCCCTGTTCTTTCCTTCTATGTTTCATTGTATCGCGTTGCAGTATCATGGTCAAGGCATATCATTCCTACAAATATGTTACATTTTTCCAGAACAAAAGAGTAATTTTTCCAACAATTACAGGCTTTTATTCACAAATGACTCTGTTATAATAGCTTATGTATCAATTGCGTCCATCGGACGCAGCACGACCGAGCTGGAGGATTTTTTATGACAGCATTTGAAGAAAAATGGATATCTTATAAAGAGGAATTTTTAGAGGATTTGCGTACCCTCGTCGCAATCCCATCGGTACGAGACGCCGCACACGCCGCCCCTAACGCCCCATTTGGACCTGCAATCCGTCAGGTATTTGACCGTTTTTTGGAAATTGCCCAAAAATGCGGTCTGGAAACCCATGATATTGATGGGTATGCCTGCGATGCCCGCCTTGGAAACTGCCAATCTCCCTATATTGGTGTATTGGGACATCTTGATGTCGTCGAAGCCGGTGACTCAGCGCTTTGGAGAACTCCCCCGTTTGTCATGCGTATGGACGAAAACGAAACCCTCTATGGCCGAGGGGTCAACGATGACAAGGGTCCGCTGCTCGCCTGTCTGTATGTGATGCGCATTTTGAAAGAGCTGCGGATTCCCTGCAAATATGGAATCCGCATCATTGCAGGCGGCGCAGAGGAAACGACATGGGAATGTATGCGCACCTACTTCGCACAGGAACCGCAGCCCATCATGGGATTTTCTCCCGACGGGAACTTTCCCATTGTCAACGGTGAAAAAGGAATCCGAAAGTATGATTTTCATTTTCCGCAGACGGTATCAACCCCAAATCTTCCATGGATTTCCGAAATCACCTGCTCTACCACACAAAATTATGTATGTGACCAAGTTTCTGTGACGCTGGAACCCGCCCATATCACCCAAACCTTCACAGGGATACGCGCCCTGTCCCGCAATCCGCAGCGCGGACAAAATGCACTGCTTGCGCTGGCAGAACAGATGCACACCGTAACCCTCGCTCAATCTGCATACAACCGTTGTTTTTCCCTGCTGCATACCTGCTTTTCACCAGATACCGATGGAACTGCCTGCGGTATTGCTTCCTACGATGCCGAAATGGGGGCTGTTTCGGTTTGTCCCACCGGTCTTGTACAGAACGCTGACGGGCTGCATTTATATGTAGATGTGCGCTATCCGCGCAGCACCACACCAGAGCGCTTAGATACCCAAATCGAAACGCTTTCCAAGCAATATGATTTTTCTTATACCGTGACCGACCAGAAAAAGCTGCTCTATGTCCCACCTCAGCACCCACTGCTGACTGCGCTCTCCGAAGCCTATACACAGGTAACCAAGCAGCCTGCACAATACTTTACAAAGGGCGGTGCGTCCTATGCCCGTATGCTGGACTGCGGCATCGCATTTGGCGCAACCTTCCCCGACGAGGATCCCCGTCCGCATATGCCAAATGAATGTATGTCCTTTGCCACCCTGTCCACAGCGGCAAAAATCTACTATGAGGCGCTTGTTCGTCTGGCATCGGCAGAGCTTTACGAATTGCCACAATAATAGGGCACTATCTGGAAACCTCAGGTCATAGCCTGACCACACGCCGTATGCTAAAATGTGTAATATCAACAAGCAAGGGGGACTTGAAATGAAAAATATTCAGTCAAAAATCCAAACCTTTGCCGGAGCAATGATGGTTCCTATCATTCTTTTGGTTCTGGTTGGATTTTATGTCGGCATCGGAAGTGCCTTCACGAACTATATTCTGGAAGAAGGCACGCTCCTTTATAAGCTGTTCAGCATGATTTCCAATTTGGGATTCCTGTTCATGAACAACTTACAGCTTTGGTTCGCTGTGGCAATTGCGTTTACGCTTGCCAAAAAAGAAAAGGGCTGGGCGGCTTTCGCTGGTCTGGTTCTGTTCTTCTGCTACACCAAAGGAATTGAGTCATGGGCATCTATGTCCGGCTGGAATCCGGAAACGACTTCCGTAGACGCTTTGATGGCTGCCGGATATACACAACTGGACGCTCTGAACTTCAATGCACTCTGGTCGGAATCTCTGGGCATCTTTACCTATAACATGGGTATTTTCTCAGGCATTATCTGCGGATTGCTCGCGGCTTGGATTCATAACCACTTTGTAGACACCAAGTTTCCGAATATGTTTGCATTCTTTGCAGGCGCAAAATTCGTTATTGTGATGGTAACACTGGTTTCCATTCCGGCTGCAATCGCGACCTACTACATCTGGCCATATATTGCCTCCGTGCTGCAAAGTCTGACCGCCTTCATCAGCAACAGCGGTCTGTTCGGCACATGGTTGTTTGGTACGATGGATAAAGCCCTGCTGCCCTTTGGTATCCACCATCTGATTGCATTCCCCATTGAATATTCGCAGGTCGGCGGTACCATGATGATTGACGGCACGTTATATGAAGGGGTTCGAAACATTATCAACGGACAGGCTGCCAGTGCAGATGCAACCGGCTACATCATTCGTAACTTCACAAGCGGGCGTATCCTGTTCCAGCTTGCCGGTCTGCCGGGCGCAACACTCGCAATGTATCATTGCGCAAAGCCGGAGAACCGCAAAAAGGTGGCTGCAATCCTTTTGCCTGCTGTATTCACGCTCATGATGGTCGGCGTATCCGAACCCATTGAATACACCTTCCTATTCCTTGCCCCTGTTCTTTACTGGCTCATTTATGCACCGCTTTGCGGTTTGTGCTATGTGCTGGCAGAGGTTGCAAAAATCTCCATCAACGGACATGCGCTGTTCTTCATGATTCCCAACCTGTTCCAGCCGCAGAAGGTACATGCAATGGCACTGATTTGGCTGCTGCCTCTGACCTTCGCCCTGTATTACTTTATTTTCCGATTCGCCATTGTGAAATTCAATCTGAAGACACCGGGTCGTGAAAATTCCGAAATCAAGCTCATGAGCAAAAAGGAATATCAGGCAACCAAAAACGCAGAGACACCTGCATCGGTCAACGCACCGCAGGAATCTCTTGAGGCGCGCATCATCGCGGCTCTGGGCGGTGCGGACAACATCGTGACAGTTACCTGCTGCGCGACCCGTCTGCGCGTGACCGTCAAAGATGAAGCGCTGGTGGTATCGGACGATGTGTGGAAGGACGAGTTGGAAGCGCTTGGCATTGTCCACGTCAAGAACTCTCTCCAAATCATCTATGGCGTACGCGTCCAAAACGTCACAACCGCTGTCAAGGACATTCTTGGAATTGACTGATGAAAAAGTGTTGGCATCTTCATGCCAACACTTTTTTGCTGTCCAAATCTCATTCTCATCATAAGGTATTTGCTCCCTGCATCGCATTCCAATCCTTCGCAAATCCCTCTGCTCCCTGTGAGGTCAGCGGGTGGTACAAGGACTGCTGATAGAGCGCGAACGGTATGGCTGCATAATCCACTCCCATTTTCGCCAGCATTTCCAGCTGATACAGACTCTTGATTGATGCCGCTGCCACATACACGTTTCTGCGCTGTGCAATTTCTGTCACATCGGCAACCATTTGCAGCCCATCTCCCCCGCTATATTGGTCTGTGCGTCCCACGAACGGAAACACATAGGCTGCACCTGCATTCATTGCCGCAACCGCCTGTGCCACGGTAAAAATCAAGGTCATCGCACAGCGAAATCCGCGCTGTGTCAGCAGCTTGCACGCCTCCAGTCCCTGCTCGGAACAGTTGATTTTGATGACAATATTTCTATCTATTTTACCGATTCGTTCTGCCTGCATGACCATTTCCTCCGCAGTATCAGCAAGCACCTCTCCGCTTAAAAAAATACCCTCTTGTTTGGCATAGGTCTGTAAAAATGTTTCCAGCTTTACATTTTGTGCCAAATACATGCTCGGATTGGCAGTAATGCCGCAGGCTCCCCATGCAAGCGCCTGTTCAATTTCTGCAGGTGCCGCACTATCAATCAAATAACGCATAAAAAATACTCCTCTCTAGCTGATATCTGTATTATAGAAGTCATTCCAAAGCATGACAATCACAGGTCTTGTCATGCTTTTGCCACATTGTTGCGTGAAGAAGTAACAACAGTGCCTATTTGCATTCCAGACACATGTTTTTTATACTATATATAAATAGACTTCAGGAGGTATGGAACGATGTTTCAGTACTATCAACCGACACAAATTTATTTTGGCGAAAACCGCCTCAATGAGCTCGGTCAAATTGCTGTGCGCTATGGAACGCGCTGCCTTATGGTGACCACGCCAGACCAGCCGCTGCGTCCGCTTTATGAGCGTATCATGACCCTCTTGCAAAACCAGGGGATTACTGTTTTTCATTTTGATGCCGTGCAGCCCAACCCAACCGTTGAAATTGTGGAAGCAGGCTTCCGGCTTTTACAGCAGAATCCAGTCGATTTCGTTCTTGCGGTGGGCGGCGGAAGCAGTATTGATACCGCAAAATCCATTGCCTTCACCAACGGTCAGGAAAAAATCGACTGGGACTTCCTGTTCCAGACCTACTCTTCTCCATACGAGAATTATCCGGCATATTCCGATACCATGCTTCCGCTTGTGACGGTTCCCACCACCTCCGGCACCGGCTCGCAGGTCACACAAGCCGCTGTCATCTCCCGTGGTGATGAAAAGCTGACCTTTTATCACCCTGCGCTGTTCTCCAAGGTCTGCATTGTCGATCCAACGCTCATGCTCACCCTGCCGACACGCATGACAGCAATGACGGGTTTTGACGCTTTCACCCACGCATTTGAGAGCTATATCAATGTACATGCCTCTCCATATAGTGAGATGGACTCCCTGCGCGCGATGGAACTCATTGTGCAAAATCTGCCCAAAGCCCTGAAAGACCCAAGCAATCTGGAATACCGCACCCAGCTCGCCCTTGCAGATACCCTTGCCGGACGCGCGCTCTCCAATTCCGGTGCCGCAGCACCGCACCCGCTTTCTGAAATCATCGGTGGTCTGACCCACATGCCGCATGGTCAAGCGCTCGCCGTGGTGTTTCCGGCATTTGTCGCGCAGATGTCTAACAAATATCCCGAGCGCTTTGCATCTGTCGCACGTATCTTTGACCCCCATGCAACAGAACTCTATCCTGTGCTCTGTGATTTCCTGCGCGAAATCGGTTTGTATCAGAACTTGCATGACCTCGGTGTTTCCGAAGCTGATTTTGCCTCTATGCTTGCCTGCCCTGTTTTAGACTTCCTGCCCTTTGGCACCCGCGCGGAGTTGGAACAGATTCTCAAGGATTCCTATGTATAAGTGCATCTGTGTGGATTTGGACGGCACGCTGCTTTCTTCAGACAAAACAGTGAGTGAGGCAAACCGTTCTGCACTGCTCCATTGTCTGGACAGCGGACAGCAGGTGTATCTCGTCACGGGACGCCCGCCCTGCTTCTCCCATTGGATTGCACAAAAAATCGACCCCAGAGTTCGCATTATCTGCTGCAATGGCGCATGGTATCCGCTCAATGGTCAAACGATACAGCACGAAATCTCTCCCTGCGGCATACAGGCGATGATAGATATTCTGACGCAATTTCCCACAGTACACGCTTTTTTCAAATCTGCACAGGATATCTATACCACTGCTGCCTATGATGCACGGTTTCTGTATGAGCACCTCAACGCAGATTTGCCCCCTCATCAACAATGTCATTCCCACAGCGCACTTCCCCTTTCTGCGTTGCGGGAACAGGCACAGCACATTCTAAAGGTACTGGTTTATGAGACAAATCCGCAAACCCTGCTTGCCGTGCGCAGGCATTTGGAGACTCTGCCGGAAATCCATATCACCGGCTGCTGTGCGTTGGGGTTTGATGTGGTCGCACAGGGCGTAGACAAACACCTTGCCATACAAAGCATCTGCACACAGCTTGGCATACACCCGAAGGAAGTCCTCGCAATCGGCGACGGAGACAATGATTTCCGTATGCTGTATCTGGCGGGTCTTGGCATTGCCATGGGCAATGCCTCCGCACAAGTCCAAGCGCTTGCAGATGTGGTTGCCCCTCCAAATGATGCAGACGGTGTTGCATGGGCTTTACAGCGCTATGCACACAGCCGCAGATAATCAGTATCCTCTCTGTTCCCACGGGAACCATCTTCTCCTTTTCTCTGTTCCCGTGATTCCATATAGATTTTCACACAAAACACGAAAAAAGGCAGCACGATGCAGTGCTGTCTTTTTTCATGCCCTATTGTGCATACAGCGTTGCTGCGATGAGTTCCGGTCGGTTATTCAGACGAATGGGGAAGATGCTATTCCCAAGCCCTCTGCTCACAATCATTTGCGTTCTGTCTTTTCTATAAATCCCTGCATTATACTTTGGGAAAAATCCCTGATTGGGTGCAAAAACAGCACCTATCAGCGGCAGACGTATCTGCCCTCCATGCGCATGTCCTGAAAAAACCAAATCCACCTGAGACGCTGCATAGGTGTCAAATAGCTCTGGTCTGTGAGAAAGCAGAATGGTATAGGTATCCTCCTCTATCAGGGGTTCCAATGCGCGGGAGACCATCTCTTTGGAATCTATCGCTGAATCTTGCATTGAAAAGCTGAGGTCGGCAAGCCCCACCAAACGAATCGTTTCTCCCTGATAGGAAATTTCTAGTGCACGGTTTTCCAACACCCCGATTCCCTGTTCTGTCAATTGATTTCGAAACCATGGATACGCTGAAATTCTGGATTCGTGATTGCCCGGCACATAATAGCAAGGGGCAATCTGTACGGCTTGTTCTGTAAATTCCAGAGCTGCCGCCATATCTGTATGATAGGAATCCAGCAAATCTCCGGTCATCACAATGAGATTCGGCTGCGCCGCCTGTATACGGGAAAGAAGTTTTTGATTGTGCTCTCCAAATACTGTGTTGTGTAAATCGGATACTTGTACCACACAAAAACCATCAAATACCTTTGGCAGACGCTTCGTGTACACGGCAATCCGTGTCGTTTGGAGGGCGGAATTCCCCCAAACCACCCACACCGCTGCTGCAAGGACAGCCCCTATAAACCACCATTTTCTCATAACAGCTCTCGAAGCTTGTCCAAAAAAGCTTCTTCTCCCCATGTATTGAGTTTGAACAGCACCGCTTGACTGCCTCCAGCTGCAATGGCTGACAAATAAATGGGACCATTGCCCTCCTGAAATGCCGTGATACTGAGACTCACACGGTTGCTCCCCACATAACTATACCGTTCAAAGACACGAACGCTGCATTTGGCACTGCTGCCCCGAAAGTCGCTTTTCTCCTCCAGAGAGGCAGACATACTTCCATCTATTATTCCCCGTTCAATTTTACACACCCATGTGTCGAGGTCACCCTCCAGAACCCATTCTAATTTTGCCATACCAATCTCCTTTTCCAAAAGATACTGCACTTACAAATTTATCTATATGATTTTATATTGTATCCAATCTCACATCAGCCGGCAAGAAACGGTCTGTAAATTTTTTATCTCGTCGCTGCCTATGATGTGCACAAACGCAAAAAATCCCTGCTGACTGTATCAGCAGGGATTTTGCTTTGTCTTTGTACAAAATTTCTTAGGCACCCAGACAAAGAGGAGAGAATATCACGTAGGTCAGGCACATAATACCCAATACAACACCAGCAACGAGCTTGCCGTTCTTCCACGGAGTCATGTCCACAGCCTGTGCGTCCTTGAGGATAAAATCGGTCGGGCGCGGATTTACCTTTACGATAATTGCCATCAAGATAATGTCGATTACGAACAGGAATGCTGTAAAGTACAGATAGTGCATGTTTTCCAGCGCCGGAATCTGATAACGCAGAACGAACTGCAGCAGGAAGTACAGCACAACATGTACCGGAATAACGATTTTTGCCGCATTTGCCGGCACCTTCTTCCAGAAGAAGCCGCACAGCAGACAGACAAACAGCGGAGTATTAAACGCTGCAAATGCAGAGTTGACAACCGTTGTAACGCCGGCAGCATACATAAAGAATGGTGCCATGATGGTTGAAATGACGGCAACCACCGTACCAAATACCTGTCCAACCTTTACCATATGTGTGTCAGACGCATTGGGAGAGAACATCGGGCGATGGATATCCAGTGCATAGATGGTAGATGCCGAGTTCAAAATCGAGTTGAACGAGGACAGAATGGCACCAAACATGACCGCAGCAAAGAAGCCCAAAAGTGCCTTCGGCATAACATCAGCAACAAGCATCGGATATGCGATATCACCATTGCCCCAGCCATTTGTGCTGGTCACATTCGTATACAAAAGACGCGCAATGATGCCGGGAATGACAATAATCAGAGGCGTCAAAATCTTAAAGAAGCCTGCAAGAACAGCACCCTTCTGTGCTTCCTTGAGATTCTTTGCACCAAACGCACGCTGAATGATGGACTGATTGGTTGCCCAGAAATACAGATTGTTAATCAGAAGTCCGGTCACGAGCAAAGGCCATGGCAGATATGGTTCATTGAGGTTTGGTGCATCAATTGCATTGAGCAGCGTGCGGTCTGTATGCAGGAATACATCAATGCCCTCCATAAAGCCGCCGCCATTCATGGCACCGAGCGCAAGAATACCAAAAATCGGAACCAGAATACCGCCCAGAATCAAACCGATTCCGTTAATGGAGTCGGACAACGCAATCGCTTTCAAACCGCCGCAGATTGCGTAGAGCGATCCTACGATTGCCGTTGCGATACATACAATGGTAATTGCCCAGAAACGCGCCTGTGTCAGCTCCATGCCGAACTTTTGCGCCATGACAACATCAATGCCAAAAATGTTGACGAACACCTGCGCACCTGCATACAGTACATTGGGCAGCATAATCAGAACATAGGACAGCAGCACAATGAGCGAAACCAGACGGCGGGTTCCCGCATCGTAGCGCTGTTCAAAGAACTCCGGAACCGTAGTCAATCCGGTTTTCAAATACTTTGGCATGAGCACAAACGCCAGAATGACCAGCGCAATGGCAGAAGTAACCTCCCAGCCCATCGGACTCATACCAATACGCACAGACTGTCCATTCATACCAACCAGCTGCTCGGCAGACAGATTGGTCATCAACAGAGAGCCGGCGATGACTGGACCTGTCAGTCCACGGCCAGCCAAATAGTAGCCGTCCTGTGTGTCCAGCTTATCGTCTCTCGTTTTCCACCAAGAAATGAGCGCAACAAATGCAGTGAACGCCACAAATGTTACCACGGTGAACATTAGACTCATACTTTCATCCTCTTTTCTAGCTTACTTTGCTTAAAATCCCCTTGCTGCCGGACATCATGACCCGTCAGCCGCAAATCTGCGGTATCGAATTCCGCCGTCCGATACCACAATGAAAACAGGTTCTTTCCTGTTTTCTCTTGTGTGAACCAATTTCTGTTCCAATGCTTGCCCGAAGGCTTCCATTGTTCTTTCATTCACAAGAGTGAGCAATATCCATTATAGCGATTTGTGCCCGTGAACGCAACATAAATAGATATTCTCCACCAATTTTCATGCAAATATACAAATATTCGATGTTATTTTTATGCGATTCGACGTTGACTTATGTGCCCGTGAACACTCTATACAAAAGAAGGACACCCCTTTATTGGGTGTCCTGTGCATATTGTTGTAATATGTTAGATATTATATCGTGTTTTTATGAGGACATCTGTGTACATTTCTGGTGTTTCTGGCTGTTCCCCATAAATCAGGCAGCGATACAGCAGCTCAATCGGCTGTGTTCCCTGCACAAATGCATTCTGGTCAATGACAAACTCAATTTTCCCTTCCGCCAAATCCATACAATTTTGAGGCGTCACATCATAGGCAATCACGCGCACATGCCGTGCCGCCTTTTCAATCGCGCAGCATGCCCCATGCTGCCCATGCGCTGTGACATAAATCACATCGAGATCCGGATTCTCCTCCAGTGCTCGGAGCGTCAGTTCATAGGCGTAATCGTCTCGATTAAAGCAATGCTGCAAGGGTAACAGCTCAATATCTGGTGCAATTCTTGACAATTCCTCAGCAAAGCTCACATATCTCGCACGATGCCCATGATTATTCGGGTGCGCAGACAGCGCAAGCACTTTGCCGCCGGCAGGCAGCATGGAACGCGCAAGCCCCGCCGCAGTCCGTCCGCCGCGGCTGTTGTCTATCCCCACAAAACACATGCGTCTGCTGCGCGGCGCATCACTATTGACGGTGACAACCGGAATCCCCTTTTCAATCACGCGGTCGAGCACCTCACAAACCGCCTGCGAATCACTGGGCGTGACCGCCAGCCCCTTGATTCCCTCCTTGACCAGTGCTTCGATGGCGTCCAACTCACGCCGTTCCCCAAGCGACTCCAGCTTTCGAATCAGCACCTCTACCCCCTGTGCCTTTAATCCGGCTGCCGCCTGCTCTGCCCCTTTTACCACGGTCTGCATGGTCGGTGTCTCTACCGACTGCACCAAAAAACCAATTTTCAGGTTGGTTTTCGCCCGCGCCAACGCTTGACCCACCGGATTTGGCTCATATCCCAATTCCATCGCAATCTGCCGCACACGTGCTTCCACTTCCTCATTGACATGCCCGCGATTGTTAATGACGCGATCTACGGTTCCGCGAGAAACTCCCGCAAGCTCTGCAATCTGCCGTAAAGTAACTGCCATATACTCTCTATCCTTTTCCTCTCTCCAGCTCTCTCTTTCGTGTGCCCGTGCACATTTTCAATTTGTGAAAATACTGCCAAACACCTTTTTGTTAGCATACCATACACCGTTCTCCTTTGCAACCAACAGTCCGTGACAATTTCCCATTTTTCGACCTTTGTTTTATGCAATTTGTTAATTTTTTATGTACTTGTCACTTTTTGTTTGACGTTTTCTACAAACCCATGTACAATAGCTTATAAGAAACTTTGATTGGAGGCTGGTTTTATGGCTCTACTCGATAAATTAGATGATTTGCGTGGAAAAGCAACCGAAATGATGCAAAGCGGTGTTGCAATCGCAAAGCTCAAAACCGACAACATGGCAGACGAAGATGCGATGCGCCGTGCATATCTTGCAATCGGCAAAATGTACTTTGAACTGCATGGCGATGCGCCCGATGCGGCATTCGCCACAGAATGTGACCGTATCCATGCCTGTCAACTGCGGATTGCAGAAAATAATCTGCGTTTGGCACAAATGAAGGAGGATATTCTGGATTCCTCAACAGACAGCGCTGATCAATCCAAAACCACCTCTGCGGAACAGCCGCAGCCCGACGTGGTTCCCTTCGAAGCAGAGGAAATCCCCATCGTTGAAAAAGCCCCGCAAGAACCGGATACCGTTCCCGAAGAAAAGGAAGAACTCCCGCTCGACGAAATGAAATAAGAGAAACCGCCGCAGAGAGCAGCACACGCTCTTTGCAGCGGTTTTTTTAGTCCTCCACAAGAGCAAAGCGGTATTCCTGCTCTGCCTCCGGATATTTTTCTCGATTTACAGGGCTCGCAAACATATCATACGGTCTGACATAGAATCCATAATCTCCATAGAGCGCTTGATATACGACCATCGGCTCCTGTGTTTCCGAGTGGTGCGCAATCAAGATGACCTGATATAAATTCCCCTTAAAATGACGGTAGCGCCGCCCCGGATAAATTTCACGCATCTTCCAGTTTCCTCCTTACAACCTATATTCCTCACAAAATGCTTCGATTTGCGCACGTGTCGCATGGATTGCCCCCTGCACCACCGCTGGTTTCCCGCCGCCATGTCCATGAAATGTTGTATTGAGTGCTTGGCAGATGGCGCGCACGTCCTGTGTATGGCTGCAAACTGCATATTGCCAGTGATTTTCTCCAGCATCTGTGAATACGACTGCCCACTCTGCCTGTCCTGCCAGAACATCGGCAAAACGTCTGGTTTCCACAGGAGTCAGCCCCTCGGCAAACTGCCACAGCTTAGGCGCTCCTTTGGGGAGTGCCTGTGCCCGCAAACGAAAAATTTCATCATGCAGTGCAATCACCTGCGCCTGATAGGCATCATTCTGTTCTGTCATTCTCTGTACAGCTTCCACGATTTCATCAGACTTCGCAGATAAAAGGTGGGAAATATCAGCGGTCTGCCTTTGCTTTTTGTCATAATCGCGCAGTGCGTCCCAACCGATGCGCAATGTCATGCGGATTCCGCCGCGATGCGGGGTCTGCATACCAACCTTGACACACCCAACTTCCCCGCTTCTCGCCACATGCAATCCACAACACGCGCACAAATCCCGCCCGCCTGCTTCCACCAATCGTACCGTTCCCGTCAGCTCTTTCTTGCTGCGATAGTCTAAGGTCTGCAAGACCTCGGGAGTCGGATACTGCACCATCGTTGGCACATCAGAAAAGACTGCTTCGTTTGTCTGCCGCTCGATTTCGGCAACCTGCTCGGCGGTCAGCGCACGATTGAGGTCGATTGTGACACAGTCCTGACTCATGTGGAACCCCACGTTCTCACAGCCATAGAGCGCATGGGCAATGCCCGAAAAAATATGCTCTCCGGTATGTGACTGCATGTGTCGAAACCGGCGCTCCCAATCCAGCTCGCCGTGAACCGTTTCTCCGACCGGCAGCGGGGCATCACAAAAATGTACGATATGTCCCTCTTTTTCCTTGGTATCCCATACCCGCACGCCACCCAGAACTCCGGTATCTCCCGGCTGTCCGCCGCCCTCCGGATAAAAGGCAGTCTCTGATAAAACAACCGCAAATCCTTGCGCACACGGCTTACAATCTGCTACAACCGCATCAAAAGCACGCACATAGGCATCACGATAAAATAAAGTATCCTGCAAAGTCCTTCGCCTCTCATCTTTCTATAAAATATGGATTTGCTTCCAGTATATCAAATTCGACTTGATTTGAACAGCATACCATACAGATTGCACACTTTTTCCAAGCTGTTACTTTCCTTTTTTGTGCAAAAATGGTATACTGAGCATGTAAAACCGCAAGCAAAATTCCATGGAGGTGAGCGTAATGAGTTGGAAAAGTGATTTGCAGGAAAATCTGCATACTGCGCAGGAGGTCAGCAGCCTGCTGCACCTGAACCAAGCAGACAGCGCACAAATGGCACGGATTTTGGAGCAATTCCCCATGTCTGTTCCGCGCTATTATCTCTCTTTGATTGACCTGAACAATCCCGATGACCCCATTCGTAAAATGTGTATCCCTTCTGTGCGGGAAACCGATTTATCCGGCAGCTTTGATACCAGCGGCGAAGCATCGAATACCGTCGTAACAGGTATGCAGCACAAATACCATGCGACTGCGCTCATTCTCTCGACCAATCGCTGTGCCATGTATTGCCGTCACTGCTTCCGCAAGCGTCTCGTCGGACTGTCTGATGCTGAAATTGCATCGCATTTGGACGAGATGATTGCCTATATCGAAGCACATAAGGAAATCAGCAACGTCCTCATCTCCGGCGGTGATGCGCTGCTCAATGACAACGATATTTTGGAGGACTATTTATCCCGCCTGTGTCAAATCGACCATCTGGACATGATTCGTTTTGGCACCCGTGTCCCTGTCACCTTCCCCCAGCGTATCACAGAGGACCCTGACCTCATTGCGCTGTTCCAAAAATACAACCAGAAAAAGCAGCTCTTCCTCATCACCCATTTCAATCACCCGCATGAGCTGACCCCGCAATCGAACGCCGCAATCAAGGCTGTGCAGGGCTGCGGGATTCCTGTGCGCAATCAGACTGTATTGCTCAAGGGCGTCAACGATGATGGTGTTGTATTGGGCACGCTACTGCGCGGTCTGATTCGTATGGGTGTCATTCCCTACTATGTTTTCCAGTGCCGTCCGGTTACCGGTGTCAAAAACCAGTTTTCTGTGCCATTTCTGCGCGGCATACAAATTGTAGAGCAGGCGAAGAACATGCAGAACGGACAGGGAAAATCCTTGCGCTATGCACTCTCCCACCCTACCGGCAAAATCGAAATTCTGGGCACAGTCGGACAAAACCGCATGCTGTTCCAATATCATCAGGCGAAATATGACCGTGATGCCGGACGCATGTTTACCGTCCATCTGACAGAACATCAAACATGGCTGGAGGACGATATCCCACAGGAGCCGCTGCTTCTCTAACGCACCCAAGCAGGGGACGGCAATTGCCGCCCCCTTTTTTCCTTTTCCCAGCATTTCTCATTCAAAATCTCTGTTTTTTGTTCCAAATCCCGACCGCTTGACAAGTATCTTTCCGCATGATACAATTTTCCGGTTAGATATCTAGTATAGAAAAGGGAGGAACTACGTTGATTCGATCTTATCTGTTCACAATGCTGCCCGCGGTACTGGCATTCGCTTTTTCCGGCGTTTATGCAATCGTAGACGGTTTCTTTGTCGGGCAATATATCGGAGACAGCGGACTTGCCGGAATCAATATTGCCTACCCCATGACGGCTCTTTTGCAGGCAGTGGGAACCGGCATCGGCATGGGAGGCTCCATTCATATGTCCATCAGCCTCGGGCGGGGGGAAGATGACCAGCGCCAGCGGTTTCTGGGTACGACAATCTCCATGCTGCTGCTTGCGACGATTGCGCTGCTGCTGATTTTATGGCCGCTTCACCCCCATCTATTGCGCCTGTTCGGTGCCACCGGTGCAGTGTATGACTGTGGACTGGACTATATTCGCATGATTATTCTGGGCACTGCATTTCAGGTATTTTCAACCGGACTTGCTCCGGTATTTCGCAACCTCAACCGTTCCATGTTCGCCATGTTTGCCATGATGGCTGGCTTTATCACCAACATCATTTTAGATGCTGTTTTAATCAGCGGCGGCATGGGAATGACTGGTGCCGGTCTGGCTACCATTTTGGGACAGGCAGTGACTGCAATCCTATGTCTTGTGATGCTGGTCATCACCGAGCGTGATATTCCGCGAAAGCTGCTCATTCCGCAAGGCTGGGCAGTCTCACGCATCTTGACCACCGGCATCTCGCCCTTTGGACTGACCATGTCCCCCAACCTTGTGATTATGCTTGTCAATCTGGGCGCAGTTCGATATGGCGGAGAGCTTGCCGTTGCCGCTTATGCGGTTGCAAGCTATGTCGCGGTTGTGATTCAGTTGATTTTACAGGGCGTGGGTGACGGCAGTCAGCCGACGATGAGCCTTTATTTCGGAGAATCCCGCATCAAAGATTTGCACTTTATCCGCAAGCTCGCCTATGGAATTGGTCTTGGGCTTTCGATTGCCTTCGCCCTGCTGACTGTATTCGGGCGGGCATGGTTCCCTGCTATTTTCGGCTCTTCTCCCGATGCCGCTTCCATGGTTGGGCACGTGCTCTGTGTCATTGCAATCGGATATCCTGCCATTGCCATTGTGCGCGTGACCATCTCCTATTTTTACTCCATCAACCTAGACCGCTTCGCATACGTGATGGTTTATGGAGAACCAATTATTATGGCAGTGACCCTATTCATTCTGCCGCATTTTTTCCAGCTCGAAGGGGTCTGGATTGCAACGCCTGTGGTACAGCTTCTGATGGCTTGCATTGCGCTTGTTTTCCGATATCTGTCACGCAAAAAAATACCTGCCGCAGAGCATTAAAAAAACGAGGGAAAGTTCCCTCGTTTTTTATATGCCTCAGCCGTCAAATTCGTCCTCATTCTCCCAGTTGTGCCAGACAGACTGTACGTCGTCATTGTCCTCCAGATTATCGAGCAGCTTGCGCATCTTCTCCATATCCTCAGCAGACTCCAGACGAATATAGTTTTGCGGAACCATTTCTACCTCAGCCGCTGCAAAGCTCATTCCTTGACTTTCGAGCGCCTCGCGCACCGTACCAAAGTCCTCCGGAGCGGTATAAATGGTAAAGGTTTCCTCATCTGCCTGAAAATCCTCTGCGCCTGCGTCCAGTGCCAGCATCATGGTTTCATCTTCGTCAAGCGACTCACGCTCGATAATCATAACGCCCTTCTGGTCAAACTGCCAGCCCACACAGCCGGTTGCACCCATACCCGCGCCATACTTGTCGAGCAGATGGCGTACATCGGCAGCGGTACGGTTGCGGTTGTCGGTCAATGTCTCGACGATGACTGCAACACCGCCAACGCCGTAGCCCTCATAATTGATTGCCTCATATTCTACATTGCCGTTTGCACCCGAATACTTGTCCAGCATGCGCTTGATATTGTCATTTGGCATATTGTTTGCCTTTGCCTTTGCAATGACATCGCGCAGACGTCCATTGATATCCGGATTCGGAGATCCGCCTTCTTTGATTGCGATTGCCATTTCACGACCAATTTTTGTGAAAATCTTCGCTTTTTTTGCGTCATTTGCGCCCTTACGCTTGGCAATATTATGCCACTTGGAATGTCCGGACATGATATCTATTCTCCTTTTCCATATCAATCGTGTTATCCTTTAGGATTTTATCAAATATTCCCGTGAGTTTCAAGGTCTGCCTCTAAAAATTTATTGCATAGTCTATGTATTTTCTGTCCATACTAGCAACAACACATCAGAAAGAGGTGATTACAAATGGCTAAGAATAATCCAAAGGCAGCAAACAAGAAGCAGGGTCAGCAGGCAGAGCAGAAGAAGTCTGACTCCTTCCAGAACCAGAGCGATTCCATGCAGAACTGCCGATAACCCGCCGGAGGGACCGAACGGTATGCAAAACGATGCAGACCGCTCTGCCCCTCCTTACTTATGAGAAAGCGGCTGTTCTTTCACAATCACATCATAGAGGGCATTGATGCGGTCATATTGTCCATTGAGATACAGCCAGCCAAACAGCGCTTCCAGCGCCGTTGCATAGGCATATTCCGCCTTTGATGCCGCCTTGGGTACGCCATGCACCTTGGTATTGCGTGCACGGCGGAAAATATCCTGTTCCTCCTCCGTCAAAAGCGGCAGAATACTCTGTGCGGCTTCATACTGTGCAGACGCACGCACCAATGCCACAGTATGGCTGTGCAGATTGCGTGCTGTGGTCAGTCCGCTGCTGACCAGCCGTCCGCGGGTCAGCATTTCATACACACAGTCACCCACGTGAGCAAGCGCCAGACTGGATAACCGTCCAATATCTGCGCGCTCCATGCGCACATGCAAATAATCCTGCAAATCCATTCTCTCCTTTCCATACCAAAATTTCAAAGAAAAGGGGTCCAAACCGGACCCCTTTTCGCTTTACAGATTTTTCTTTGATGGATGGGTTATTCACCCTTTGGCGCTTGCGCAGCAGCCTGTTCCGCAGCCTTTGCCTGTGCTGCTTCCTTTGCCTTCTCTGCCTGCGCCTTCATCATGGCATCGAACTTTTCCTTTTCTTCCTTGGTCGGAATCGGTTCGATTGCATTCTTCGGACAAGCCTTGGAACACATCTTACAGTTCTTACACTTGTCATAGTCGATGACAGCCACGTTGTTTACCACATGGATTGCATCAAACTTACAGGTCTTTTCGCACTTCATGCAGCCAATACAGGAGTTTGTGCAGACCTTCATCGCCTGCGCACCCTTGTCCTGATTCCGGCAGTTTACATGAACCTTCTTTGACTTCGGCACGAGGTCAATGAGCTTCTTCGGACAAGCAGCAACACACTTACCGCATGCAACACACTTTTCCGGATCGACCAGCGCCTTACCGTCTACAATATGCAGCGCATCAAATGCACATTCTTTTACACAGGAGCCCAGACCCATGCAGCCGTATGCACATTCCTTTGGACCCGCCGCAACACGCATTGCCGCATTGCAATCCTGCAAGCCCTCATACTTTGCCTTGTCTACCGCGTTGCAGCCACCGTTACAGTGCACATGTGCAACCTTTGGTTCTGCGCTGTCCGCCTCAACACCCATGACCTCGGCAATCTTTGCTGCCGCAGCAGCGCCGCCAACCGGACAGCCATTGACCGGGGCATTGCCCTCAACAATTGCAGCCGCAAGACCGTCACAGCCCGGATATCCACAGCCGCCGCAGTTTGCGCCCGGCAGACAATCACGCACCAGCGGAACGCGCTCGTCTACCTCGACAGCAAACACCTTTGCCGCAATGCCGAGCAGCAATGCGAACACGACACCCATGATAAACAGCACGAGCACCGCGGAAATTATATTGGTCATATCCATTTTTCAGTTCCTCCTTGGTTTACCATGGTATCGAAAGACCGGAGAAGCCCATGAAGGATATCGCGAGCAGCGAAGCTGCGATAAGCGCAATCGGGAAGCCCTCAAAGCACTTCGGACATTTTGAAGTGACTGCAAGACGCTCACGAATGGATGCAAACAGGACAATCGCCAGCAGGAAGCCGACACCGGCTGCAACGCCATAGACAACAGCGCCAATGAAAGAATATTCGTTGTCGATGTTGGTGATTGCTGCACCCAGAACTGCACAGTTTGTCGTAATCAGCGGCAGGAAAATGCCGAGCGCCGAGTACAGAGCCGGCATAAACTTCTTCATGAACATCTCAACAAACTGTACGAGTGTTGCGATAACCAGAATGAATGCAATGGTCTGCATGTAGCCCAGATCCAGCGGATTCAAAATGAAATACTGCACACACCACGAAACCGCGGACGCCAGCGCCATAACAAAGATAACCGCCATGCCCATACCAACGGCAGTATCGGTCTTTTTGGATACGCCGAAGAATGAACAGCAGCCAAGGAACTGTACCAAAATATAGTTGTTGACCAGAATTGCCGCAATTGCAAGCGACAGAATGTCTGTCAGTCCCATGGAAGCAGGTAAACTAAACATTTACTTGTCCTCCTTTTTTGACATAATCTTCTGAATTGCAGCAAGGATAAAGCCCATGACAAGGAAGCCGCCTGCTGGCAGAATCATCATGGTTGCGGCATTTTCATAAAGCCCGGGAATCTGAATTCCTGTTTCGCTGATGATGCCGGCTGCAATGGTGCCTGCACCCAGAAGCTCACGGAAAAAGCCCATCAGCACGAGTGCAAATGTAAATCCAAGACCCATGCAGACGCCGTCCAATGCAGACGGAAGCACCTTGTTCTTAGAAGCATATGCTTCTGCACGCCCAAGAATGATACAGTTTACAACAATCAGCGGCAGGAACAAGCCGAGAGATGCTGCAAGAGATGGGATATAGGCATTGAGGAGCATCTGGATTAGGGTTACAAAAGTTGCGATAATCGAAATGAATGCCGCAATACGGATTTTATCGGGAATAAATTTGCGCAGCAGAGAAATGACCACGTTGGAGCAAATCAAAACAACGGTTGCTGCAACGCCCATGCCCACTGCGTTTGACAGCGAGGTTGTCGTTGCCAAAGTCGGACACAGACCAATGGTCTGCATAAATACCGGATTGTCGAGAAGGACGCCGGCTTTCAAACGCTCAGAAAATTTCATTATGTTCGCCCTCCTTCTTAACCCAATGTTGCAATGTAAGCGGCTGCCGTGTTGACGCCGTCGGTTACCGCACGAGAGGTGATGGTTGCACCTGTGATTGCGTTAATGGTACCGCCGTCCTTTGTCACCATCAGCTGACCGTCTGCTGCTGCACCCTGATACTGTGCAACCCATGCGGAATCGGTCTGTGCCTTTGCACCAAGACCCGGTGTTTCTGCGTGACCTGTCACCTTGATGCCGGCAATATTGCCATCGGTGCCAACACCCACAATCAGGGTCAGTGCGCCGCCAAAGCCCTTCGGGTTGACCTGTACGCAGTAGCCTGCGTCCTGTCCGTCCACCGTTGCCTGATATACACCAGAGATTGCCGCAGCTGTTCGGCCCGCAGGCAGGGTAACCCCCGCTGCTGCAACCTCCTCTGCGCTCAAAACGGTGCCGAGATCTTCAAACTGTGCGCCCGGAATGATTTCCTCCATGGCAGCATTTCGGGTATTGATTTCATTCTGCTCAATCAACGGTGCTGTCACCTGATTGACAACGCCCAAGAGCAGTGCACATACAAAGGTAATCAGACCCAGTACAAGAATCAGGCGGCCAATGCCTTCGCTCTTTTTGGTTTCGCTCATGATCACTTGCCCTCCTTCTTCTTATCCAGCGCATAGCCAAACTTACGCGGGTGGGTCTTTTTGTCAATCACCCAAACCAGCGTGTTCATGAGCAGGATAGAATACGATACGCCCTCTGGCAGACCGCCAAAGTAACGAATAAACACGGTCAAAAGACCGCAGCCGATGCCAAAGATGATTTGACCATTTGGTGTAACCGGACTTGTCACATAGTCGGTTGCCATAAAGATGGCACCCAGCATCAGACCACCGGACAGAATCTGGCTCAGCATCCACACAAAGCGCTCCTGACCGCCCATTGGGAACAGGAAGGTCAAAACCGCAACAGTCAAGATATAAGCCGCTGGAATGTTAATGGAAATCACCTTGCGGTAAACGAGATATGCGCCGCCAATGAGCAGAGCCAGTGCAGAGGTCTCACCGATAACGCCGCCGGTCTGACCAAGGAACAAGCGCAGTATATCTGCCTCCGGCAGTGCGCCGCCCTTGAGGGAAGCAAGTGGGGTTGCAGTAGAGATTGCATCGGTTACTGTCACATTGCCAAAGAGCGGCAGCTCTGCACCCGGACGTGTCCAAACGGTCATGAGTGCCGGCCAAGATGCCAGCATAAAGGCACGGCCTGCCAGCGCCGGATTCATAAAGTTTTTGCCAATGCCGCCAAACAGCATCTTGACCACGATGACGGAAAAGGCACCGCCGATAACCGGCATCCAAATCGGTGCCGCAACCGGAATGTTGAATGCCAGCAGCATACCGGTAACGACCGCAGACAGGTCGCCAATGGTACTCGGCTGGTGCAGCAGCTTGTTATAAAGCCACTCAAAAAATACACAGGAAATAACAGTTGCCACGGTCAGCACCAGCGCACGCGGTCCAAATGTGAGAACGGACACAACCAGTGCAGGCAGCAGAGCCAGACACACATCTGCCATCAGGCTTCTGGTATCATCAGCCGCCTTGATGTGCGGTGAGGAGGTGACAACGACTTTACTCAGATCATACATCAGTTTCTACCCCCTTACTTCTTTTCCGCATCGGCGGGCTTGCCAGCTGCGGCTTCTGCCTTCGCCTTCTCTGCATCAGCCTTTGCCTTTTCTGCTGCACGCTGCGCCTGAATCTGACTCTTGGTCAGACGGAACTGTGCAACCAGCGGGATACGTGCCGGACAAACATAGGCACAGGACCCACATTCAATGCAGTCCATTGCGCCGCACTTGACACTCTCCTCGAGGTCGTTTGCCTTGCCATAAACATTCATGTAAATTGGGAGCAGGTGCATCGGGCATGCTTCAATGCACTTACCGCAGCGGATACACTGCGGGTCCGGAACGCGCTTGTCCTCATCTTCGCAGAACGCAAGGAATGCGTTGGTGCCCTTGAATACAGGGATTTCCAGCGAGAACTGCGCAACACCCATCATCGGGCCGCCCATGAGCAGCTTATTTGGCGCTGCTTTCAGCCCGCCGCATGCGTCAATGAGCTTTTCTACGGGTGTACCAATGCGCACCTCCAGATTTTTGGGATTGACGACCGCCGAACCGGAAACCGTTACAATACGGCGTACCACCGGCATACCGGTCAAAAAGCGGCGATAAATCGCGCCTGTGGTGTCCACATTAAATACTGCACAGCCTGCGTCTGCCGGCAGCTTGCCGGACGGAACCTCTCTGCCTGTGCAAGCGTTGATGAGCTGCTTTTCCGCACCCTGCGGATACTTGCACTTGAGCGGATACAGATGCAGACGCGGGTCATCTTTGATGAGCTCCTCGATTTTTGCAAAGGTATCCTGCTTGTTGACCTCGATGCCGATGATGCCGCTCTTTGCGCCAATGATGTCGCAAAGCATCTTCAGACCGCCAACGATTTCCTCGGGGCGCTCCAACAGCAGGCGATGGTCACTTGTGATGTAGGGTTCACACTCTGCCGCATTGACCAGAACGGTATCAACGCAGCCAATTGCGCCCTTGATTTTCACATGGGTGGGGAACGTCGCACCACCATGTCCTACCATGCCAGCCGAGCGAATGGTTTCAATGCGCTCATCATTTGACATGGCTGCAAAATCATACGGATGCACAGACTCATGCAGACGGTCCTCACCATCGTTCTCGATTACAATGGACATGACCTTGCTGCCGTTCGGATGCAGCCGCGGCTCAACCGCAATGACCTTACCGGAAACCGTCGCATGGACGGGTGCGCTGACAAATCCGCCAGCCTCCGCGATCATTTGTCCCATATCTACGATGTCACCCTTCTTTACAATCGGCTTTGCGGGAGCGCCGATGTGCATAGATACCGGCAGGATTACCTGCTCGGGAGCGGGCATCGCCTCAATGGGCTTGGTGTTTGTTGCAGCCTTATACCCAGGGTCAGCATGTGTGCCCGGATGAATGCCGCCACGAAACGTGTACACCATTTTAGATTCACCTCTCCAATATTTTGTGCACGAAAAGCAAGCGCACAACAGCCGAAAATGCCAATCGGAGGGCGCTCGTTTCGTTTCCCTTTTGCCTGCCCTTCTTGCCGCAGCTCGGGACAGAACAGGCGTGATATTTCAAAGTATCACGTCTTAAATTATACTCATAAAAGGGTACAAAAATCAACCGTTCTGACCAAAAAACTTCAACAAAATCATGCAATAATTTATAAGGAGTTTGCAAAAGCAGTCTCTGTCTCCAAATCCATACTGCTTTTTGGGCTGTGTGCCCCGCGCCCCATATTCTGACTTTTTCGCGTTTTTGCAAAAAATAATACAAAAAAGACGTGCCTTTTGCTTCAGGCACGTCTTTTTACACAATAATTTCGTCCGATTACGTACGATGCAGCTGAGATTTTCTCCAAGCATACTCTGCCGCATTGCAGCCCAGCTGGGTCAGTCCATGCACCAAGAGGATTGCGGGCAGCACACCCAAAATCATCGTGATGACCTCATTTCTTACCGCACTGCCGTCAATCGTCCCCAGCAGAGCCAAGATGCGCATGAGGACAATCCCAAGGAACAGAGCCGCCTGCCAACCCGTGCGCTGCTTCTTTTCCGTCCAAGAAAAAGAAAGATACAAGAGGATTTGCAGCCCAATCAGAGCAGCAACCCAAATCATTGTCCCCGATTGTACCTCAATTGGCGTGTGGCGATAACACAACCATGTCGCAAATAAGCTGCTGCACCAAAAGAATATGCCAAGCAATCCCACGCGCGCGGTCCAGATACCTATTTTTTTCATAGCCTCCACCTCCTTTCAAATTTCTTCTTCTATACATTTGATAGATTCATTGTACCGCGCGGCGGCTCCCCTGTCAATTTTTTCCGGAACAATCGAAAGTGATTGTAACCATTCCCACCATAAAGCATCTAATTTCACTATAAAATACGCAATAGGCGAACAAAATACACCAGATTTCCGCAAGCGCAAATCACCCTGCACCTGTTATCAGGTGCAGGGTGACGCATCGGCTTTTATACACTTTTAAGAGAGAACAGACAACTCTGTTTCTTCAATCGGAAAGCCATCTGAAATTTTAGGCGCATGCAATGTGTGTGCGTCTTCGCACAAATCATCTCCATAAGTGACACGCACCGCCTTTCCTTCAGGGGCATCTACCACGGATACGCCGCCGCCATGTCGCATGGCAATCTCGCAAACCGCCGGCAGCCCAAGCCCCGGTGTGTGTCCCTCAATCTGCGGCGGGAGCCCATTGAGCGTTCCCACACGGCTGCTGGCGGTACAGAGCGCTGAGAACGCCTCCTCTGATAATACCGCACCATTGTCTGCCACTTCAAACCACGCATAGCCCGGTTCATTTCCCCACCGCACCGTAATCTGACTGACACCCGGCGCCTGTATCGCATTGGTCAGCAAATGATAGAGTGCAATTTTTGTTTCGTCCGGCTCACAGACGATTGGGGTGTGGACGCCTTCCAGCACAATGGGGATATTGGTACAGCGGCGTGTAAACTGAACCGCCCATGCGCACAGTGCGCCCAGCTCCTGCTTTTTCATTGTGCGCGGCATACCGGTTTTGCCCCGTATCAGCGCAAGCTCACGCATCAGCCGAGACATTTTGCGCAGGGTGCGGCGTCTTGCCTCCTTGTCATCAAGCTCCAGCACAGAAAGTGCCATACGCAGGCGCTGCTCAGTCAGCTGCTCGCGCAGTAAAAGGCTGGTTGATGGCTCTGGTGCAAGATAGAGTAAATGCTCTTGCTCTCCCGGACAAATCGTCAGCGTCACAGTACAGCCGTCAATGATGTCACGGGTTCGCATGTTTTCATGCCGCCGGATTGCAATGCGGATTGTACGCGCAGCCAGCTCTCCCAGCACCTCATAAATCGAGCGCAGCGGCGGCTGACGCAAAAGCTCCTCCGCCCGATCCGTCAGTGCAATAATCCGTCCTGCATCGTCCAGCCGCACGAATGCCCGGTCGGCGGCATCTAACACACTGAGCATCTGCCAGGCGGCCGTATCACATCCGCCCAGAAAATCCATGAACTCCATATGAAATTGTCCTCCAAGATTTTGACACCTGTATATACATACAAAAATAATGTAATATTTTTGTGCATTTTGATGGTGCTGATTTGGTGCCTTTTTGCACAACATTTGGGCAACTTCGTTGCACTATACTTATTATACCACGTTGGCTGTATAGTTTGCAAAGAATATCCAATTTTTTAGTTGCTAAATTTGACAAATGTTTCACAATTAGGGATTGCACAATGTCGCAGATATGTTGTATAATAGTTTCAGCAATGTTGAATACTTGTATTGTTATAGGAGGAATATTGCAATGGCTATTAAAGTAGGTATCAACGGTTTTGGTCGTATCGGCCGTATGGTTTTCCGCGCTGGTCTGAAGAACCCGAACATTGAGTTCGTAGCGGTAAACGATCCTTTCATGACTCCGGACTACATGGCATACATGCTCAAGTATGACTCTGTACACGGTCGCTATGACGGAACCATCGAGTATGATGATAACTCCATCACTGTGGACGGCAAGAAGGTTCTGTTCCACGCTGAGATGGATCCAAAGAACATTCCGTGGGGCAAGGACGGCGTTGACTACGTTGTTGAGTCCACCGGCGTTTTCCTGACCAAGGAAAAGGCTCAGGCTCACATCGACGGCGGCGCAAAGAAGGTTGTTATGTCTGCTCCTTCCAAGGACGACACCCCAATGTTCGTTATGGGCGTAAACCAGGACACTTATACAAAGGACATGACCTTTGTTTCCAACGCTTCCTGCACCACCAACTGTCTGGCTCCCATCGCTAAGGTTCTGGACGAGGCATTCGGCATCACCGACGGTCTGATGACCACTGTTCACGCTACCACCGGCACCCAGAAGACCGTTGACGGCCCTTCCAAGAAGGACTGGCGCGGCGGCCGTGCAGCTGGCGGCAACATCATTCCATCTTCTACCGGTGCTGCAAAGGCTGTTGGCAAGGTTTACCCGAAGCTCAACGGCAAGCTGACTGGTATGTCCATGCGCGTTCCGACTCTGGACGTTTCTGTTGTTGACCTCACCGTTAATCTGGCAAAGCCGGCAAAGTACGAGGACATCTGCGCTGCAATGAAGGCTGCTTCTGAGAAGCCTCTGTCCGAGGGCGGTCTGAAGGGCGTTCTGGGCTACACCGACGAGGACGTTGTTTCTTCCGACTTCATCGGCGACGAGCGCACCTCCATCTTCGACAAGAAGGCTGGCATTGCTCTGACCGATACTTTCGTAAAGGTCGTTTCTTGGTATGATAACGAATGGGGTTACTCCAACAAGCTGCTGATGCTCATCGAGCACATGGCAGAGGTTGACGCAAAGTAATTTCTTCCAAAACATGCTCTCTTTTAGGGAGTCTATCACGGGCGCTGTGGGGAATCGAAATTCCCTGCGGTGCCTGTTTTGATTTTTCTATGAGCCTCCTCAAAACATCTCCCATTGCAATCCATTTACAGCCATCCATTTTTGCACAGAAAACTTTGCAAAATATATTGACAAGAATACTTGTCAATGGTATTCTATTTGCATAGAATACTTGGCAATATTAAAGGAGGTTCCATCATGAATAAAGAAGAAATTCTGGCAAAAAGCCGAAATGAAAACATCTCAAAAGACGAGCGCGTAAAATATTTCGAACTAAAAGCCGCTGATTTTTCAATTGCTGTTTTGATTCTTTCTTGGCTTGTACTGTCACAAATCAAACAGCTTGATGATTCTGCAAAATATGCAATGGGACTTCTCGTCAATATAACCCTCTTTTCCGGATTTGCATATCAGCTTACAAAGGTCAAAAGAAAAACGAATTATTTCTTCACCTTCCTATTTTTTACTGAAATGGCTCGGTATCTGTTTCTCTTTGTAAAGTTTGTGCTGTATTAAAACGAGGAAACCGAATGAATGATAAATTAGTACTCAAAAACCACTTGAAAGAAGCTCGAAGTGAGAAAAAATTGTCACAGACAGCATTGGCTGAAATGGTGGGTGTATCGCGAAACACCATTAGCTCCATTGAAACCGGACAATTCAACCCCACCGCAAAGCTCGCACTCGTTTTATGTATCGCTCTCGATAAAAAGTTTGAAGAACTATTCTATTTTGACTGACCGATTTGATTTCCCGACATCACCGTGCCCAAATTTTTGTTTTATCTCGCTTACATACGTGCCAAAGAGCATGAAAAAAAGACACCCAAAGGTGTCTTTTTTATCATTGTTTTCTTACTTTGCAGGTGTAAATACCACAGCGCCGGTTGCCAGAGACAGCTTTGCTCCCACAAGGTCAGCCATCGCCTGTGCCGGTACCCATGTTGTACCATCTTCAATCACCGAGGGTGCACCATAGCTCATAACCGTATCCTTTGCAATCTGGAAGGTATCCGAGCCAATATCGATGACCATTTCTACCGCATCGCCCTTCAGAGTAACCTGCTCACCGTCTGTCAGCTTTTCATAGGAAGCAGTGATGCCAAATTCCTTTGAAACAGAGCTTACAGGAATCATCAGGGTTCCATTTTCAATCTTTGCAGTCACGCCTTCCATGGTCTTTTCACCAACAAGGATTGGCATTTCTGCCTGATTCTTTGCCGGTACCACGGTCAGCTTCTTGGTGCTTGCCTTTGCCGGCATGGTTTCCTGTACATTGTCATACCATGCAAAGAAGCGGGTTCCAATACGCAGGTCATCTGCACCCATAATCTGACGTCCCATGAAATCTCCATAAGCAGCGTCCTTTTCGATTGTCAGCTCAAGTGTCCCACGGTCGGTGGTAACGACTACGCTGCCATCTTCATTCTTGCGGGTATCTTCAACCGTATGCAGCATTGCAGCGCGTGCGTCCTGCGGCATATTGGTAAGAATCGCTTCGGCATAGCTCTGCGGCGGCAGGCTCATGGTCATAGCAGGGCTATGATATACATATACTCCATCGCCAGCCTTTAAGGAATCTATCCCTGTACGGGTGCCAGCACCATTGTCAAACAGCAAAGTTTCCTCATTGACATGGAAGATGCACTCGCCCTTGCTCTCAGACTCCATATGCAGTCCAGTGATTTTATCCTCTTCATCGCGAATGATTTCCTTGATTGTTCCAAAATAAAGGCTGCGCTCCTGCATTACCTGTGCCTGCTCCTGTGAAGCTTCCGGTGCTGTGGGTGCAGTCTGTGTCACAGACTGTGTTGGCTTTTCCGTTACTTCTGCTGCAAATGCAGATGTCGTGCACAGGATTGCGCCGCCCAATACAATCGCAGCTGTTCTCTTCAAAAATGTCATATCCATTCTCCTCTCAGAATCTGCTTGCAGATTCTTACATCGTGGTTTGTTTTTTGGTTTCTATTCCATTAGACGGTACCTGACAGAAAAGGTTCCCTCTTTTTCCAAAAAATTTTTTCACAATGAAATCGGTTTGCACAGACTGCCGAGAGAGGACACAGGCACTTCCATATTATCCGACAAACAATTGCACCCAGCCATTCTGATACCGCGCAATTCCGACTGCTGTAAACGCCTCATTTAAGATATTTTCACGGTGTCCCTGTGAGTTCATCCAAGAATCCATCACACTTTCCGGTGTGCGCTGTCCCATTGCAATATTTTCACCAACCATACCATAGCTGCTCCAGCCAATTTCCTTCAGCACAGTAAAGCAGCTTGTGCCGTCCGGACGGGTATGAGAAAATAACCCAGCAATCTCCTCGGCACGAATTTGTGCCGCTTTGCACAAGTCCTCATCTAGCTTCAGCGCCGCAGCCCCCTCCTTTTCACGTGCATCATTCATAAGCGCGAGCACAGCTTCCACATCGGATTCTTCCGTCTGCTCCTCCGGCGCAGGAGTGCCGGACTCACCTACATCTGGTTTTTTGTCCGGAACAAGGATAAAATCCATCTCCTCTTGCGGAACAGTCTCCATGTCAAGCTCTCTTTTGCTTTGTAAAATCACAGTACGGGAATCTGCATCAAAATCCACATCAAACTGTAACGCTTCTCCCATATCACGCAGCTTAAAATAGTGATATCCATCAATTTCATAGCCTGTCACTGAAACAGGCTGCTGATTGACGAGAATGACCTCCTGCTTATATTTTGCATCTGCCGCCGTTTCCTCTCTGATGGTCATTTCTCCGCCAACTGGTACATATTCTTTTCCCGTCCCCAGTGCAATGGTCTTTCCATCAAAATCAACCGAAAAACGGCTGCTCGTCTGACAGAGTGCATAGGCAAGGTCACGTAGCTTGAAATAATTGTTGTCTGCAATCTCATATCCAGATAATCCAACCAGCTTTCCGTCCAGTGTGATTTGCATGGTGCTTGGTTTTGCAGGCGCTGCAAATGCAGTCGAAGCAGCTATCACAGACATCGCCAGCATACCAATTGCAATTTGTTTTTGATTCATGTCATTCCCTCTTTGCATCTGTTCAAAATGCGTCTGTTGTCTCAATCTGGTAAATCCCCAAAAAAATCTTCCACCAGACTTTTTCTCATGCAACAGATATTGAAAAAAACACCGCTCAGCACATGCCAACCGGTGTCTTATTCATATTTGTAAACTTTCAAACAGCTTACGCCTTTATGCCGCGCTGCCTGCTGAGTTAGTCGTCCTTCTGGTCGTCCTTATCGTCCTTCTGGTCGTCCTTGTCGTCCTTCTGGTCGTCCTTGTCGTCCTTCTGGTCGTCCTTATCGTCCTTGTCGTCCTTATCGTCCTTGTCGTCCTTCTGGTCGTCCTTGTCGTCCTTGTCGTCCTTATCGTCCTTGTCGTCCTTCTGGTCGTCCTTGTCGTCCTTATCGTCCTTGTCGTCCTTGTCGTCCTTGTCGTCCTTATCGTCCTGGTCGTCCTTGTCGTCGTCAAGCTCCGGCTTCAGGTCGTCCTGATCGTCATCATCGTCCGTATCCAAAATGACTGTACGGGTAGAATCATCATAATCTACGCCAAAATCCAGCTTCTCACCCATATCACGCAGCTTGAAATAGTTATATCCATCAATTTCATAGCCTGTCAGCGTTACATTCTGCTTGTTGATGGAAATAACATCATTCTTCTGGGTTGCAGTCACATTTCCTGCCGCAGCGGGTGCCTCCAGCTCTCCGCCAACCGACTTATAGGCTTCGCCGCTGACCAGAGAAATATTTTTTCCATCAAATGCAACGGAGAAACCGCTTCCGGTTTCACGCAATGCGTATGCCAAATCGCGCAGCTTAAAATAATTATTGCCAGCGATTTCATAACCCGACAACTTAATTTTCTGACCATTCAATGTAATCTGCATAGAACTCGGCTTTGCAGAAGCTGCTGCAAATGCAGCCGGTGTGACTGCCAGCGACAGCGCCAGCATACCCAGTGCTATTTTTCTTCCGTTCATGCGATGACCTCTTTTCTTGTTTACAAAATTGGTATATTCTACCTGATTTTCATTTTAACAGCAATATTCCAATCCCGCAACCATATTATCAAATTTTTTTAGGACACCGCAACGCCCAAATCTACCATGACATCTGAGACCGCAACCGGATTGTCAATGAGTTTATTTTCCAGCAGCCAGTCAATATCGGTCTGCCAGACCTCCTCACGTTGACTGAGAAAAGGGGCGTCCTCTGTTTCCATAGCAGGCAGAAGTACATTCATCGACTGCTCCTCTACCGTTTTGGAAAGCGGAAATTCATCTGCACTCTGCTTGCTCAAAAGCAGCTCCAGCGAGCCCTGCGGGTCATTCTTCATATCGGCAAAGCCCTTCTGACTTGCGCGCAAAAATGCCTTGAGGGTATCCGAATCCTGTTCAATGGTTTTATCATTTGCCAGAAATACCATTTCATAATCCTTTGGCACTCCATAATCGGACATACTGAAATAGTTGATATCAAAGCCTTCTTCTATCAGCTGCGGAATTTCATGATTGACCATGCAGCCAACCGTTGCATCAACGTTGCCTGTTGTCATGGCGCTCATCAGGTCAAACCCTACATTGGTCAGCGTAATCTCTGCGCTGTCCGCTCCCACATTCTTCATAATGGTGCGAATGATTGCCTCACTCAGCTCAGAGCCACCGTACCCAATATTCTTTCCAACCAAGTCTGCTGGACTTTTGATATTTTTTTCTGCCAGAGAGGTCACAACGCCAAGCGGATACTGTACCACTGCACCAATGCCCTTGACCGGAACATTCTGGTCTGCGCGTGCCTGAATGATGTACTGCGGATAATAAATCCCAATATCCGCCTTGCCTGCGGCAACCAAAGATAGGGCATCATTTTCATTGCTTGGGAATCGCAGCTTGACCTCCAGCCCCTCTTGTGCATAATAGCCCTTTTCTATGGCATTATACAAAAAAGCATGAATGGCATTCGGATACCAGTCCAAAACTACCTCAACCGGCTTCAATCCATCTGTCTGTGCAGTCTCCTTCGGCGCACCGCAGCCACCCAGCACCAACAAACAAAGCGCAAGCCCTGCTGATAACATCTTTTTGAGCTTCATAACAATATCCTTTCTGAATCTTCGACAAATCTTCCTTTTATTGCTCTCCGCGCCAGCGAATCACCTTTTTTTCCAACAGTGCCAGCACACCCGCGAACAGCATGGCTGCGACCGAAAGCACCACGATGGGCGCAAATACACCTGCCCCATCGAGCTGTGTAATCATACGGCGGCTAAAGTATCCAAGACCCGCCTGTGCCCCCAGCCATTCCCCAATTGCCGCACCCACCAGTGACATGGGAACCGCCATTTTCAGTGCCGAGAAGAAATACGGCAGTGCCCATGGCATTTTGAGCTTGCAAAAAATCTGTATCCGGCTCGCGCCATAGGTCTGCATCAATTCAACCATATCCGTCCGCACGGAGCGCAGTCCATCATATACCGTAATGGTAATCGGAAAAAAGGTGATGAGCACCGTAACCAATACCTTGCTCCAAATACTGTATCCAAACCAAAGCACGAACAAAGGTGCCAGCGCCGTAGTCGGAATGGTCTGCGAAGCGATGATGATGGGATAAATGGCGCGAGATACCACCGGGCTGGCGTCCATCAGGATTGCAAGCATCAGCCCAAATAGAATTGAAATCACAAGTCCAATGGCTGTGACCAGCAGCGTAGCCGGCAAATGCGCTGTAAACAACGGAATACGCAGCTCCCAAATTTTTTCCAATATCTGCATTGGCGTTGGCAAGATATAGGCTGCATTGAGCTGCATCGCCCCCACCTGCCACAAAACCAACAGCGCCAGCATCACAACGAGCGCAGGAATCTGCGTTTTTTTCATTCTGTCCCCCGCTTTCTCAGCATATCAATCAGCCGTTCTTTGAGCGTCAGCATGTCCGGCTCCATCAGGCTCATGCGGGTACGCGGATAACCGGTGGGCACTGCAATCGAAGTCAGCCTGTGAATAGGCGTCTGCTCCACAACCAGAATACGGCTGGACAGAAAAAGTGCCTCCTCGACATCGTGCGTAATGAATAAAATCGTTGGCCGGTCTGCTTCCCACTGCCCCAACAGCCACTCCTGCATGGAAATGCGGGTGAGAAAGTCAAGCGCGGAAAACGGCTCGTCCAGTAAAAGCAGCTCAGAATCCGTCAGTACGGTGCGTGCAAATGCCGCACGCTGCCGCATACCGCCGGACAACTCGCTTGGAGACTTATCCCGACAGCCGGCAAGCCCCACCTGCGCAAGCGCCGCCTCCACCCGCTCGTCCATTTTTTCTTTCGTAAAACCGCCGCGAATCTCCATGGAAAGGCGCAGGTTTTCCCCAATGGTACGCCACGGAAACAGCAAATCCCGCTGCGGCATATAACCACAATAGCTTTTTTGTCCCTGAATCCTACGCCCGCGCACCAAAATCTCACCGGATTTCACGGGCAGCAGCTGATTGACCAGCCGGAAAATTGTCGATTTTCCGCAGCCAGAAGCACCAATGACAGAAACAAATTCTCCGGACGCAACATGAAAGGATAAATCATCAATAATATTGAAATCCTCCACCTCATATTGAAAGGTTACATGTCGAAATTCCAGCATATTTAGGCTTCCATCTTCCATGCCATATCCCAGAATCCTTTTTCATACCGTGCGCAAGCATAGAAAATATCTTTCAGATTTTCCATCTGTTCCTCAGTATAGGTTTCTGTCAGGCAATCAATTAAATCACACAGCATGATGTTTTCTTCCGCATACTCTGCCGCAGCATACATTTGCACCCAGTCCCCGTAGAACGGATGTTCCATTGCTGCCGGATTGCGGCGCAGCATCTCCTTTGCAATGTGCTCGTAGCTAAGAGCACACGCCAAAATTGCTGTCAGTGCCTCAGCCGCACCTCCATTTTGTGCGCAAGCCAACATATAAGAGGTATAAGAACGGCATGCAAGTGCGGGCTTTGTCTGACGCAGCTCCTCCTTGGAAATATTCAGCGTGTGCATATAGCCCTTATGTATATTCATCTCACTGTCCATAATCTGGGCAATGTACTTTGCAAATATGTGCATCACCTCAGGGTCCTTTGTTTTGGTCATGCCGATGGCAAAAACCTTTGCATAGTCCAACAGGTACAGATAATCCTGAATGTTATAAAAGCGGAACTTTTCCTTATCCAAGTCTCCATTCTGAATTCCCAATACAAATGGGTGGTCATAATATGCCTGCCACAGCTCCTTGGTGCTTTCCAGCAAACGTGCACTTGTCTTCATCTTTTTTCCTCCTGCTGTCTTATCTTTTCTGCTTTTCTTCGCATTTCACGAGCTGCCAACTCAGGGTCGTCCTGTGCAAACAGTGCCGATACCACGGCGGCACCTTGTACACCGCACCCAGACAGTTCCAAAATATTATCTTGTCCGATGCCGCCAATGGCAACAACCGGAATTTCTACCGATGCTGTAATTTCACGCAGCTTTTCGGGAGAGAGATGTCGGGCATCGTGTTTGGTTGTTGTACCAAAAACCGCACCAACCCCCAGATAATCCGCCCCTCTCGCCACGGCAGACTGTGCCGAAGCTACGGTATTGGCAGACATTCCCAAAATCATGCCCGCCGTCATACTGCGCACATCACCTTCCGGTACATCTCCCTGTCCCAAATGTACGCCGTCCGCACCCAGCTGACGCGCCAGCGCAATGGAATCATTCACGATAAATGGTACGCCATATCGACGGCATACCTGTTGTACCTCGCGCGCTGTTTGAAGGAACTCCGCTTCCGCTTGTTCCTTTTCACGCAGCTGCACCATCGTAACGCCGCCGCGAATCACCTGTTCTACCACCTCAGCTAAGGTACGGCCGTCAAGCCATGTCCGGTCTGTTACAGCATACAGAGTCAACATTTCCTTTTGGAATTTCATACGTTCTCCTCCCCATTATCGCAGTCCTGCACGCAGATTTTTCAAAACATCTGTCCGGTTCAGCGCACAGACCACCAAAACGGCAACAGCAGAACCTGCCACTGTATTGATGAGAAATGCCGGAACAAAGCCAAAGAGAGCAGCCGTTTTTCCCATCAGCAGGGTTGCAACCGGATAAGAAAGCATGGCACCTAAAATGCCAGTTCCAAAGACCTCTCCCACAAAAGCGCCTGCAAGATGCTTGGTCTTTTGATAGCACAGACCAGCAAGCAGTGCGCCAACCATGGAGCCTGGGAATGCAAGCAGGCTTCCGGTTCCAATCAAATTACGAATCAGAGATGCCGTAAAAGCAGAACCTATGGCATAGGTCGGTCCCAGCAAAATCGCAGCCATGACATTCACCATATGCTGTACCGGAGAGCACTTTGCAGCCCCCAGCGGAATCGAGAACATCCCTCCCACGACTGCCACCGCAGTCAACAGCCCTGCAAGGGCGAGTTTTCTTGTATGATTTGTCTGGTTCATCGCATCTCCTTTTCCGAAAAGAATGCGTGGAAGTGATTGAGCGGTCCACACCCCTTGCCCAAAGCCAGCGAATGACGAATTCCCTCGGTGACATAGTCCTTTGCCCGCTGAACCGCTTCATGCGGCGCATATCCAAGTGCAAGATTGGACGCAATGGCAGAAGACAGCGTGCAGCCCGTTCCATGGGTATTCTTGGTATCAATGCGCTCTGTTTCAAAGTGGTGGAAGGTCTTTCCATCAAACAGCACGTCCAGTGCATTCCCAATGGCATGTCCGCCCTTGACCAGCACATTTTGACAGCCCATTGCATAGATTTTCTGTGCCGCCTGTTCCATATCCGCTACATTGTGAATTTCCATCTGTGCAATGCACTCTGCCTCCGGAATATTAGGCGTGAGCACCGTAGCAAGCGGCAGCACAAATTCAATGAGCGCTCCAACTGCGTCAGGTGCCATCAGCGGACAGCCGTTTTTGGCATACATAACAGGGTCAATGACAATGTGCTTTGGCTGATATTGCCGCAGCTTGTGCGCGACGGTCTGCATACAGACTGGTGAGGACAGCATACCCACCTTGACAGCGTCCGGAAAAATATCCTCAAAAACCGCGTCCATCTGATCCGCAATCATCTTGGGGGAAATATCCTCAATCGCAATCACCCGTGCCGTATTCTCTGCCACCACAGAAACTATGACGCTCATGGCAAATACGCCATGTGCAGACATTGTTTTCAGGTCTGCCTGTATCCCAGCACCGCCGGAGCAGTCCGAACCTGCAATCGTCAATACTTTTTTCATCGTTTTTCTCCTTGTCACAAGTTGTAAAAAAAGAGGATACCGATGTAGGTATCCTCTTTGGTATTCGGTTTCCATGCGGCTCTTTCGCACAGAAAGCGCGTCAAACCGCGATTGCTTCCCTACGTTGGCATTATCCAAATCAGGTAAGGTCGAAGGCGCCCAGCCTTCCTCTCAGCTTTTCTGAAAGCTCCCTTGCGTATTTTATTGTAGCATGGAGATTTTACACTGTCAACGACAAACTTGTTTTCCCGCCTGGATTCCATTATAAATCGCATCTGCGAGCACACAAATCGTACAATCTGGTACGATTCCGCCCACGACTGCCGCCGCCGCATCTCCGGTTCGCAGATGCTTGCGCATAAATTTTGTGTATGCAGCGAGCTCCGAAGCAAGCCGAACCCCTTTTCGCGTATAGATTTCGCGGGATTGCTCCGAAAACCCCATTTTTGCTTTCTTATTTTCGAGCATAGAGCCGCCCATTTCACGCAGGCGGCGCTGTCCCTCCTGCATCAACTGACGCATCACATGACCCAGCGCTTCCGCCTCCTGCCGTGCTGCCTGATAAAGCTCACTGCGCTGTATGACTCCGTCCTCCGGAAGCCAGCTGTAAATGCGCTGATACAACAACGCTTGTGCACCGGACAGCTGGGGCAGTTCCTCCGGAAAAGCAAGCTCCTCCTGCACATCATCGCCAAAGGAGCGCAGCTTTTTCTTCGTCCCCTGTCCAACCAAAATGGCACCCGTTCGTTCCCACTGCACCATATAGCCCCGAAGCAGGTCTCTTGCATCTCCACCCTGCTCCAGCGCACGCAGCAGCGCCGCCATAACGTCCAAATCTCCACCGCACGGAACCAGTTCGTGCGGCTCTGTTTTGTCCCAGCACACCGTCTGTCTCAGCTTTGCTGCGGTCATGGGTCCACGGCGGCGCACCATACACCAAATCAGCCAGAGCAGTCCCAATATCAAAAGGTTTGTCACAATCAAAAGAATGCTGCCCGCAATCATCATCACTCAATCCCCCATTTCTCCTGTCAGCAACTCGGCACCGTTCCCACATCTCTGCACATCAATGATTTCGTATGTATCCCTATCCGGACGAATCACCGCTTGTGCAATCCCCGCATGGATAAAAACAGGCTGTAAACTTTACATGGCTTTTCGTATCCGCAAGATGATATCACGGAAACCAAGAGTCAAAAAGCGTTCCATCAAAAAAAACGTATCAGACAAAATCGAATTTTCTATATATAGGGCATAAAAGAAACCTGCCTATATAATAGCGGGTTTCTTTTGACTTATATTCTAGTTGTCTGAATTTTTTCCATAAGAGCTTCTTGTAAAACTTGCGACAAATTGAAATTACGTTCCAACGCCGCAGCATTAAGCCATGCGGGTAATGTCACAGTCCGATTAACAGACCGGTTCACTTTCGCCATGCGGATAGACGGCATATATACATCGACCAGCATAGCCCGTTCATTTTCAGCTGTTACTATATCAGACAACTGGGTAGGTACGGGGATTTCCTCGTTATCCTCTTCCATGCCGTAGAGGGCACAGCCTAACAATTCTCTTGCAGATAGCAGAGCATCATTGTCATCTGTACCACTAGTAGCAACATCTAAATCCGGAAAGACAACTGCAATTTCCTGATTAGCTTCATAGGTGAATACAGCAGGATAAACATAGCGTTCCGTTTTCTTCATAATTAACGCCTCCTGTTAAAATGAAAGGGAGGGATTCGAGGCTATCTGAATTTAAGCCCCGACTACCGTTCGATACTGTTAAGTGTTTTACAGGGGATATCTTTATCAGGGTGTTTTACCGTTGTCCACCTTTTTTCCAGTCACGTCCACTTCATACCATTCATCTGCTTTCAATATCGCTATAACTTCTCTCGACGAATAACTTTTCATGTACTGCCCTCCCTATAATAACACATATAAAATTATACCATAAGGAGCAAAAGACAAAAAGCGTTCCATCAAAAAAAGAATTCCTAGTCACTTTGCTAGGAGTCCTTTTTTGTTACCGATGATTAGGCTTATGGCATTGATTCATCTTTCCGTCTCCTGTTCCGGACACAATCTGCCTTTCTGCATCAAAATGCGCCTTTGTGCGCGGGCTGCTGCCTGATGGTCGTGCGTAATCCATAAAATTGTGCGTCCTTGGGCGTGCAAACGGTCAAACAGCTCCAAAATTTCACGCGCTGCCTGTGGGTCCAGATTGCCCGTCGGCTCATCTGCCAAAATCAAATCAGCCCCTGTACAGAGTGCGCGCGCAATCGCGACACGCTGCTGCTGCCCGCCGGAAAGCATGTGCGGTGTATGATGCAGTCTGGCACCCAGCCCCACGATGCACAGCGCTTCTGCCGCACGGTCTGTCCGCTCCGCACGGGACATTCCACGAAACGCGAGTGGGAGCGCCGCATTTTCCAGCGCACTCATGCCCGAAACCAAACTGAAATTCTGAAACACAAATCCAATATGCGAACGGCTCAGCTCTGCTCTTGCTCTGGCAGACAGACCCGCCGTGCGTTCTCCGCACAGCCAATATTCTCCGCTGGTGGGGCGGTCGAGCAGCCCCAAAATGTGCATGAGTGTGGATTTTCCCGAGCCGGACGCCCCTAAAATAGCGGTATAGCTGCCGGGTGAAACCGACAGCGCAACATGGTCGAGTGCACACACTCTGCCTTTGTCATATATTTTACAGATATTTTCCATGCGAATCAAGTCAAAATCCCTCCCTCGTCCATTTAGCATGACACCACAGCACGCAGACTATACACCGCCTTTTGCAGTCAGACAATCCGTCATATTGTGCAAAAAAGAAATCCTTTTCGTCATGATATCTGCCTTCCTCCTAAAAAATACATCTTGACAAACAAATTGAAAGCTCTTATAGTAAAATCATTCAGAATCTTGTCGTCTTATACGCCAATATTCAACCTTCTCTTTGCATATACTCATGGTACACAATTCATGCTTGCACGGAATTTCGTGAAATAAAGGAGTTTTTTTGATGAACATTTTATTTGTCAATGCCTGTATCCGCGGTGCAGCATCCCGCACCGAAAAAATTGCACAAACCTTTTTAGATGCACTCCTCCTCCAGTACCCAACTGCACTGCTGGAAACAGTTGATCTCAATGTGCTCCGTCCAGCGCCTCTCTTTGGGGATACGCTGGCAGAACGAGAGCAGGCTGCTGCACAAAACAACTGGAATCACCCCTGCTTTGCCTTGGCGCGTCAGTTTCAGCGGGCTGATTTGGTGTTGATTGCAGCTCCGTTCTGGGAGGGCACCTTCCCTGCTGCTCTGCATACCTATATTGAGCACATCTGTGTGGTCGGGCTGACCTTCCGTTATCAGAAATCCGGTGCTCCCATGGGACTTTGCAGTGCCGGACGCGCCGTGTTCTGTACCACAAAGGGCGGCATCTATTCCACAGAGGCAATGCAGGAAAATGATTTCGCAGCACGTTTTCTGCGAACCAATCTGCAAATGCTGGGAATCCCTTTGATGGATATTATCGAAGCCGAGGGGCTGGATATTGTCGGAGCCGATGTATCCACAATTGTGCATGAGGCAGAACAAAAAGCACTCGCACTCGCTGAGACCATTTGAGCCGATACCACTCTGTATCAGAAACGCTTTCTGTCCGTTTGTGCCCGCACAGTATCAAACAGGCTGCCGAAACATTTCGGCAGCCTGTTTTTTTCATGACTTCTTCCACCGTTTGAGAGACGCAAAATATTGTGACATCTGTTTTCTTGCCTGTGCCTTCTCCATCGAAGCGGCAGGACCATACTGCAAACAAAATTCTATCATTTCCTCCATGGTGCAATCCTGCACGAATGCACCATTTTTTCTGCAATAGCAGCAATATTCGGTACTCGGTGCTCCTTCTGCCTCGGTTCCATACTGTGCTTGGTTCGTCATTGGCATACCACAAGACTGACAATAATTGGCAAGAGCAACATAAACAGAAACCTCTCCCCAGCCATCTTCATCACAGCGCACATATTCTTCAAAGTCCGCTGTGTAGGCGCGCGGCAGTTCCATCTTCCAAATTTCCTGCCACAGCGCATGGAGTCCTGTCCGCACATCTCCCTGAAAATGAAATCTTGCATACGTTCCTGCCGGAATCTCAACCATAACCCCATCAGGCGGGCATACCGCCCCCTCCGTACCCACAACCGCAAGATAACTGGCGTCGTCCCATTGGTATTCCGTATATACCCCATAGCACACACCCGTGTTTTGTCTGGTGTGCAGAAAATTTTCCCAGAGTGCCCCGATTCTTTGCTGACAGTCCGCCGCTTGATTGGTCACACGAATTCCACTTCCAACAATCTGACGTGCAGCAACCTGTACGACTTCATAATCCATTCCATTCGCTTCCTTTCTGTATGGAGATGCTCTCAGTATATCAGGAAAAACCGGTCATCTTATGACCGGTTTTTTCAAGTTTCACAATTTTCATATTGCTGTATCGCAGCCCGAAGCTCCTGCCGTATCCATATCCGCAATGTCTCCGGCTCCAACACCTCTGCAAGGCTCCCATACGATAAAAGATACTGTCCGCACCAGCTGCCCGCTGGCCAATCTGTATGTACCAAGAATCCGCCATCGTCTTGCCTGATGACCTGTTCCCGCGGAAATTCGTCCAGCACACGATATGCCGCCTTGGGAGAAAATCGAATCACGGTATGTACCACTGGAAGTGCCGACTCCACAAAGTCTGATAACGACGGCAAGGTATCATGGGGGATAAATTGCTCCTCACGCGGCTGAAATGCTGCAATGCGGGAAAGCTTAAAGGTGCGAAACGCCTGTCTCTGCCTGCAAAACGCCTGTACATACCAAGCCATTCCACGAAAGCACAGCCGTACCGGTTCAATTTCCCGCTCAGAAAATCCGCTTTCTGCAGCATGGTATCGAATCCACAGTACACGATGCTGTAAAATTGTATTCTGAATCGCAGCAAACAGGGCGCGGTTGTCCGCCCGCTCACCCCACGCTGAAAAATCGGTATCAATCCATCTGTTGACAGACTTCCGTCCAAACAGTCCGACAAGCTCCTCCAACAGTGCCTTGCCTTCCGGCACCCCTGCTGCATGCAGGGTTTGCAAGCCGCATAAAATCTCATCTTGCTGCTGCTCGGAAAGCAATGCTTTGTCGAGTATAAATTCCGGCATCAAATGCACGCCGCCCGTCCGCCCCTGTGTGGTATAAATCGGAATCCCTGCCGCAGAGAGTGCGTCGATATCCCGCCGAATCGTGCGCTCAGAGACCTCCATCGTCTGTGCAAGACGCACGACTGTCCACTGTTCTCCCGCCAGCAAGAGATGCAGCAAGTGAAACAATCGTCCATTCTGCATAAAGACACCCCCATTCATTCTCTGCATTTTATCATACTTTCCATATTTTTTCCAGTCTCTGTCCTTATCTCCCCCTTTTTCCTCTATTTTTTACCGGATTCTCACACAAATCCACGGTTATTTTGCAAACTCTTTACAATCTCCCCTTATGTAAAGAGATTCCTCGCATCTCGATTTCTGGCTTTACAAAAGCTTCACGCGCTGCTGCTAGTAGATTTTTCACAAGATTTATATACTGGAATCGTTCTGAAATCAATCAAACAAAGCGGGCTGACAGCCAAGGACGCTGCCTGAGGTGCCCCGCAATCAAAGGAGAATGAAATCATGAAAATGAAACGTGTAATCGCCATGCTGACCGCCTGCTCACTTGCTGCCATGCTGACCGCCTGCGGCGGTGGCGGACAACAGCCTGCCGACGGCGGCGAAGCTGCTGCTGCACTGAGCGGAGCAGTCACTACCGGCGGCTCCACCAGTGTGGAAAAAGTCATTGGCGTGCTGAGCGAATCCTTCATGGAGAAAAATACAGCCGTAGATGTCAGTTACAGCCCGACCGGTTCCGGCGCAGGCATCACAGGTGCATCTGACGGTACCTTAGACCTTGGACTTTCCAGCCGTGCTCTGAAAGACGAGGAGACCGCTAAGGGTCTGACTGCAACCACCTTTGCACTGGACGGCATTGCAATCATTGTCAATCAGGAAAATCCGGTACAGGATTTGTCTTTGGAACAAATCCAGGGCTTGGCAACCGGCTCCATCAGCAACTGGAAGGAAGTCGGCGGCAACGATGCACCCGTCGTACTCATCGGACGTGAAGCAGGTTCGGGTACCCGTGACGGTTTCGAAAGCATTGTCGATGTCAAGGATTCCTGCAAGTATGAACAGGAGCTGACCAGCACCGGTGCAGTCATTGCAGGTGTTGCAGCAAATGCAAATGCGTTTGGCTATGCTTCCCTTGCTTCTGTAGATGAGTCTGTGAAGGCAATCACCGTTGACGGAGTAGCCGCTTCTGAAGAAACTGTACAGGACGGCACCTATAAAATCCAGCGTCCCTTTATCTTTGTCACCAAAGAAGATACCGCGCTCAGTGCTCCTGCACAGGCATTTCTGGATTACGCCATCAGCGACGAGGCTGCCGAACTCATTTCCAAGGCAGGCGCTGTTCCCGTAAAATAACAATTTGTTTCCCTCTCTAACCCCGCGGGAGCTGCGGCATCTTCATTGCCATAGCTCCCCCATTTTATACTCCCACGCGCTTACGGAGGAGCTGCTATGAAAATAAAAAATATCATTGAGCGTGTGATGAGCAGTGTGTTCTTTTTCTGCGGTATGGTTTCCATTGCCGCCGTCCTGCTCATTACCGCCTATATGGTAATCGCTGGTCTGCCTGCCATTCTGGAAATTGGTCCCATAGAGTTTCTGTTCGGGACAGTCTGGCAGTCCACCGCCAGTACGCCAAAATTTGGTATCCTGCCCTTTATCCTCACCAGTATATGGGGTACGCTTGGCGCCGTTGTCATCGGTGTCCCCATCGGCGTATGTACTGCCATCTTTCTGTCCAAGCTCGCGCCGCCCAAGCTCGCCGCTATCGTACACCCTGCGGTTGAACTGCTGGCAGGAATCCCCAGTGTTGTCTATGGTCTGATTGGTATGATGGTGCTTGTTCCGGGTGTCATGGACTTATTTCATCTCAAGAGCGGCAGCACACTGTTTACCGCCATTCTGGTACTTGCCATTATGATTTTGCCGGGCATCATCTCGGTCAGCGAAAACGCGCTGCGTGCAGTGCCTCGGGAATATGAGGAGGCCAGCCTTGGACTGGGTGCAACATGGATTGAAACCGTATGCAAGGTGAGCGTTCCGGCTGCCCGCAGCGGGATTGCTGCCGGAATCGTACTCGGTGTCGGACGCGCCATCGGCGAAGCCATGGCAATCATGATGGTTGCCGGCAATGTTGCCAATATGCCCGGACTTTTCAACAGTGTTCGTTTCCTGACGACCGCTGTTGCCAGTGAAATGAGCTATGCAGCAGACGGCAGTCTGCAAAAGCAGGCACTGTTCAGCATTGGTCTGATCCTGTTCCTCTTCATTATGCTCATCAATCTGCTGCTCAACTACTTCCTCAAGAAAGGAAATGCTGCGAAATGAATGATATCTCCTGTTCCCTTCCTGCTGCACGCAAGAAAGTCAACCACACCACGCATCGTCAAATCAAGGGCAGCCTGCTGACCGGCATCATGTACAGCTGCGCCGCATTCACGGTTCTTCTGCTTGCCGGATTGCTTGGATATATCTTTGTCCGTGGTCTGCCCGAAATCAACTGGCAGCTGCTGTCCACAAAGCCCAGTGTCCTGAACGATACCATTGGTATCTTGCCCAACCTGCTCAATACGCTGTATGTCATTCTGCTGACACTGCTGATTGCGCTGCCGCTCGGGGTGGGTGCTGCCATTTATTTGACCGAATACGCAAAGAACAAGAAATTTGCAGCAATCATCGAATTTGCAACTGAGACCCTTTCCGGAATCCCCTCCATCATTTATGGTCTTGTAGGCATGCTGGTTTTTGTTCGTCTGTTTGGATTTGGAACCAGCCTGCTCTCCGGCTGCCTTACTCTTGTCATTATGATTTTGCCGACCATCATACGCACCACACAGGAAAGCCTGAAAACCGTTCCCCAGAGCTATCGTGAGGGTGCTCTTGGGCTTGGTGCAACCAAATGGCACATGATTCGCACCATTATCCTGCCCTCCTCCATCAGCGGTATTGTAACGGGCTGTATCCTGTCCATCGGACGTATTGTTGGAGAAAGCGCCGCTCTATTGTTTACGGCGGGCAGCACTGCATTGCTTGCACAAAATATTCTGGAGGCCTATACCCGTGACGGCGGTACGCTGTCGGTTGCCCTCTATCTCTATGCAGGCGAGCGGGCAGAATTTGGTGTTGCCTTTGCAATTGCTGCCATTTTGCTGATTGTGGTATTCCTGCTGAACCTCACCGCAAAGCTTGCACAAAAATTTTTGACAAAATCCTATCATTAACCACGAAAAGGAGTCCATCATTATGGCTGTATGCCCCATGTTGCAGGCAAATGATCTGCATTTATATTACGGAGAAAACGAAGCACTCAAGGGCATTGATATAGAAATCCAGAAAAATGAGATTACCGCATTGATTGGTCCTTCCGGCTGCGGCAAATCCACCTTTCTGAAAACGCTGAACCGTATGAACGACCTGATTCCCAATGTACGGATTCAGGGCGAGGTCAAGCTGCAAGGACAGAATATCTTTGCTCCCGAGGTCGATGTGACCGACCTGCGCCGACAGGTTGGCATGGTGTTCCAAAAGGCAAACCCCTTCCCGATGAGTATCTTTGACAATATTGCATACGGACCGCGTCTGCATGGCAATCCCAGCAAAGCGGAGCTTACAGAAATTGTTGAGACTGCCCTGCGCGGCGCGGCGCTGTGGGACGAGGTCAAGGATCGTCTCAAGCAAAGTGCATTGGGGTTGTCCGGCGGACAGCAGCAGCGCCTTTGTATTGCCCGCGCACTTGCCGTGCAGCCCGATGTCCTGCTCATGGACGAACCCACCAGTGCTTTGGACCCGGGAAGCACCCTGCGTATCGAAGACCTCATGGCAGAGCTCAAAAAGAATTATACTGTTGTCATCGTCACGCATAACATGCAGCAGGCAGCACGTATTTCAGACAAAACCGCTTTTTTCCTAACCGGAGAACTGATTGAATTCGGGGAAACCTGCGAACTGTTTACCAATCCAAAGGAAAAAAAGACCGAAGACTATATTACCGGCCGCTTTGGCTGATTTGGGAGGCTCAGTATGCGGAATATCTATACCAATGAATTAAACACCATTACACACCGTGTTTTGAAAATGGGGACAATGCTGGAGCACGCCATTGACGTGACCCGCGATGTATTGGAAACACTCGACCCCATCGAGGCGCAGCGTATCATGGACGGTGATGATGTATTCGACCACATGGAACGTGAAATTGAACAGGATTGTTTGAATGTGGTAGTCATGCAGGCACCGGTAGCCGGAGACTGGCGACGTATTGCCTCCATTATGCGCATGATTTCCGATTTGGAACGGATTGCAGACCATTGCAGCGATATTTCGGAATATGTGCTTCAGCTGGCAGAACGTCCGCGTGTGACTCCTCCTGCTGGACTGTCTGATATGCTGTCCCGTGTCAAATCCATGCTGCACACCTCAGTCACCGCTTATGTAGAGCTGGACGTACAGGCTGCAAATGCAGTGGTTGCGCAGGACGACGCACAAGATGACGCATTTGAACAGGTTGTCCATACATTATGTGATATGATGGCACGTGAGCCGGATAATATCCCGCAGTATGTGGACTATCTGATGATTGCCAAATACCTAGAACGCATGTCCGACCACACCACCAATCTGGCAGAGTGGATTGCTTATATCGTAAGCGGCGTTTTGGTCAACTAACCCCTAAAACAAAGCCCGAAGAAGACACCCATGTGGTGTATTCTTCGGCTTTTTTTGTTTTCTTACACTTTAGGATTAAATTCTCTCAGATGATGTGATATAATAAAAAAGATTATCTAAATCTATCGAATTGGAGGAGAATTCACCTAAGCTTATGGAAAACATTCTAAACTCACAACCCATTTCTTCTGCCATACCCGAAGAATCTGCACAGCTTCGCAAATCTTCCGGCTGGCTGAGTTGTCTATTCGTCCCGCTCGCTGCGGCAATCATCACCTTTTGTGCCACTTGGATTCAGATTGAAGACCAAATATTCACCTATCGTTTTTTCTGGGTGGAAAGCTTCTGGTGGCACCGTGCTGCATGGTTTGCAGGCTGGGTATTCCTGATTCTTGTTTATCTGTTCCTGCTCGGTCTGAGCAATCGTCACTGGGCAGCCACCCTTGGCACTTCTATTTTTTTGTGTATTCCCGCTGTCATCTGTTACTACAAACTTGCGCTTCACGGCGAACCATTTCTGCCATGGGATTTAGCACAGGCAAGTGAGGCGTTTGATGTCGCTGGAAAATCCGGTCTTTGGATTTCAAAGCCCATGCTTGGTTCCGCTGTTCTTTTGACTTTGCTTACCTTATGTGCCACTTTCCTTCCCAAGCCAAAATTTACATGGAGGCGCTGGCTCATTCGTACCATCATTCCATGTGCAGGTATCTTCTTTATGATTTTCGGTGTCTTTCTTCAGGAAAATGTGACAAAGAATGTACTCTACATCTCTCCAGATGCGTGGATGCAGGACCGATATTACCGCAACTATGGTCTGGTCACTGCGTTCTTTACTAACATACAGGTCATGCAAATTGATGCGCCCAAGGACTATCATGCCGCCTATGTACAAAGGATTGTGGAGCAGATAGAACAAAGCCCTGACAGCAAGCCCTATTTTTCTGCAAGCTATGCCGCAAAAAATCCTGCTGCTCCCGAAAAAACGCCCACCATCATCTACATTCAGGCAGAGGCGTTCTGGGACCCCACCGATTTACCCGGTGTCACCTTTGACCAACCCATTACGCCTAATATTCAGCGCACACGGCAGGAAATGGCATTTGGAAAATGCTTTTCTCCTCGTTTTGGCGGCGGCACCTGTGACGTGGAATGTGAGGTGCTGACGGGCTTCTCCATGGAATATCTGCCCAATAACTGTAAGCCTTATGTGGAATACATTCATGCTCCCACGCCTTCGATTGCCGCTTTCCGCAAGACGCAGGGATATGAAACCAAGGCCATTCACGGATATTACGCAAAATTCTGGAATCGTGACCGCACCTATGCCAACCTTGGCTTTGACGATTTTATCAGCCTTGAGGATATGGACAATCCAGAGCGTAAACGACCCATTGACTGGGAGGACGGGCTGGTCAGTGAAGATGAAATGGCGCGTCAAATCATTCATGCCTATGAATCCAAGCAAGATGCACCACTGTTCCTGCACGCTGTCACCATCGAAAATCATTTGGCTTATGCCAAGGAAAACTTTTCAGATGCCGAACGTGTTCGAGTCACCTCCGCTCCTGAAGGCGTAACCGACTATACCATAGGCTGCTTAGAGGATTTTGCAACCGGGGTACAGGATACTGATAAAATGTGGGGTACACTGACCGACTACTTTGACGCCGTAGAGGAGCCTGTAATTCTGGTCATGTGGGGAGATCACTACAATCCCATTGGAAATGGCATGAATGTTTACAGCGCAACCGGTTATGGTTCCGAAGATGCCAAAGACCCTCGTGTGCATGGCACTCCGCTTATGATTTGGAGCAACTACTACAAAGAGCCGATTGATTTGGGTACCGTTGCCGCATATCAAGTGACCTCGATTACCAATGACCTGTATGGTCTGGAGCAGCCTGCTTATTTCGACTTGCTGCGTCAGGAATTTGACCTTTATCGAGCAAAATCCGTCGGAACGGTTGTAGAGCCGGATAACACCTATCACCAAAATGGGTTGCGTCCCGAGCAGCAGGTATTCTATGACAATCACTGGCTTTTGCAATACGATATGCTGTTTGGAAAAAATTATCAGAATGCACCTGTGATAGAAAAAAGGAAAAACTGATGCGATATTGCGCGCAAAAAAGCGCAGATTCCATGAATTGGAATCTACGCTTTTTTATTTTTCTTGCGCAAGGCGCTCAACAAGTGCGATATCTGCCGGACAAAATTCAAACTGTGTCAGCGCTTCACGCGCAACCCAGCACAAGCCATCGTGCACCCGCATCTGCAAGATGCCTTCTATAACATGTCCCGCAAAAAATGTAAATGCAATTTCACGCTCTGGATAGGAAAAGGTATATCGGTCAACAACCCCATCTAAGGCAATGGAAACTCCCAGCTCCTCCTGACATTCCCGCACCGCGCAAGCCTCCATTGCTTCCTGCGGTTCCCGTTTTCCTCCCGGAAACTCCCACAGTCCCCCACAAGTTCCGCCTTCCTTCCGTTTACAAATCAAAATTTTACCCTGCGCATCGGATAAAATCACCGCTGCAACCTCAAGCATATTTTTGCCTCCAATTTCTTATCTTTCCGGACACTCCAAAAGGGCTGTACAGTGGTACAGCCCTTCATATTTCAAACTATTTAGTTGTAGTACCCATTCGATTCCGCAATTCCGCGACGTCTCGTAATCGACCATCTGCCTAGATTTCATAAACTTTCCATCGGTGCGTATTCTGCCGGAGCCATACTCATCAGTATGCCCATCGGAATGCTCCCAGATCACGTCTTTCCGTCGGCAATTCGGCTTAGCGGGCACCGGCGAGCCGCACGGTGCGGAACTGCTGTTCACTTTCACTAACCATTGGACTCACCCCTTTCCGTAAAATTCAAATAATGAGAAGATTTTTGATTGCTTTGACATTCACCTCGTTTCTTTTGTTGTTATTATATTACCACTATGTGCGCGCAGCGTCAAGCGATTTACGGCTTCTTTTTGTACAAAAAAATAGGGTAAAGTTCTACGAAATGCCTCTTTTTATCTCTATGAAATTCTGATATAATAATAGTGTCGGGCTGTTTTTTTGCCCGCCTTGAATTCGTATCTATTTCAAGAGGTGCTTTCCCATGAAAAATTTTAGTTATTATATTCCGACACGTATTTTCTTTGGTTCCGGCAGTGTGAAAAAGCTGGCACGTGCCAAACTGCCCGCCGGAAAGGGTCTGCTCATTACAGGCGGCTCGTCCACCACAAAGCTTGGCTATGTAGACCGTGTATGCGCAGCTCTGCAAGAGGGTGGACATGACATGGTCATTTACAACGAGGTTCAGCCAAATCCCACCATTGAATCTGTGCGCGTATGTGCGGCGCTTGCACGCAGTGAAGGCTGTTCCTTTGTGGTTGGTCTGGGCGGCGGCTCCTCCATCGACACTGCAAAAGCGGTTTCGGTCATGGCAACCAACGATGGGGACTGGTGGGACTATGTGTCCGGCGGTTCCGGAAAGGGACAGAAAATCAAAAATGAACCACTCCCCATTGTTGCCATTACCACAACGGCCGGTACGGGCACAGAAGCCGACCCGTGGACGGTCATCACCAACGGAGCGGAAAAGATTGGCGGCGGTACCGAAAAGACTTTTCCGACCCTGTCTATCGTTGACCCCGACTTTATGATGACCGTTCCCCCCCATCTCACCGCATATCAGGGCTTTGACGCGCTGTTTCATTCCTGCGAAGGCTTTATTGCAACCATCGCAAATCCCATCAGCGAAATGTATTCACTCAAAGCCATTGAACTCATCGGCAAGTTCTTAGCACGTGCCGTCAATGACGGAAATGATGCCGAAGCACGCGCCAATGTTGCACTTGCAAATACACTCGCAGGCTTTGTAGAATCCATGTCCTCCTGTACCTCTGAGCACGCCATCGAACATGCCATGTCCGGCTTCCACCCAAATCTGCCTCATGGTGCCGGTCTGATTATGATTTCACTGGAATACTATAAGCTGTTTGCTGAGACCTGCTCCGAAAAATTCGTACAGATGGCACAGGCACTCGGACGCGCTGACGGTGACTTTATTGCTGCACTGGCTGAGCTTCAGGCAGCGTGCCACGTTGACCAACTGAAAATGAGTGATTTTGGCATGACCAATGATAATTTTGACCGCTATGCCGCACACGCCTTCTCAGATATGGGCGGACTATTCCGCGTAGACGCTCGTGCACTCACGCAGGAAGATGTCATTGGTATCCTGTCCCGCAGCTATCGTTAAATCAAGGAAACTCCATGAAACATATCCTTTTTCTTGCGACAGGCGGCACATTGTCCTGCCGGCAAAGCGAAAACGGCTTGTCTCCTGCCCTGACGGGGGAACAGCTTCTCCAGTATCTGCCTGAAATTGCAGATTTCTGTACCGTCACGGTTGAAAATCCCTATTCTGTGGATTCCACGGACATGACCACAGCGCATCGTATCCAGCTTGCCGAACAGATTTACACACAATATGCAAACTATGACGGCTTTATCATCTCACATGGTACGGATACGCTGTCTTATACCACAGCCCTGCTTTATCACATGCTGCGCAATCTGGATAAGCCCGTTCTGCTCACCGGCGCACAAAAGCCCATTGGTGTTCTGCAATCCGATGCCGAACGCAATCTGTTAGATACCTTCCGTGTGGCGGTTTCCGGATATTTCGGGGTCGCAGCGGTGGTACATGGTCAAATCATTCGCGGCAATCATCTCGTCAAGGTAGACTGCGAAGATATGAATCCATTCCGCTCCATCAATGCATCATTGGACGGAACGGTAAATGCAGATGGTACGCTGACCCTGCTCCCACAGACTCCTCCCATGGAACCCTTCGCGCTTGTTCCTGTCACAAATACCAGCATTTTTGTACTCAAGCTAATTCCCGATTTAGATGTCAACCTCTTTTCCATGCTTTCGCGCTTCCAACATGTCATTCTTGAAGGCTATGGCTCTGGCGGAATTCCGGTTGATTTAGAAGATGCGCTCAAACAGCTCATCGAACAGGGGACACGTGTTTATATCACCACGCAATGTCTTTCCGGCACGGTTGATTTAACCAAATATACGGTTGGCTGCCGTGCACAAAAACTCGGTGCCATTTCTTTGGGAAGCCATACGCTGGAGGACGCAATTGCCGCGATTCAATGTGGCGAATTGTAAAAAAAACCATCTGTCATAGAACAGATGGTTTTTTTTACAGGCGTTCCAAAAAGCTGTGTCGTCCTGTTTCATCTCTCCAGCCCAGTATTTTGGCTGTATTTACATTTTTCACGGCATTGAGAATATTCGCCTCAATTTGTGGATTGTCCTGTGATAGCTTTGCAATCAAAGCTTTGATTTCTGCCCGTTTGGTATCCCCCTCTTTTGTGTGAGCCGGACAAGCACAGGGCAAAAACTCCAATCCGCTTGCCTCGACCCATGCAGTCACTGCGGCCTCCCGCACAAGATATAACGGACGGATCAGCTCCATGCCTTCATAATTGGCACTCTTGAGACGGGGCAGCATCGCTTGAATCTGTCCCCCATAGAGCAGTCCCATCAGTACAGTTTCAATGGCATCATCATAGTGATGCCCCAGTGCAATCTTATTACAGCCGCGCTTTTGTGCCTCTGTATAGAGATATCCGCGCCGCATTTTTGCGCACAAAAAGCAAGGGTTATTAGCTGCATGCCTGCCTGCGACTTGTAAAATATTGGTATCAAAGATTTGAAGCGGCAGGGCAAGGCGTTCCATATTGGAAACAATCTGCTGACGATTTTCCGGTTCATATCCTGGGTCCATTGCCAAACAAATCAGCTCAAACGGAATTCCGCTATATCGCTGATAATCCCGAAGCAGAACAGCCAACAGAGCAGAATCCTTGCCGCCGGAAATGCACACTGCAATTTTATCGCCCGGCTCTATGAGCGTATATGTCCTGATGGTCTTTACAAACGGGTCTCTTATCTTCTTGGAAAACCGTGTATGTAAAAGTGTTTCAATCTGTTCCAGATTCATCTCTGTATTCTCCTGTCCTTTTATCCTACGGGAATCATCATATCTTAGCAACAGTAAGTCTCGCGCAGTTATTGTATATATTGTATAATTTTTTCATCTATTTTTTGTCTATTTAGTATATGTCACTTGTTGCAATTTTAAGATATCTAGTGTATTATAATTACAGTAAAAATTGTTCGACAAAATTTGTAATCTGACCAATTTTTACTCCTATATTTTGTTATTTATCTCTTTTCTCTACCTTCTCTTTCTCTTTTAGGAAAAACACACCGTCAGGTGTGTTTTTCTTTTATTCCACCTCACTATTGTATCAGAGAACCTATTACAATCCGCTCATTTTAGCGATTCGCCTTTTCATCTCGCACCCGCCATGCGAGTTCAACCTCATCTGGAATCTCTTTTTCCAGCAAGAAATACAAACAATTGAGTGAAAATCTCGCCGGAGACTGCGCCGCTATAAAATGGTCTCCAGACAATACCGCAAGCCTGCCATGCGGCAGTTCCTGTACCATAGCACGCGTATGAGAGGGTAGAATCATATCATGCTCTCCTACAATAACGAGCGTCTCCTGTTCAATGAGTTGCAAGTCCTGTAAACCTACACCATAATTACGTGCCATCAGCGCCAATACATCTCTCTTATTTCGAATCTTTTCATTCAGAGGAGACAATGCTGTCAGCAATCCAACAGCAGGATAAATCGGGAGCTGTACCCATGGTACCACCCCACGCAGCATAGAAACATTCGCCCCATTCAAAATTAGTTTCTCCACGCGCTGTGGATAGAGCAGCGTAAACTTAATCGCAAGATTTCCCCCATCACTAAAGCCCAATAAATAAGCTTTGGGGATTTCTAACGCATTGAGCAGCGCACACAAATCTTCTGCCATACAGTCAAAATTCAAATGTGCAGTCCCACGACCGGAACGTCCATGTCCGCGGCTATCCACCGCAATCACTCGAAAGAAGTGTGATAAATACCGAATACATTTTTCAAAATAGTGACTATCCTCACCATTTCCATGCAGAAGAATTAAGGGAATCGAGCCTGTTCCCCAGCTATAATAAGCAATCTGTGTATCTGGTCTTGCAATGTACTGCACATTAAACGGCACGCAATCGGACATTTTATCAAACCTCTCTTGTCTATTTGGTTATTATTCTACACCTTTTTTGACCAAATCGCAAAGAATTTCCTCAAACTTCCGAAATAATAATTTGGACAAGAAAAATCACTTGCTGTAAAATCCCCTATAATTTTCCAGTTATCAAAAAAAACAGCATCGCAAAGTTATTTCAAGAAAAGAAAAAGCAGACTCTTACGAATCTGCTTTATGTGCGCGCCGTGTTATTTTCCCGGGCCGTCTCCAGCCAAGTATTTTCACCGTTA
>JAGZIN010000007.1 GCA_018366195.1 Butyricicoccus pullicaecorum | reverse complement strand
CAACAAACAGGTGCTATGCACCCAGCCGGGAGCATAGCGCCGTTTGTTGTCAGCAGCCCGTTTCACGGTCTGCGTGTAGTTCCTTGTAAACTGACCTAACCTATTTAATAAAAATCGCACAGAAACTGCTTTAATCTTAGTATTAAGAATTTTCTCTATCCCAAAATAATACAGTTTTAGAAGATTGGGCGGTTAACAAACCGTCCTGTTTTTTTGTTATGAGTTAAAATATTTCAAAAAATTTTTGTGAAAATTGGCAATGCGGTTTTAAGAAAACGTATTAGTTAATATCCAAACAAAAGATAGCCCATCTCCGACGACGAAACCGTGATGGAGGGGGGTGAATTTGTGCGATATTCCAAAGCATACATTAATCGGAACGAGGGAAAATTCGATAGCTTTTGCAAAACAGTAATGAAAAATCAAGCCAGAGATTGGTATCGCAAAAAAGAGCGACAGAAAAAACAGGAGATTCTGTTTTCGGATATGCCACCCAGTCTGCATATAGAACCATCCTGCTTCGATTATATTATGTGCATCGAATGTCAGGCATTTTATGCGATGGATCGAACGGTCATGATTGAAAATGATTTGTTAGTCGATGCCTTGCGAATGCTTTCGCCTCGAAAGCGGCAGATTATTCTGCTATCCTACTTTTTGGGATGGACAGATCAGAAAATCGGAATACGATTTCATACTGCACGCAGTACAATCCAAGCAGCTCGTATACGAACATTACAAGAAATGAGGGAGATTATTGAAAAGCAGGGACAAAAAGAATCAAGAGATCATCCGTAGGATAGATATGGATACAATCCTTAATGCAAAGGCTGGCAATCAACTTGCGATGGAACAAATTTTGGAACACTACAAAGGTTATATGCTAGAGTTGTGCAAATTCGAACTGTATGATGCCAGTGGGACGGCATACACTTGTTATGACGAGGATTTGTATCATGAACTTCAGATTAAGCTCATGCTTTCGATCCTTGAAAAGTTTGAACTGGAATGGCAACATTTGATAGAGCAGCCGCTGGCACGGCGGCTGTTCTATCCTTGTCTGTCTTTCCCAAAAGATGAAGTATCTTCTTTTGGGAAAGGTAGATAAAGCAAGTGTTTTATTTGCCGGGTACTTTGAAAATGAAATGATCGTCCGTATCGGATACTGTATAGGGGAAGTATGCCATGACCTCAGGTGGGGAGGATTAGGAGCAAGCGTGCCAATGTACTGCAAATACGATGACCTGTCACACAAGGCAGTTTATCAGGAACAGGATGCGGGTAGAACGACGAAATATATGAGAAAGAACGTTTAGATTTAAGAACTCAAGGGGTATTTATCCATGGATAAATACCCTTGAGTTGGGAATGATATATATAAGTATTCGAAAGGAGAGGATTGCATGATTGCTGCAGAATATACCACAGGTGCAGCTATTATTCGGGTTCATGATGATTTTTGCGGGACGCGGATCGAACAACACCTTGCGCAGATTAACAATGTTGTGTCGCAGTCGTATCGGCGCAGGACAATCGAACAGAAAGAATGCAGAGAGACAGTCGTACCGGTACAGATGGACACAGGAAGTACAGAGGGATAGTATCCGAATATTGCCAAACCTGTGTGGCGTTTGATAAATTGCGAAAAGAGATGCAGTACAGTATAATGAGATTGAAGGGAGGACGTTATGGAGCAATATGTGAGATATCTCCGAAAATCTCGCTTTGATCGTGATTATGCTGAGCTTAGTATTGAGGAAACACTGAAACGGCACGAGGCTATTCTGGACAAGCTGGCGAAGGATCGGGGTTACCATATTGCAAAAACCTATTATGAAGTGGTTTCCGGCGAATCCATTGCGGCGCGTCCGGAAATTCAAAAAATGCTGGAAGAAGTCAGTGCGGGGATCTACGACGGCGTTCTGGTCGTGGATTTGGAACGTTTAGCTCGCGGTAACGGAGCAGATCAGGCCTATATCAGTCAGGTTTTTCAGTTTTCAGGAACGAAAATCATTACACCGATGAAAACCTACGACCCGAGCAACGAGTTTGACGAGGAGTATTTTGAGTTCGGCTTGTTTATGAGCCGACGAGAATATAAGACGATCAACCGGCGCTTGATGCGTGGGCGTGACAGCTCTGCAGCGGAAGGAAAGTATATCAACAGCATCGCGCCATACGGATACGAAAAGGAGAAGCTGGAAAACGAGAAAGGCTTTACTTTGATGCTACATCCGGATGAAGCACCGGTGGTTCGGAAAATCTTCGATCTCTTTTTGCATGGCAGCGGCACAAAAGTCATTGCGAATTATCTTAATGATCATAAAATCCCCACGCGACATGGCGATCTTTGGAGTTATTCGACCATCTCCAATATTCTGACCAACCCTATTTATATGGGGAAGATTCGCAGGGGATGGAGCAGGCAGATCAAGTCGATCGAGAATGGCGTGGTTAAAAAACGGATCAAACGCCTGAAAAATATCGATGCCTACAAGGTTTATGATGGCCTGCATCCCGCGATTATCACAGAAGAAGAGTATGGGCGCGTGCAGGAGATCCGCATATCCAAACAGCCTGCTGCGCGGGTAAAAGATACGTGCGAACTGCAAAATGCATTTGCCGGACTGCTGTATTGTGCGAAATGTGGAAAGCGGATTGGACGTACGGTGGGATCTCAAAAACGAGGTGCGATTCCACGTGTGCGCTGTGTAAATGCACGCAATTGCCACAATGCCAGCGCGGGGTATGAAGTGGTAGAAGCGGAGATCATCCGCGCGCTGCGGCTTTGGCTAAGCGGTTATAAGGTCAAAATCGAGACGACCGGTTATGCTGAGGATATTGCTCTGTGCAAAAAGCAACTGCACAAGACAACGCAGGAGTTGGACGACTTGAATCGGCAGCTTGAGAATGCATTTGAACTGGTTGAGAAGGGCGTCTATACAATTGAACTGTTCCAGAGCCGGAGAGACAAGCTCAACGCTGCCATTGAACAGATCAGGGAAAAGCAGCGCTATCTCCAAACGACGTTGAACCAATTGGAGCAGGGGGAACTGACCCAGAACAAATTGATTCCAAAGACGGAGATGCTGCTGGACAGTTATGATGCCATGACTAACCAGGAACGCAATGATCTGCTCAAAGAGATTCTGAGCAAAATTGAATACCGAAAAGAGGGAAGCGGATCGATCGAGATTGATCTATATCCGAGACTTCCACATATGTCTGTACTTGTTGGCATCATAGATTGACCCATGTTTTGGTCAATGACCCGACAAGAGGATATGGTATTTTGATTGATAAAATGCTGGAAGCAGCAAAGTAAACGCAGGCAGGCAGTGCAATGGCAGACGTTGTGCTGCCTGCTTTTTTATGATGCCCTTTGGAGATATATGATATTTATAAAAATTTTTCACATAATTCTCCATAAAAACAAGATGGAAACCACTGGTTGACATATTTCAAGCTAGAAATGCTTGTTTGCAACCGAGAAATTTGATATATTGGAAGAGCTTAAGTAAGAGAAAAGTATTTTAAGGAGGACTGAGCATGATTTTAGCAGATAAAATTATAGATTTGCGAAAGAAGAATGGCTGGTCACAGGAAGAACTGGCAAACCAACTTGGAGTGTCTCGGCAAGCAGTTTCGAAATGGGAAAGCGCTTCTTCTATCCCTGATTTGGATAAAATCATTAGAATGAGCGATATTTTTGGAGTGAGTACAGATTACTTATTAAAAGATTCGCTGGAAATGGAGAGAGATAGCAAAGAACGATTGGAGTGCAGCATCATAGAATTGGGAGCAGAGGAAGAAAATATACAAACGATTTCTATGGAAACTGCCAATATTTATTTGCATCTCTTGAGAAATGTATCTTCTAAAATTGCATTCGGTGTAGCACTTTGTATTTTGTCACCAATCGTGTTGATTGGTCTTGTAGGACGATCGGATAAGAGAGCGGGAATCATTTTTTCTGAAGAGACCGCAATCAGTGTTGGAATGACGGCTCTATTACTTATGGTTGCTGTCGCCGTAGCAATCTTTGTTGTATACGGAAGAAAAACAGAAGGATATGATTTTCTTGATAAAGAGCCGATAGAACTGGCTTATGGAGTGAGAGGATTGGTGGAAAAAGAGAAATTTAGATATGAAGCGGTACATAACAGAAGTCTTGTATTAGGGATAGTACTTTGTATTCTGAGCGCAGTACCAATTATGGTATTGGCCATATCAGATGAAAATGGAATCTTTGCCAGATTGGGTGTGAATCTTTGCCTTATCTTAGTGGCAATTGGAGTTTATTTACTGGTATCAACTGAAATTGTATATGGCGGATTTCAGAGATTATTAGAAGAAGGAGATTTTACAAGACATCAGAAAATTGAAAATAAAAGAAATGATGTAATAGATAAAGTATATTGGTGTACCGTAACGGCAATTTATCTTGCTTGGAGTTTTATAACGATGGAATGGGAAAAGACATGGACCATTTGGCCGGTTGCCGGAGTATTTTATGGGGCAGTTCTTGGAGTGGGTTCTGTTATAAAAAAATGTTGAAGCTCTAACATAGCGGTAGAATCGAGCTTCTTCACACATTTTTTAGAGAATAAAAGCAGCAAGATGTGATGATAACCTTGTATAAAATCTTCTCGTTGAAAAAATGCGGCAGAAGAATACATCTCTGCCGCATTTTATGATGTTCAGAAAAACATGGATATCAGACCTTACGAGGGATACTATGTGCAAGTTCCTGTAAAAAGGCAATATTCTTCTCATCGTATAATGGTGCTACAAAGTTGGGGTCTGCGCTGAGTTTCACAATGATGGTGTGATTGGTTGGGTTGCCATAAATCCATTGACCATATACCCCAATCGCTGCAAATTCCTGCTCGCTGCCAGCCGGAATCCACCACTGATATCCATAGCCCAGTGCGTCATAAGGGATTCCATTTGCATGGGGTTTGGCGTATGGGGCGCTGGCATCGAGGCTATCCTTTATCCATTGTGCGGGGAGAATTTGCTTTCCGTTGTATCTGCCATTATGCAGATAAAGTCTGGCAAATCGTGCATAATCTCGCAGAGAAATGCTCAGTCCGCCCATTGCCAGCTCTTTCTCATTGTTGAGCGTCCAATAGGCATCATGCTGTACCCCAATCTGTGTCCATAATTTTTCTTCCATATACGCTGCCAGACTTTTTCCGGTTGCCTGCACAATGACTTCTCCTAAGATTTCGGTATTGATACTCTGATATCGGCGGCGTGTGAAAGGCTTTTCCTGTACGCCGTACTTTGCGATGGCACGAATTGCCGGAATGCCAAGCAGCGTTTTCAAGGAAAACAGATTCATGTCGTTTTCTTCATCAAAATCTATGCCAGATGCCATTTGCAGGCATGCTTTGAGTGGAATATCCTCAAGTGCCGTTCCGCGAAACGTGGGAATGTATGTTCCGAGCGGGTCCTCTACACTTGTGATGGCACCTTCAGACAGCGCAATGCCAAATAGAGCAGAGACAAAGGATTTTCCGATGGAGTTGGAGACAAACAGCGTATTTTCACTGCCGCCCATATAATATTTTTCATATCTGATGCTATCGTCTTGAATGACAAGAAGTGCTGTGGTTTTGGTATCGGTTAAAAACTGCTCGACGGAATATGTCTGCCCTTGGAAAGAAAACTGTTCGGGCAATTGCATCGTTTCTCCCATTTCAAAACAAAATATGTCACCGTCTCCTCTTTTGATGCGCTGGACAGGCTGGATTTCCGGCGTATGCTGAAAAGTATACGCTAAATTTTTGTCCCGAAAGCTGTTCAGGGATACATACATACGCTTTAGCCGTTTGCCGAATATCAGTAGCAGGATACCTGCAATCAGTACAATCACACCAATTGCAATCATAAATTTTTTCATAACTCGCATTTTCCTTTCTGCTTTTGGATAGGAAGTGTTGCAGAATGTTCTATCTTGATGTTGGCGTTTGCTTGCAGCAAATAAGTCAGCTCCAATCACGTAAACTGGCTCATATAGAGAGCCGCATACTTCCCGCCCTTTTGCATCAGCTCCTCGTGACTGCCGGCTTCCTTCAAATCTCCGTCCTCCATATAAAGAATCACATCGGCATCTCGTATGGTGGATAGACGGTGTGCGATGACAAAGCTGGTGCGTCCCTTCATCAGCTCGGACATGGCTTTTTGAATCAGCACCTCGGTGTGGGTATCTACATTGCTGGTCGCTTCATCTAAAATCATGATTTCCGGATTCGCTGCAATGGCACGCGCAATGGTCAAAAGCTGTCGCTCGCCTTGGGAAATATTCTCTGCTCCCTTGGTGAGCCTCATGTCATAGCCGTCTGGCAGGGTTTTGATAAAGCTGTGTGCACAGGCAGATTTCGCAGAAGCAATGATTTTTTCCCTGTGCATCTGACCTTCGGCATAGCCGATGTTTTCTGCAATTGTACCTTCAAAGAGCCATGTATCCTGCAAGACCATGCCGAAGCGGCTTCTCAGCTCCTCACGTGACATATCTGTGATGTTCATGCCGTCTACCAGAATCGCTCCGCCATTCAATTCATAAAAACGCATCAGCAGATTGACGAGTGTTGTTTTTCCGGCACCCGTAGGACCGACCACAGCGACCTTCTGACCGGGGTGTATGGTGAGATTGACTCCTTTCATCAGCAAACAATCGGGCGTATAACCAAACTGCACATTTTCAAATACCACACTGCCACTGTGTTCCTTCGGAACCATGCAGTGCGGAGAATCTGGAATTTCTTCTTCAGAATCCAGAAGATTGAAAATACGATTTCCGGCGGCGGTTGCTGCACCAAAGCTGCCCACCATTCCTGCAATGGCAGAAAATGGTTCGGCAAAACGCCACGTGTATTCCAGCATGGCCTGTACATTGCCAACTGTGATTTTTCCAACAATTGCCCACAGGCAGCCAATAGCAGCACAGAGAACATATCCCAAATCATTGACAAGCGTTGTGAGGGGACTCACCGCACCGGCAGTGGTTTCTGCTTTTCTGGCACTGGTTTTCAGTTCGTCGTTCAGCTTGAAAAATGTGTCCTTTGCGCGCTCCTGATAATTGAAACTCTGCACAACCGACTGACCGTTATACATTTCCTCTACATATCCATTGAGCTTTCCCAAAAGGTTTTGTTGCTCGCTGTAATATTTTTCACTTGCTTTCATCACTCCCGCCGCACTGAGCAGAGAAAGTGGAACCATGATGACAGGAATCAGAGTGAGGGCAGGGCTGATGGCAAGCATCATGAGCAGTACGCCGACTGCTGTTGTGACCTGTGTGACGATGGAGGTCAGATTTTGACTGAGGGTATTGTTGATGGTATCCACGTCGTTTGTGATAATGCTGAGGATATCTCCGTGGGTATGGCTGTCATAATAGCTGAGCGTTAGATGGTGCATTTTGGCATCAATGTCTCGTCGTAGCGTTTGCATGACGTGAGCAGTGATTTTTGCCATGCCAAAGCCCTGCAAAAACGCAAAGAGCTGTGAAATCAAATACAGTGCAATCAGTGCTGTCAAAAGCCAGAGAATTTTCTTCCAATAGAACGTTCCATCTGCAATGCTGGAAAAAAGCGTGGTGGTCACTTTGCCAATCAGGAAGGGTGCCAGCACCATAAAGGCGGTACTGATGATGGCTGACAAAATGACAAAGAACAACCGCAGTCGGTGGGCTTTCAAATATCCAAGCAAACGTCTCCATACAAGTGTATTTTTCATGTTAGAGTGCTTCCTTTCCAAGCTGGATTTCTGCAATTTCCCGATAGAGTGGGCAGGTGTTCAAAAGCTCCTCGTGCGTACCAGTTCCAACAATTTGTCCATCGTCCACCACAAGGATACGGTCTGCATCTATAATCGTACTGATACGCTGCGCTACTAGAATTACAGTGGCATCTTTGATGTTTTCCTTTAGGTTCTGGCGAAGTTGGCGGTCGGTTTTCATATCCAACGCAGAAAAGCTGTCATCAAACACATAGATTTCCGGTTGCTTCATGACGGCTCGGGCAATTGCCATGCGCTGACGCTGACCACCGGATAGATTGGTTCCGCCCTGTGCAATGGGAGCGTAATAGCCCTGTGTTTTTTTGCGGATAAATTCATCGGCGCAGGCAATGCCAGCGGCTTGCTTCCAATCGGTTTCCGTGCCGTTTGGCTGACCGAAATTGAGATTTTCTGCAATACTTCCAGAAAATAGAACATTTTTCTGGGGCACATAGCCGATGAGGGAGCGTAAATCCTCGGTGCGGTATTCCTTTGCGTTGATTCCATCAATGAGAACCTCTCCAAACATGGGGTCATACAATCTGGGAATGAGCTTCAGGATACTGGATTTTCCGCGTCCGGTGCCGCCGATGATGGCGGTAACTTCTCCGGGACGGGATACAAAGCTCACGTCTTTTAGAATTGGTTCCTCTGCACCGGGATAGGCAAAGGTGACATGGCGAAACTCTACGGTAGAACGCAGGGGACGTTCTTCTATGGGGAAATTGCCGTTTTGAATGGAGCTTTCGGTTTCCAGAACCTCAGCAATTCGTTTGGCACAGGCATAGCTTGTGGGGAACATCATGATAACGATAGAAAGCATCATGACAGAGGTAAGTACCATGCTGATATACTGACTGTTTGCCACCAGAGAGGCAACCGCCATAGCGCCAGTGCTCACATAGTAGGCACCCATACCCAGAACCGCTGCTGTTGTAACACCGAAAATCACGCTGATTGCCGGCATTAAAAGGCTGGAAATGCGTCCGGCAGTCAGGGCAGTTGTAGCATAGTCCTGATTGACCTTGTGAAAGCGTTCACTTGCTGCGCACTGTCGGTTAAAGGCGCGAATCACACGAACACCCTCCAGGGATTCCAGAAACAATCGGTTGATTTGGTCCAGCTTTTGGCGCAGACGAATGGAGTAGCGGGACGCCAGAACCATGATGATGGTCAAAGCGATTAGAAGAACCGGAATCGCGATTAGGAGAACAGAACTCACAGCTCCTCCGGTCGCCGCGGAAAAGACAAGACCAGAGACTGCCATCATAGGTGCCAGCAGCCCCACACGCAGAAGCAAGGTCAAAAAATTCTGGACATTGGTAATGTCAGAGGTGCTGCGTGTGATGAGGCTCGCTGTTCCAAAGCAATCCATTTCTGCGGCGGAAAAGCTTTGCACCTTGGCAAAAACATGATTTCTCAGCTGTGCTGCAAAGTCCGTAGAAATATATGATGCGATTTTTACGGACAAAAAACTGATGATGCAGGAAAAAACTGTGACAGCCGCCATGATTGCTGCATAGACCCAGATGACGCTGCTTGCTTGCTCTGCAACACCGTGGTCAATCATTTGTGATAAAAAGAAGGGTAAGAGCATCTGTCCGATGGCGGACAGCAATACCAATGCGAACAGCCCAACCAGCTGCTTTGTGCGAAGCTTTACATGGGAACATATTGTTTTCATAGCAATCAACAATCCTCTCTTTTCGTTGACAAAACTCACAAGGACTTGCCTTATTTACAGGATTTGTCGATGATTCTGATTTTGGACAATTTGAAAAACAGGCTTCCAAGAGCATACTGCTGTAATGCCATATAGTCATCGGCGGAAATCATACCGCCACGATTCATAATTTCCATCTCTCCGCTGACTCCGGTGCTGAAGAGGTTGGAGGAGGTAAAACCATTTTTTAAGTAAAATCTTCGGCGGGCGAGTCGTTGGGATTGATTTTCAGCGGCATCATCAGGGCGTTCAATGAGAAGAACGATTTTTTTCCCTGCAAAGTGTTTGCAGATATGTTCGAGGAGATGACTTCCCGTGCCTTTGCTGCGTATTTTAGAAGATACTGCGAGATAATCCACCATGACCATATCACGATATGGAATCAGAACGGTAAATCCAAGGAGCTGATTTCCTTCCGCAGCCGTCATCACCAATGCTTTTTTCTTTTTGACCGAATGGCGCAGAGCAAAATACGGCTTTCTTTCACGTTTGGGAAAGGCTTCCAGATAAATTTCCTTGATTGGTGTCCATTGATTTTCTGTTGCAACTGTAATTTCCATAAAAATCTTCCTTTCTTGTGGGAGCTGTTGTCTGGGAGTATTATATAACGTACAGTTACTGTACAGTCAAGAGGTTGTTTTGGACTGTTGGGCGGACATAAAAAAATAAGCAGCACCGAATTGTAATGGGTGCTGCTCAATCACTTGAAAAAGCTGTGGTGTTATTTTGGTCTTACAGTGCGGGGCGCAATCAAATCTAAATGTTACGAATATACCATATAGAATAGAAATTCCCTTATATCAGTGTAGGTCTGGAGTCTTCATCGAATGCGGCAAGCGCATAGCGCAAGGCAAGGGTAAGTGCTTCTTTTTCCTTGGAGGAGGAAGCGGCTTCAATGAGGTCTCGATAGCGGCGGCTGACTGCCCCACGAACATCATCTTGCTGGAGATACCGCCACAATGGTTTTTTGGGAATGGTTTCATCGGAGACGGTACAGCTGAAAAATACCTGTTCCAATACCCGACGCAAGGCGGGCAGATTGGGGTCATAGATACGCTCTCCTGTAAGCGCAAGGGTTGCGCACATACTGTCATGTTTTTTGGGAATCCGCTCAATGAGAACCTTTTGCAAGCCGACATCGGAAGGAATGGGAGTCAAATCAATTTCAATGCGTGCAAACTGTACGGCTTTGGATTCGATAAACTGCGCCTTGATGGTGTCTCCAATTTGAATCAGCAAAAAGCCTTTTGGACCCGTTTCTTCGCTGGAGAGCGCTGCCATGCCGCCCGAACAGCAGAATACCGTACCGCCCGCTCGACGCAAACCGCTTGCTGTATGATTATATCCAGCTGCCAAATAAGAAAAGCCGCTCTTTGCAAGTGTATCTGAGGAGTAAAAATTGCACCCATCTTCAGATTGCAAATCGCTGTGCAGGACACACAGGTTGATGGGGTGTGAAAAGCTGGCGTGGGACAAAGGGATTTTTGCGTTGGGTGCATGGAAGCCTGCGCCCCAAATCGTTGTATTGTCATCTAAATGGACAGATTCCAGCGAAGAGCCGGTGAACACATAAACATTCTGCGGAAGCACATTGGTTTGATAGGGGCTTTGGGCGGTTAGAAAGTCATGACTTCCGGGGGAAATAAAGACGGGGCAGGGGGCTTGTGCGAGCAAGGACATGGCGCGTGAAAACAATGCGGGGGCGGGTGTTGGGGAGTCGAATAAGTCGCCTGCAATCAAGATACAATCCACCTGTTCCCGCGCGGCCACCCGGACAATATGTTCGAGCGCAGCAAACTGATGGGCTTGTGCCTTTTCTGCTTTATCGACGGGGAGCATGTTAAAATCCGCACCAAGGTGCAAATCTGCCATATGTAAAAACCTGAGCATGAGAAAGTGTCTCCTTTGGTATTGTGATAGATATCATGCAATCTATTACAATATTATATCATAAAAGACAAAGGATTTTCCAGATACCATGCGCAAGTTTGACCGATTCGGAGATGAAATGAAAAAAACCCGCGAAAAGCGGGCTTTTTTCTTGTCTCACAAAATAAAGGGGGGTTAAAAAGTAGGGGATAAAGAAACATTTGAAAGAATGATGGCATTTCTTCATCAGAAGGAAGTTGCGGTCTTCCTTTCTGATGTACTTAGTATACCCCAATCCCACATGGCGTGTGTGAACAGAGTTTGAACGACCTGTGAACCTTTTGTATCCCTTTTTTGGAAATATGAATAGTTTTTTACAAAAAAGCAGAGGTTCTCTGGCGTTTTATGCCGCGGATATCCTTGCCGGTGAAGCGAAGCGGGATAAATTCACCATTCAGACGGGAAGCAATTGCGGGGGAGTAGTACTTTTCGAAGGTATCCGGAAGAAGATTGGTGTTGATAATCATGGGGCGGTGACGCATCAGACGTTCCTCCAGAAGCCCATACAGTGTGGATATCGTAAAGGCAGTCAGCATTTCGGTGCCAAGGTCATCAATAATCAGCAAATCACACTTTTCATATTTGCGGATACGGCGTGCTGCCTCAGAAGCATCGGCACTGTTGAATTTTACGCTTTCATAGCTGCTAAAAATGCGGATTGAGGTGTCATAAGCAACGGAAAAGCCGTGTTCGGAAACGACTTTGGCAATGCAGGAGGACAGAAAGGTTTTTCCCAGTCCGGTCGAGCCATACAGCAGAAGGTTGGGAGAGCTCAGAGAAAAATTCACAGCATATTCATGACAGGTCTTGCGGTTGAATTCCATATTTTCACGTGGAGAGATTCCAAGTCTGGCATCGGGTTCAACGGGATAATACTCGATTTGAAAATGCTCAAAATTCTGCTCCCGAATGGGAAGAATGGTAGAAAGTTCAGAGGTTAACCGGCTGGTATATCGCTTTTTGAGACATTCACAGGGCTCAGTTCCAATATAACCGGTGTCACTGCATCGTGCGCAAATTGGTGTTTCCTCTAAATAGCTTGCCGGATAGCCGAATTGGGTTAGCAATTCCCGTCGTTCTGCCTGAAGGCGCAGATTGTTTTGCTGAAGCGCATGGACAGCTTCCGTAGGATCGGTGCCGTTTTGCAGGGCAGCACGTAAAACCGCAGCTGCCGTATTGGAAAGGATTCGGTCAATTTCACAGATGCGGGGAATTTTTGCATAGATTTCTTGACGGCGTGCCGCAAATAATGCAGCGCGTGTGTTGTTTTCAATATCAATATCACGCAGTACAGCAGATAAAATTTCACGGTTAAAATGCATAGCTTAATCCTCCGATTGTTGTGTGCGGCGGCGTTTGACCTCCTCAATCCATTCCTTTTCCCAGTCTGCGAGCGGCGCACTTTCTGTGTTCTGCGCCGAAGCAGACGCAGTGACAGCTCCGAAAGGAGGGCGTGTGACGGCGCGGGCGCGTTTTTCTTCTGAAATTTCAGGTTCCAGTGCAGTGACTTCGGAAACGGTGTGTACGCCGCTCTGATCCCAAGCGGTCAGCATCTTGCGCAGATAGCTGGCGGAAAAAGAGCCAATTTGCCGTTTCATCCGTGCCAGTGCAAGCTCGACGGTATCCGGAGGGAAGCCCTTTTCCATACAGAGTGCAATGATGGTCGATTCCGCAGCAGTTGGTTTTCTGCCGACAATGCCAAATATCTGATAGAACGCATTGCGCAGAGGCTGCTCGGCGTCAATTGTGGCAAGATAGCGCTGGGCATCAGCGGCTGTCAGAAGCCCCTTATCAGACCATACACAGGCTTCGCGCTCGATGTCGCGACCGCGCACCGTCCCTCGGTCGCGCTTGAGATAGCTGAGCAGCTCAATGATGACCTCGGCAGGAAGTGCAATGTGGTCATATACAGTGTAGAGTGTGCGCAGCAGGGAATCGGTCAGCGGCCGATTCAAGATGCCTTCGGCAGTATCGCAAATGGCTTGAAATTTATGGTCGCCGCCGCGTGCATCTCGCAGCTCTGCGGCGGTGTAGCGCGGGGCAGGGGCAGGCGTCATCTCGGCAGCGGTGGGAGACTGTGTGATGGATAAGTTGGTAAGCGTAAAGGTGGCGCGTTCAAAACGCTCCTTGGAAAAGTTCAGGTCGCGCATGGCGTGCTGCTCATTGAACTGTGTCCCCTTACGTATAATATATAAATAGAGCAGTGCAGCATCTCCGTTTCCGCACTGAATGAGTTTATCTGCCGTATCACAGCGAATGACACGAAGTTCGCCTTCCGGCATTAAAAGAGAGACTAGGCTCATGGAAACCTCCAGAAAAAAATAAACAGCCAATGCTGTGTGAGTGGTGTCTTTCTATTATAGCCTGTCTGGACAGTTCGTGCAAGCGCAGGAAGCCTGTGAAAGAAAATGGAACAATCGGACAGGCTTTTGCAAGCTGAGGCAGAGGAGCACAAGAATCGGTAAAGAACACAAAGCGTTTATAAAATAACCTGCAAATTTTCTTAATTTGACAGTGAAATCCTGCTTGTGATATAGTATAATTGTATATGGATCGTATGGGGGATTTTTTCCCCAAACATGGAAATTGAAAGGACTAATTTCATGAGCCAAATTACAACAATCTTGCGCGGTGCGCGTGAGACTTATGAGATTCCGGTGTTATTTCAGCATGCGGGCGCATGGGTAGAAGATGCACTGACACAAGCAGGTGTTTGTGTTGGGACGATGGAGACCGCTGAAGATACTGTCTTGCTGCTGGGCGCTCCCTGTCCGGAGCTGACTGCGGCAGCGTATACGCGCCTCATTCAAAACCATCAGGCGATGGGTGCGGATTTCACGGTTTTTGCGCAGACGATGCCTTCACGTGGGGCAGATGACAGCATTGTACGCCTTGCATCGGATACACTGCCGGTTGTTTGCGCACAGAAGAAAGCAGCGGAAATGCTTGCAGAGGGTGACCTGATTGCAGCGGTCAATGCCGCTTTGCAGAAGGGATGCACCGCCGAAGCCGTACAGATTCCGCCTGTTACCGTCGTAACAGATGGAGTATCCGCCTTTGAGGCACAAAAGCATCTGTGTGCCGCAATCAATATGAAGCATATCGCGGCAGGGGTACAGATTTTTGCACCCGACAGCGTGTATATTGCGCCGGACGCCAAGATTGGCGCAGGCACGGTTATCCTGCCGGGAACCATCATTCGAGCGGGCTGTACCATTGGCAGCGGTGCTGTAATTGGACCCAATGCTCTGCTGGAGCAGGCGCAAATCGGCGATCGGACTTCGGTCAATTCTTCCCAAATTTATGAGAGTACGATTGGGTCTGATGCAACCGTAGGACCATTTGCTTATGTACGTCCGGGCTGCAAGGTGGGAAATCATACACGTGTCGGTGACTTTGTAGAGCTGAAAAAAGCAGAAATCGGAAATGGAACCAAGGTTGCACATTTGACCTATGTGGGAGATGCAACCGTGGGTGAGCGCGTGAACTTTGGCTGCGGTACCGTTGTTGTCAATTATGACGGATACAATAAATTCCATACGGATATTGGAGATGACTGCTTCCTCGGCTGTAATACCAATTTGATTGCACCGGTCAAGCTGGGTGACCGCGTATTTACCGCAGCAGGTACCACGGTGACCAAGGACGTGCCGGACGGTGCGCTGACCGTTGGACGTTCCCGCCAGAGCACACTGGAGGGCTGGAATGACAAGCGCCGTGCACGAATGGAAGAAGAAAAGAAAAAATAAAAATAAAATGGAACTGCATATACAGGGGGTACAACACAAATGATTTCTCATGGTAAGAACATCAAGATTTTCTGCGGCAACTCACATCCGGCACTTGCGATGCAGATTGCTTCTGCGCTGGGGCTTCCGCTGGGAAAGGCTGCTGTAAGCACCTTTTCTGATGGCGAGATTTCGGTTTCCTTTGGAGAAACTGTGCGTGGCTCAGATGTATTTTTGATTCAGTCTACCTGCGAGCCGGTGAACAACAATCTCATGGAGCTGCTCATTATGATTGATGCCTGCCGCCGTGCATCTGCCGGTCGTGTGACAGCGGTTATGCCATATTTCGGCTATGCGCGTCAGGATCGCAAGAATAAGGCACGTGATCCGATTTCTGCAAAGCTCGTTGCAGACCTTTTGACAACAGCTGGTGCAGACCGCGTGCTGACGATGGATTTGCATGCAACGCAGATTCAGGGCTTTTTCAATATTCCAGTCGATAACATGATGGGTGCATCGGTTATGATTCCGCATATTGCAGGAAATTTTGGCATCAATCGAGATGACCTTGTCATTGTTTCGCCGGACTTGGGCTCTGTAAACCGTGCACGTAAATTTGCGGAAAAGCTGGACTTGCCGCTTGCCATTATTGATAAGCGCCGTCCCAAGGCAAATGTGTCTGAGGTGATGAATATCATTGGTGATGTACGAGGGAAAAAGGTCATGCTGGTGGACGACCTGATTGATACAGCGGGCACTCTGGTGCATGCTGCCGAAGCGCTGGTCGAAAAGGGCGGCGCAACAGAAATCCATGCCTGTGCAACCCATGGTGTGCTTTCCGGTCCAGCAATCGAGCGTATTCAAAACAGCCCGATTCAGACGCTGACACTGCTCGACACCATTGCGTTGCCGCAGGAAAAGATGATCGATAAGATTCATGTGCTTCCGGTTGCCCCGGTGTTCACAGAGGCAATTGCACGCATCTATGAAGAAGTATCGGTTTCTCCGCTGTTTGACTAAGCAGAATCGGGAACGTATGGACGGAGCCATTTTAGGTTCCGTCCATTTTTAATCGGCACGCTTTTCTGAAGGGAGTACTGGAATGAAGATTTTAGCGGTGGGAGATATTGTCTCCCAGCCGGGACTGGATACTGTAAATGGTTTGCTTCGTAACATTCGCAAACAGTATGGAATTGATTTTGTGATTGCAAATGGAGAGAATGCTTCGGGGGTGGGGATTACACCCAAGCAGGCGGAGGATATTTTTGCATCTGGCGCAGATGTTATTACACTTGGCAATCACGTGTTTCATAAAAGACAAATTGTACCGTATTTGGACGACTGTGCGTATATTCTGCGCCCGGCAAATCAGGCACCGCAGCAGCCGGGGCGTGGATATGGAATTTATGACTGCTTGGGGTATCGTTTGCTTGTAATCAATTTGATTGGTCGCTGTGAAATGCAGTTTGGTCCGGATAATCCATTTTTGCTTGCAGATCGCATTTTGCGGGAGCAGGAGGGAAAGTATGATATTGCAGTTTGTGAATTTCACGGCAGTGCAACGAGTGAAAAGATTGCAATGGGATTTTATTTAGATGGCAGGTGCAGTGCGGTATATGGAACTCATACCCATGTACAGACAGCAGATGCGCGGGTCAATCCCAAGGGAACAGGATATATTACCGATTTGGGCATGACAGGTCCTCTGTGGTCGGTTTTGGGAATCGAACCGGAACAGTCCATTGCCATGTTCCGCGGAGACCTGACCGAGTATTTTCGACCGGCTCAGGGAGAAACTGCCCTCATGGGTGCAATTTTTGAGATTGACCCTTCCACTGGAAAGTGCAATTCCGTGACTCGTGTATTGGAACGCATGAACCGATAAAACAAAAGCTGGTGAATGGACGAGAAATGCCCGAAATCGCTCAGTGATGTGCGATTTCGGGCATTTTTGATTCGGAATACTTTGTGAAGCCGTTAAGCCGAAGGCGGAAGGGATCTGTGTGATTCGTTTTCACAGGTGGTGTGATAGACGTGGTTCAGCTTTTCGGATACGACAATGAGTTCACAGGTGGCATCAGAAAACTGAGCGTTCACCCGTTCGTTGACAAGCTGTGTGGTCTGCTCCAGTTGGGAAATGGAGAGGGCATCTTCTGAAATTTCAAAATACACAGATACCCAGAGATGGCGTCCGGTTTTTGTGATATCGAAAAAGACAGGCGCGTACCGCTGTTTCTCCAAAATCTCTGTACAGATTGCTTTGATGGTCTGAACGGTTTCAGCATCGGGAGAGAAGAGAAAGATTTCTTTTACCGCTCCCCATAGAGCCTGTATCGTTTCTGGTAAAATCAAAACCATCACAGCGACTGCCATGATTTGGTCAAAATACGGAGCAATCCATGCAAGCGGTGTTTGCTCCAAAAAGGTGGAGGCAAAAAAGGCAATGGACAGTCCTAAGCTATAACCAATATCCAGCTTCCAGCCTAAAATTTCCATATCTACGGTTGGAGAAGATAAATTATGGTTCAGTTTTTTGATGAGTATAAAAATCACGACACTCGCAATGCCAAGCACCAGCTGAAACAGAGAAACCTGACTGCTGTTGACTGGATTTCCACCAGCAAGTGCGGACTCTATCACCTCGGCAGAAATGCCAAATGTTACGGAAAGCATCATGACACCTTTGATGAGGAGAAAAATCGTTTCGACCTGATAAAAGCTGTACGGATATTTTTCCGAAATGGGCTTGTGGAACAGCGGAATGAGAAATAGAGTGAGTCCGATAAAAACAAGCTCTGAGGAATCATATACGGCATCGGTTAGAGCGGATTGGGAATGGCTGTAAATGGCAAAGCCGAATTCGGTGACCGCAAAGAGCAGACCTGCCAGAAATGAAATCCATAAAATCAGTCGTTCCTTTTTCTTTTCGGATAATTGCATAGATGATATGCCTTCTGTTGAATGGAAACAAACTTGATTTCAGCTCAAAGGGAAATGACTTGGTCGCGTGCCGGTCCTACGCCGAGCATGGAGACCGGACAGCCGCAAATCTTTTCCAGTGCCTTGATATAGCTTTGAATGGACTGTGGCAGCTCCGCAAAGGTGCGGCAGCCTGTAATATCTGCATCAAAACCATCGAACTCCTCATAAATAGGAGTGCAGTGCTCCAAATCTGCAAAATTCGCAGGAAATTCTTCGATGCGCTTGCCGTTGATTTCATAGGCAACGCAGACCTTCAGTTTGGGCAGTCCGCGCAGCGGGTCGATTTTATTGATGACCATTTCGGTCAATCCGTTGACCCGCACGGCATAGCGTGCAATCACGGCATCAAACCAGCCGGTGCGGCGTGGACGTCCGGTTACGGTGCCAAATTCGCCTCCGGCATTTCGAATATAGTCGCCGGTTTCATCAAAAAGCTCGGTCGGGAAAGGTCCCTTGCCCACACGGGTCGTGTAGCTTTTGAAAATCCCCATGACATCTGTGACGGCAGAAGGTCCTACACCGGAGCCGATGCAGCAGCCGCCGGCAACCGGGTGGGACGAGGTTACATAGGGATAGGTACCCATATCGAGGTCGAGCAGAGTACCTTGTGCGCCCTCAAACAGCACAAACTTTTTGGACTTGACTGCGTTATAGGTGAGAATGGAGGTGTCTGTGACATAGGTGCGCAAACGCTCGGCATAGTCGCGGTATTCTTCCAGTACACGGTCTATATCAATGGGTTCTCCACCATATATATTGGTAATGATTTGATTTTTTCGTGCACAGGCAGCGCGCATGACATTTTCAAAATGGTTGGGGTCAATGAAATCGTGCATACGGATTCCAATGCGCTCCGATTTATCCATATAGGTCGGACCAATACCTTTTTTTGTGGTTCCAATATCATCATTGCCGCGTGCCTGTTCGGACAGGGTATCTAAAGCGAGATGCCATGGAAGGATACAGTGACAGCGTGCATCAATGAACAGCTTGTCGCAGCAAATTCCCTTTTGCGCCAGACCATCTATTTCCTTGAGGACGCTTCTTGGGTCAACCACCACGCCGGGACCGATGACATTGATGCAGTCTGGATATAAAATACCAGAGGGAATGAGCTGAAGCTTGTATTTCTCTCCGTTTACAACAACGGTATGACCTGCGTTGTTGCCGCCTTGGCTGCGTACCACCAAATCTGCATGTGCTGCAAAAATATCAATGAATTTACCCTTGCCTTCGTCGCCCCATTGAGCGCCTAAAATAACCTTGCCAGGCATGATATAAGCCCCTTTCGTGAATGAAAAATCGTAGAATCTATAAGATTATGCTTCAAAATGTACGGATTTATTATACAGCAGCCAATCATGGAGTACAATAGGAAATGATAAAAAAAAGAACACAGAACGCTCATTTGGGGATTTCGAACCTTTTTTCCAAAAAAAGAAAATCAAAATCTGTGATTCCTGACAAAATGCAGACCCATTGCAGGCAAGATGGAAATTAGTTGGCACATGGAAATTATACTGGTATAATAGAAACGAATCAAAGAAACAGAGTATTCGGGAGGTTTCCTAAAATCATGATACATTATTTGGACAACTCCGCTACAACAAGGGTACTTCCAGAGGCGCAGGAGGCAGCTCTATATGCAATGCGTGAAATGTTTGGCAACCCGTCTTCGCTGCACCGTATGGGCATTGATGCGGCACGCTGCCTCAAGGAAAGCCGTGAAGCAGCAGCAGCTGCGATGGGCTGTACCGCCGCAGAGGTTTATTTTGTCTCGGGCGGGACAGAGGGCATTAACACCGCGATTTTTGGCGCAGCACACAAAAATCGTCATCTGGGAAAGCATATTGTAACCTCGGCAATCGAGCATGCTGCCACCTTGCAGGCGTGTCACCGGCTGGAAGGAGAGGGATATACTGTCACCTACATACAGCCCGATGCACAGGGGCATATTTGCGCACAGGACGTGGCAGAGGCGATTCGGAAGGACACCATTTTGGTGACGCTGATGCTGGTCAACAATGAGGTGGGTACGGTATTACCTGTTGCAGAGGTTGGAAAGATACTCAAACAGAACTGTCCGCAGGCATTGTTTCATGTCGATGCGGTACAGGGTCTGTTTCGCGTGCCTCTGACACCCAAAAAATGGAACTGCGATTTAATGAGTGTGAGCGGGCATAAAATCGGTGCACCCAAGGGAATCGGCGCTTTGTATATGAAGCGCGAGGTTCGTCTTGCTCCATATCTTGTGGGTGGTGGACAGGAAAGCGGATTTCGTGCAGGAACCGAACCCGTGCCGCAAATTGCGGCTTTTGCGGCTGCTTGTCGCGTACGTGCCGCGCAGATGGAAGCAGATATTGCGCATACTGCGGCGCTCCAAGCCTATCTCCGGCAGCAGGTGGAGCTTCATCTGCCGTGGGCTGTCTGGAACGGAACACCGGATATTCCGCAGATTGCGAACCTGTCTTTGCCGGGCTGCAAGAGTGAGGTCATGCTGCGGGTGCTGGAATCCAGAGATGTTTTTGTATCCGCAGGCTCGGCATGTGCAAAGGGCAAAGAAAGCCATGTGCTGCGTGCCATGGGGCTGGATAAAGCACGAATCGACAGCGCGCTGCGGATATCCTTTGCGCCATATAATACCAATACAGATATTGATGCGCTGCTTGCAGGATTGCAGGCAGGTGCGAACATGCTGAAGCGAAGATAAGAAAGGAACGGCAATCATGAAAGAAGTTTTATTACTGAAGTGCGGAGAAATTGTGCTCAAGGGGCTCAACCGCAAAAAATTTGAGGACCGCTTGCTGGGCAATCTCAAGCGCAGATTAAAGCCGCTGGGGGATTGTGCCATTCACATGCGGCAGTCTGTCATCTATGTAGAGATTCCGGAGACGGTAGACGGTGACGCGGTCATGGAAGCCGTACAGAAGGTTTTTGGCATCGCACTCATTTGCCGTGCGGCGGTGTGCGAAAAAACGCTGGAGTCCATGCAGCAGATGGCAGAAACCTATCTGGCAGACCGTATTGCACAAGCACATTCCTTTAAGGTGGAAACCAAACGTGGGGATAAGCGTTTCCCTATGACCTCGATTCAGGTCTCTCAGCATATTGGTGGAGAGCTGGCGCAAAAATATCAGCTCAAGCCGGATATGCACGAGCCGGAGCTGACCATTCATTTTGAAATCCGTGAGCAGTATGCCTTTGTACATGCCGGTCCGGTGCAGGGGGCAGGCGGCATGCCAGTTGGAACCAATGGCAGAGCAGCACTTTTGCTCTCAGGCGGCATCGACTCTCCGGTTGCAGGTTATATGATGTGTAAGCGTGGGCTGGAGCTGGTTGGAATTCATTTCTTTAGCTACCCTTATACCTCAGACCGTGCCAAGGAAAAGGTATTTGAACTGGGGCATAAGCTGACTGCCTATTGCGGCAAGATGCCGATTCTGGTGGTACCATTCACCAGAATTCAGGAGGAGATTCGAGATAAGTGTCATGAGGAATTGTTCACTTTGATTATGCGCCGTTTTATGATGCGTATTGCAGAGCAGCTTGCAGTCGAGTATGAGTGCGGCGGTCTGATTACTGGAGAAAGCCTTGGACAGGTTGCCAGCCAGACCATGCCGGCAATGGCGGTGACCAATGCAGTTTGTGAAGTCTTGCCAGTATTCCGTCCGGTGATTGGCATGGATAAGGAGGAAATTGTACAGATTGCGCGCAAAATTGACACCTTTGAAACTTCGATTTTGCCCTATGAGGACTGCTGTACCGTCTTTACACCCAAGCATCCAAATACAAAGCCGAAGCTGTACAAGATTTTGGAGGCAGAAGCAGCACTCGATGTCCAAGGGCTAGTGGCGCAGGCGGTTGCTGAGACCGAGCGGGTCTTTGCTTGACCGATGCGGATTCATTTGATAAAAGCATAAGATATCCTGACAGAACCAGAGAACAGCAGGGGATTATCCTGCGGTTTGGACGGCGTGAAAGGGAAAGGAAGGTTGCAGATGAAAGCAGAACTTATCGCAGTAGGAACCGAGATTTTACTGGGAGATATTGTCAATACCGATGCACAGGTGATTTCTCAGGGCTTATCAGAGCTGGGAATTGACGTATATTATCAGACCGTTGTTGGGGACAATCCGGAACGCCTGAAACAGGTCATTGAGCAGGCAAAGTCTCGTGCAGATATTATTATTACAACAGGTGGGCTGGGACCGACGCTCGATGACTTGACCAAAGAGACGCTTGCGCAGGTATTTGGGAAAAAACTGGTGCTGCATGAGGAATCCCTTGCACACATTCGTCGTTTCTTTGCAGAAATTGGAAAAGAAATGACACAGAACAACGAAAAGCAGGCATGGCTGCCAGAGGGCTGTGTTCCGCTGCATAATGATTGGGGAACGGCGCCGGGCTGTGCATTTGAGGCAGACGGCACCCATGTGATTATGCTGCCGGGTCCGCCCCGTGAGTGCGAGCCGATGTTTCGATATCGTGCCATGCCTTATTTGTATCCACTGGCAGGCGGCTGTATTGTATCACACAATATCCGTGTGTTTGGGCTGGGGGAATCGGCCATGGAAGAGATTTTGCATGACATGATGGCAGAGATGACGAATCCCACCATTGCACCCTATGCAAAGACAAGTGAATGTTTTGCGCGTGTGACGGCAAAAGCAGATACTCCAGAGCAGGCAGAGCAGATGCTGGCACCTGTGGTAAGCCAGATTGTGGATACCCTTGGGGAGTATGTATATGGGGTAGATGCAGATTCTTTGGAGCAGGTAGTCGGTCAGCTCTTACTGGAAAAAGGTATGACCTTATCGGTGGCAGAAAGCTGCACAGGGGGACTGCTCTCCAAGCGAATCACCGATTTGCCCGGGGCATCTGCCTACTATAAGGGTGGTGTTTGCTCCTATGCCAATGAGGTCAAAATACATCTTTTGGGCGTTTCTGAACAGACGCTGGATACGCTGGGAGCAGTTTCGCCGGAGGTTGCCGAGCAGATGGCGGCAGGCGTTGCTCGATGCATGGACACCGATATCGGGGTTGGCATCACCGGAATTGCAGGGCCGGACGGTGGAAGTGTACAAAAGCCGGTGGGATTGGTCTATATCAGTGTATGGAGCCGAGAAAAGCAGCAAACACGTGAAATTCGGGTGAGTTTGGGACGCGATCGGGTGCGTAATCATGCTGCTTCGACCGCGCTCGATATGATTCGCCGCATGCTTTTGCAGTGTGGGAAGTAAATAATAGTTAAAAAGTAGATAAAAAATGTCCAGTGTGCGCATAAAAAGCGAAATATCACTGGACTTTTTTTCACGAAAGTTGTATACTATATCTAGTAAAACAGATTTTTAGACGACATAAACTGTGTAAATGCTACAAATCAAATCACGAAATGTGCAAAAAAATCAGAATACAAAGGAAAACGCGCAAAAATTGCGTATTTTAGAGGGAGATGAACGCATGACTTTTCAAACAAAGATGACAACAAAAGAAGCTCATCTGGATTTGTTTCGGTCAGGTCGGGATTGTCGTGCCTATGAATTTATGGGAGCACATCCAGAAGCCTGCGATGGACAGCAGGGGTATCACTTTTCTGTGTTTGCACCAGAAGCAGCAGAGGTTTCTGTGATGGGCGAATTTAATGACTGGAGTCGGGATACGCATATGATGCAGCGCGATGAGCTGGGAATTTGGGAATGCTTTATTCCCGGTGTTTGTCAGTACGATTCCTACAAATATTCGATTCATACCAAAGATGGACAATTCTTTGATAAGGCAGACCCCTATGGCTTCCACTCCGAAACACGTCCGGCAAATGCCTCGAAAACATATGATTTGTCCGGCTATGTATGGCACGATGAAAGCTGGCTCAAATGGAGAGCGGAACACCTGCCCTATACATCGCCCATCAATATTTATGAGGTACATATGGGCTCGTGGAAACGGCATGAAGATGGAAACTTTTATTCCTATCGGCAGCTTGCAGATGAGCTTGTTCCCTATGTCAAGGAGATGGGATACACGCATATCGAGTGTATGCCGCTCACGGAGCACCCGTTTGACGGCTCGTGGGGCTATCAGGTCAGCGGTTATTTTGCTGCAACCTCACGCTATGGAACGCCGCACGACCTCATGTATTTTGTGGATACCTGTCATCAGGCGGGGATTGGTGTCATCATGGACTGGGTTCCTGCACATTTTCCAAAGGACGGGCATGGACTGGTGGAGTTTGACGGCTCCTACCTCTATGAATATGCAGACCCGCTGAAAATGGAGCATAAGGAATGGGGAACCCGCGTTTTTGATTATGGCAAGGTTTCAGTACGCAATCTGCTGTTTTCCTCCGCGATGTTCTGGGTAGAGCAGTTCCATATTGATGGACTGCGTGTCGATGCCGTCGCGTCCATGCTGTATCTGGACTATAATCGTCATGATGGGTGGCGTCCCAACATTCATGGCGGACGTGAAAATCTGGAGGCGGTTGACTTCCTGAGATTGCTCAATTCGTATGTGCTGACCGACCACCCAGATGTGATGATGATTGCAGAGGAATCTACTGCATGGCCGATGGTCACAAAGCCCGCAAGTGTCGGTGGGCTGGGCTTTAACTTCAAATGGAATATGGGTTGGATGAATGATATGCTGTGCTATGTTTCCGCTGACCCGTTTTTCCGAAAGGATATGCATGATAAAATCACATTCTCCTTTATGTATGCTTTTTCCGAAAATTATATTTTACCCCTGTCTCACGATGAGGTCGTGCATGGCAAAAAATCTCTCATTGATAAAATGCCCGAGCCTTATGAAAACAAATTCGCATCTCTGCGTGCGCTCTATGGCTATATGATAGCACACCCTGGCAAAAAGATGCTGTTTATGGGCGGAGAATTTGCACAGTTCTCCGAATGGAGCGAAGCGCGGGGGCTGGACTGGCTGCTTTTGGATTACGATGCACACAGGCAAATGCAAACCTACGTCAAGGCGCTCAATGCTGCCTATCTTGCCAACAAGCAGTTCTGGGAAAATGATATGGATTGGCAGGGCTTTGAGTGGATTTCACACGATGATAACCGCAATAATATCATTGCGTTTCGCCGCATTGCCTCAGACGGCACAGACCTCATTTGCGTGGTCAATTTTGCACCGGTCTATCATGAGAGTTATCGCATCGGTGTTCCGTATGCGGGTACCTATGAGGAAATCTTTACCTCTGATGCAGTACCGTATGGCGGCTCCGGCATCAAAAACGGGAAGAAACGCTCGAAGATGGTTAGCGCTGTGATGGAAAAGGTGGTCGATGCAGAAGGAAATCTCGTGGCACCCACGCTGCATGGGCATACAGATTTGATTGATTTGGAGGTGGCGCCGCTTTCCGTGATATATCTCAAGGGCAAACCGCGCGCAGCGCGTAAGGCGAAAGCTGTACCGGCAAAGAAGGCGGGCACCTCAGAACGTCACGGTGAAAGAGCCAAGGCAGCTTCCCGACGCCCGAGAAAAGCTGAAAACTAACTGCTGCGCATGGTGCGCTTAGCTGTAGGTTATAAATTTCAACGAAGAAATGGAGAAAGATCATGTATCGGAAAAAAGAATGTGTTGCGATGCTGCTGGCTGGCGGACAAGGCAGCAGATTATATGTGCTCACCACGAAAGTGGCAAAACCAGCAGTTCCATTTGGTGGAAAATATCGCATCATTGATTTTCCACTGTCAAACTGCGTAAACTCCGGCATAGATACCGTGGGCGTGCTGACCCAGTATGAGCCGCATGTGTTGAATGCCTATATTGGTTCTGGTCAGACATGGGACCTTGACCGTATGCGCGGCGGTGTATATACCTTGCCGCCCTATCAGCGCGGAAAAGGTTCGGAGTGGTATAAGGGGACTGCAAATGCAATCTACCAGAACATTGAGTTCGTAGATGAGTATGATCCGGAATATGTGGTCATTTTGTCTGGTGACCATATTTATAAAATGAATTACAACAAGATGCTGCAGCATCATAAGCGCATGGAGGCTGATGCAACCATTGCCGTGATGGACGTGCCGCTTGCTGAGGCTTCGCGCTTTGGCATCATGAACTGTCATGAGGACGGCACGGTTTATGAGTTCGAGGAAAAACCAAAGGAACCGAAGAGTACCTTGGCTTCGATGGGCATCTATATTTTCAGCTGGAAGAAGCTGCGTGCGTATCTGATAGCGGATGAAGCCAATGAGCACTCCTCCAATGACTTTGGTAAGGATATTATCCCAGCTATGCTGGCTTCGGGCGAAAAGCTGGTTTCTTACCGCTTTGATGGTTATTGGAAGGACGTCGGCACAATCGAATCCCTGTGGGAAGCCAATATGGATTTGTTGTCTCCGAAGTCCGGACTGAACCTGACCGATGACACTTGGAAAATTTATGGGCGCAACAACGGCGCACCCCCGCATTTTACCAGCAAGCAGGCAAAGGTGACCCACTCTCTGGTTTCAGAGGGCTGTGAAATCTATGGAGATGTTTCAGAGTCGGTACTGTTCTCGGATGTTACCATTGAGAAGGGAGCAACGGTAGAATATTCCATTTTGATGCCGGGCGCTGTGGTAGAAAGCGGCGCAACGGTACGATATGCCATTGTCGCAGAAGGAGCACAGATTTGTGCAGGTGCTTCGGTTGGCGCACCGCCAAGCGAGGATACCGCAGAGGATTGGGGCGTCGCTGTTGTCGCCGCAGGTGTCCGCATCGGAAAAAATGCCAAGCTGGGCGCAAAGGAAATGGCAGGTGAAGACCTGCCGGATCAGGAATCATAAAGGAGACGTGACGCAACATGAAAAATATACTAGGTCTTATCATCGCTTTTGATACCGATAATGATTTGCGCGAGCTGACAGAGCACCGCACCGTCGCTGCGGTTCCGTTTGGCGGCAGATATCGCATTGTTGATTTTATGCTCTCCAATATGGTAAACTCCGGCATTTACAGGATTGGTCTTTTGATGAAGGACAAATATCAGTCCTTAATCGACCATATCGGAACGGGAAAGGATTGGGACTTGTCTCGGAAGAATGCAGGCATTACGCTGCTGCCGCCGTACTCTTATTCCAAAAAGGCATCTCCGCTGGTAACTGGTGAATACCGCGGTAAAATTGATGCCCTTGCAGGCGCCATTGATTTTCTGCAAAAGAATCGTGCGGATTATGTAGTTCTTGCGGACGGCGATTTGATTGCCAATATCCCTATGGACGAGGTGGTAAAGGCACACGAGGAGAGCGGGAATGACATTACCATGGTTGTGACCAAGCATGCGGCAGAAAATCCCTTCAGTACCTACTGTGAACTGAATCGCAAGCGGGAAATCGTGGATATCCGTGTGGGCAACAACAATGATGGCAAGTGCAAATATTCTGCGCTGGGTGTTTATGTCATGAGTCGGCAGTATCTCATTCACCTGATTGCAGACTGTGTGACACATAACTACATACACTTTGAGCGTGAGCTTTTGGCAAGAGCTTTGACCGAAAGCCATATCGGCGCTTATGTGTTCAGTGAATATAACTTCAAGGTATTTGATGCAAAGGATTATTTTCAGGCAAATATGGATATCTTGGATAAAGAATGCAGAAATGAGCTGTTTTTGCGCACTCGTCCAATCTTTACTCGAATCTATGATGAATCTCCGGCATATTATGGGGATAAAGCAGAGGTATGTGATAGCCTGATTGCAGATGGCTGCCATATTGAAGGCCGTGTGGTAAACTCCATCTTGTTCCGTGACGTGCTCATAGAAAAGGACGCTGAAATAAAAAATTCGATTATTATGGAAAATGGGCGTATTTTGTCGGGTTCGTCACTGGCGCATATCGTGCTCGATCGTGGTGTGACCATTCGTGAGGGACGTACGATGATGGGACATGAAAATTATCCGGTCGTCATTGCAAAGCGTTCGGTCATTTAAGAGACAACATCGTCCCGATTATTTTGTCTGCATGGACTGCCTGTAAGCGGGAGCACTTGGTTGCTCCTGCTTTCTGACTTTTTGGAAAGGGATTTACTATGAAAATTATGTTTGCTGCATCAGAGGTCGCACCGTTTATCAAAACAGGAGGACTGGGAGATGTGATGGGTGCACTGCCGCAGGCGCTTGCTCGGCTCGGACATGATGTACGTGTGTTCTGCCCGCTGTATCGCGCAATTGGAACAGAATGGCGTCAAAAAATGAGCGATTTGAAGCATTTTTATGTACAGCTTGGCTGGCGCAACCAATATTGCGGCATCTATGGCTACGAACGAGATGGCGTGACATACTATTTTATGGACAACGAGTACTATTTTGCACGTCCGCAGCTCTACGGAGAATATGATGATGCGGAACGCTTCGCGTATTTCAGCAAAGCCGTGCTTGATGCACTGCCGGAGCTGGGCTGGAAGCCAGATGTGATTCATGCCAACGATTGGCAGACGGCGCTTGTGCCGATATATTACCATTTGATGTTCGCAGCAAGAACCGATTATGTGGGAATCCGAACCGTATTTACCATTCATAATATTGCTTTTCAGGGGCGCTTTGGACGAGATGTGCTGGAATATGTCATGGGGATTGATGACGCACACTTCCGTTCAGGCTTTATGGTCATGGACGGTGATGTGAATTTGATGAAGGCGGCGATTCTGGCCGCCGGTGCGGTGACAACAGTATCCCCGAGCTATGCAGAGGAGATTCAGACACCATATTACGGCTGTCGGCTGGATTCCATTTTGCGGGACAACAGCTATAAGCTGCATGGAATTTTGAATGGAATTGATATGGAGGCGTTTAATCCGGCAACAGATGAAATGCTGTATCAGCCTTATCAGGATATCGAGGGAAAGCTGGAAAATAAAAAGGAACTGATGGATTTGTGCGGGTTCACGGGCAGCTGTGATACCCCAATAATCGGTATGGTAAGCAGACTCACTGACCAGAAGGGGCTTGACCTGGTAGAAGCCGTCATGGACGATATGTTACAGGACGATGTGCGTCTGGTTGTGCTCGGCAAAGGGGATTTTCGATATGAGCAGATGCTGCTGGAGGCAAAACGCCGCTATCCGGATAAAGTTTCGGTGTCCCTTCTGTTTTCGGCAAAGCTTGCCAACCAAATCTATGCAGGCGCTGATTTGTTCCTGATGCCGTCTAAAACTGAGCCGTGTGGATTGGCACAGATGATTGCTCTGCGGTATGGAACCATTCCGATTGTCCGAGAGACAGGGGGACTGAAAGATACTGTTACGGCATTCGTTGATTATCTCGGAACTGGGAATGGATTTACGTTCTTTTCTTACAATGCGCATGATATGCTGCATGTCATTCGGGAGGCGTGTGAGGTTTATCGGTATAACCGTCCGGCGTGGAACAGACTCGTAAAAAACGGAATGGAAAGTGACTTCGGCTGGACGCAGTCTGCTGAAAAATATGTTGAGGTATATCGTTCCATTTGATATGATAAGAAAGAGGGCAAAGGAACTGTCCGGCAAAGCGGGCAGCCTTTGCTTTCTGTTCGGAATGTGATTTTGCGAGAGTCGGAAGGCTTTCGGCTTTGGCAAAAGCATTTTCCAAAGGAGTAAACTGTATGTTTCATCAAACGATTTATGCGTCTCGTGATTTGCGCTGTAAGGAGCCGTTTGGAGCAGTGGCAGCAGGACAGACAATCCGTTTTTCGGTTTTTCCCCATCGAGAGAGCTATCTGCATCGCGTGGTTTTATATATTGCGGCAGATGGGAAGGAAGCCCAGCCGTATCCCATGGTATGGAATGGACTGTTCGGCGAATATGATCGCTATACGGTAGAATTCACACCGGAAACGCCCGACTTATATTGGTATTATTTTTCTGTGACTGGGAGAACAGAAAGCAGTTATATTTGCCGGGGAGCGGGCGGCATTGGATATGAAAGCCAGCAGCCGGAGAATTTTTACCAGCTGACGGTATATGATGCAGACTACATGGTGGCAGATTGGTTTGGCAAGGGTATCACCTATAATATTTTTCCGGACCGATTCTGCCGTACCGAAATTCCGCCGGCGTCCGGATATCGTGCTGCTCGTGTGGTGCATGAGAATTGGAATGAAATTCCTGTATATCAGCCCAATGCGCATGGTGAGATTCTCAATAATGATTTTTTTGGCGGCAGCCTAAAGGGCGTACTGTCCAAGCTGGATTATTTGCAGTCGCTGCATGTACAAACCCTCTATTTCAACCCGATTTTTGAAGCGTATTCCAACCATCGCTATGATACCGGAAACTATAAGTGCATCGACCCCATGGTGGGAACGGAGGAGGATTTCAAGACCCTGTGTGCAGAGGCGAAAAAACGCGGTATGCGTGTTATCCTAGACGGTGTATTCAGTCACAATGGTTATGACAGCTTATATTTCAATGCAAGAGGTCATTATGATAGTGTAGGTGCTTTCCAGTCCAAAAGTTCGCCCTATTATGAGTGGTATGATTTCTCCAACTGGCCTGACCAATATGCTTCTTGGTGGGGAATCTATACCCTGCCGCAGGTCAATGAACTCAATCCCAAATATCTGGACTATATTTTGGAAGATGCGGACAGCGTCATTCGGCGTTGGCTGCGTCTGGGTGCTTCCGGCTGGCGGCTCGATGTCGCGGACGAGCTGCCTGATGAATTCATTGCAAGGCTCAATGCTGCCGCACGACAGGAAAAGCCCGATGCACTGGTGGTCGGAGAGGTGTGGGAGGACGCTTCCAACAAGGTGAGCTATTCAATGCGCCGGCGTTATTTTCAGGGCGGAGAGCTGGATAGTGTGATGAATTATCCGCTGAGAGATGGAATCATGAGCTTTTTGGGTGGGGCACCTGCACAGGATTTTGCAGAGAAAATGGAATGTCTCAGAGAAAATTATCCACGTGCAGTGTTCTACAATCTCATGAATATCATTGGAACGCATGATACCCCGCGCGCCCTGACGGTAATGGGGGCAAAGCCTGAGGATTGGAATGCGAGCAGGGAACATCGCGCGGCGGCACGGCTGATGGGAGATGCGCTCGTAGAAGCACGGAAAAAGATGTTTTTAGCAGCGGTGATTCAGTTCACAATGCCGGGCTCTCCAACGATTTATTATGGAGATGAAGCAGGGGTACAGGGCTTTGAAGACCCCTTTAACCGGCGCACCTATCCATGGGGCGGCGAGGACGGCTCACTTTTGGACTTTTATCACAAGCTGACGGCTGTTCGCAGCACACATTCGGCGCTGATTGATGGAGAGCTGCGCTTTTTGCAGGAAACAGGTGACGGTCTGCTGCTCTATGAGCGTGCAGATGAACAGGAGCGCATCTGGATTGCGGTAAACCGAGAAGTCCATGAGACGATTGTGCGTCTGCCGTTCCATGCAGCAGAGGAGCTGCTGACAGAAAAGCAGTATGCCGGTCTGCCGACCGATGAATTTGTCGTTCGAATCCCACCGCAAACGGCTATGATTTTGCGTGCAATCCCATGAAAGGAGAATCTCTATGAATTTTACAGAAAAAAAAGTAGACGAAACCTATTGCTTTCGCGGAAGGATTATCAACACCCGTGTGGACAACATTGTGCTTCCAAATGGAAAACCGAGTATTCGTGAAGTATGCGAGCACCCGGGAGGGGTTGGTGTACTGCCCATCTGGGAGGACGGCACGGTGACCCTTGTGCGTCAGTTCCGTTATCCATTCGGAGAAACCATGCTGGAAATTCCGGCGGGTAAGCTGGATCACGGTCCGGAAGAGGACCATTATACCTGCGGCGTGCGCGAGTTGGCGGAGGAAACCGGCTGCACTGCCGATGAAATCACCTATCTCGGCTGCATCTATCCCTCTCCGGGATTTTCGACGGAAATCACGCATTTGTATGCTGCACGCGGATTGCATCAGGGACAGGCGCATTTGGACGAGGGCGAATTTTTAGAGCTTTGCCGGATACCGGTCTGTGAACTGGAGCAGTGTATTGCAAATGGGCAAGTGCGCGATGCAAAAACGGTTGCGGCAATGTATTATGCGAGGCTGAAGGGGCTTTTGGAAGAACGGAGGTGAACCCTCTATGGCAAAAACCATACTGGTTGTAGAAGACGATAAGGATATTGCAAATATCATTGTATTTAATTTGGAGCGCAATGGCTTTGAAACGCTGGAGGCGAATGACGGACCGAGCGGGCTCAAGCTGGCGCTGGAATGCGCTCCGGACTTGATTTTGCTGGACGTGATGCTGCCGGGCATTGATGGATTTGAGATATGCAGGCAGGTGCGGGAGCGCTCACAGGTTCCCATCATTATGCTGACAGCACGTGAGGAAGAAACCGACAAAATTTTAGGGCTGGAGCTGGGTGCAGATGATTATGTCACAAAGCCGTTTTCCAACCGCGAGCTGATTGCCCGCATCAAGGCAAATATGCGGCGTTTTTCTGAAATTCCGGTCCGTGTGCCGGAACAGGAGTCCAGTGGCTTGGAAATTTCTGAGGAAAGCACAGCGGTCTATAAAGACGGAAAGCCCATTGACTTGTCTGTGCGTGAATTTGATATTTTATCGTATCTGGCAGCAGAGCCGGGGCGGGTCATTTCGCGGGAAGAACTGATGGAAAAGGTCTGGGGCTTTGCGTATTATGGAGACCTGCGCGCAGTCGATGTTGCGATTCGCCGGCTGCGGGAAAAGATAGAGGACGAACCTGCACAGCCGCGATATATTATTACAAAAAGGGGACTTGGTTACTATTTTTCAAAAAACTGAGTATCCCTAAAGGAGAACGGCTATGTTTCGCAGTCTGCACATGAAGCTGGTGCTCATCTTGATTTTGCTCATCGTTTCGGTTATGGCAGTCATGGGAACCTTTCTGGTCAATAGTGTGGGAAGCTATTATTTGGATAACTTTCAGTCACAAATCGAAAGTGTGATGACCGGAAACGGAAATGAAACCCTTCTGTCTCTCGAACAGGCGGCAAAGCAAGCAGATGGACCGGCACGAATTATGAATATTATGGACGCCTTTACTGCACAGCTTGGAATTGACAAGTATCATCGAAATAGCTGCGTATTAGATGAAAATGGCATGTTTTTGACCGGTTCGAATGAAGCGATTGCCGGAGAACTGGTGCGCACCCCGAATATCGTCACTGCAATGGGCGGCAAGGTGGGTGATGCGGGCACTACGATTGACAGCTATATGGATTACGCCATTCCGCTCAATATAGACGCGGAGGGCACACCGCGGTATATCATTTATATTTTAGATGATAAGCGGGAAATCCGAGATTTGGCATGGAGCTTTTTCGGGATTGTACTCAAGGCAATGACCTTTGGTTTGCTGGTTGCAGTGCTGCTCAGCTTTCTGCTGTCCAAGACCATTACAACACCGATTGAAAATATCCGTACCCGTGCACAGATGGTGGCAGCAGGTGACTTTAGCCGAAGGGTGGACATTCAGTCCAATGATGAAATCGGTGAGTTGACAGCGACCTTCAACCACATGGCAGACCGCCTGCATGATACGCTGGAGGAAGTGGCTGGCGAGCGCGACAAGCTCAACACCATCTTTTTGCACATGACAGATGGTGTCGCTGCATTCAGCGCAGACGGCAGGCTCATTCACATGAACCCTGCAACCGAGGAGCTGCTGGGAGTTCCGTTTCGGGAGGACGCACATTTTAACGACCTCTTTGAAGGAATGGAAATTCCGACCCCAAAAATGGCGGGAGAGCAGGGATTTATCCAGATGGAGATGAACCGCGCCGGACGGATCCTTTCCGTACTGTTTGCGCCGTATGGTGCGGCAGATAACGAACGCGGTATCGTTGCCGTCATTCACGACATTACCGAACAGCGTAAACTGGACGATGCTCGACGGGAGTTTATTGCCAATGTCTCCCACGAACTGCGCACCCCGCTGACCAATATCAAAAGCTATACCGAAACCCTGATGGACGCCGCAGGAGAGCTTCCGGCAGATACCGAGGTCAAGTTCCTGTCGGTCATCGCAGGAGAGACAGACCGCATGACACGCATTGTAAAGGACCTTTTGACGCTGTCGAAGCTTGATTGCGGAAAGATGGACTTACATTTCCGCCATTTCTCGATGAAAAAGATGCTCGAAAGCGTCTATAATGCAATGGCGCTGGAAGCGGGAAACAATGGTCACGAGCTGCGGCTGGAAACGCAGGGGAAGATGCCGGAAATGAACGGGGACCGCGAGCGTTTGGAGCAGGTTGTTATCAATATCCTGTCGAATGCTGTTAAATATACACCGCGAGGCGGACATATTATGCTGAGAGGGCTGCGCAAAGATGAAAATCATGTGATGATTCAGGTGAAAGATGATGGCATGGGAATTCCCAAGGAGGATATTCCGCGGCTGTTTGAGCGATTTTATCGTGTAGATAAGGCACGTTCCCGTGCAAAGGGCGGAAGCGGTCTGGGTCTTGCAATCGCGAAGGAAATGGTAGAAGCACACAATGGGACGATTTATCTGGACAGTACAATGGACGAGGGGACAACAGTCACCATTATGCTGCCCACTACTCTGCCGGCAGATGATGAAGGAATGATATGAAAATCCAAAAGTCAAAAAGGGAACTGAAGAATCTGGCAAAGAATCTGGCACTGCTGTTTTTAACGCTGCTGCTGGTGCTGCTGACAGCACTGGGCTGGGTACATGACCTAAGCCTGACAGACATTCCAACGGAGTCTTGGTTGGGGCGGTGGTATATCAATTTGAACTACGGAGAAGCGGGTGGGTTCGAGCTGCGGTCGGGAGAAATTCCAGCGGCACTCCCTGCGGAATTTGCGGTGCGGACGGCGGACGAGATGCGCGGCGCACAGTACAATGAAATTGCCGTGCGTTCTTTTCTTGCGACCTATGGCGCACAAATAAGTGCAGCACTCAGCAGCATTACGGAGCTGCGGCAGGGTACAGAACAAGCATATCAGAAAGCCCTGTGCTTGCCCGGGGTGTACTTTCGGTATGACAGCCGGCTGCCGCTTTCGCTCATCACCAATTGGGTAGGCGGCAATTATATCGGGGACGAGGACCCGATTGTGCAGTCGGTGCTGCTGGGGCAGGACGGTGTGCTTTGGCTTCGCACGGACACCAATATGCTGTATGAAATCCACGGGAAGCCGATGGAAGGAACATTGTCCGCGCATGATTTGGCGGGACTGCCATGCGGCTTCGCGGCAGAGCAGGATTACCCGAATGTTTTGCCGGAAACTCTTTTGTTCCCTCAGACGATGGAGCTGCATAGACTGACCAGTGAAGCTCCACAATTCAATACAGAGAGTCAGGCAAGCCTGCAAATCCTGCTGCAAGCGTTCGGATACGCCCCCTATATGCGAAATTACGAGGATACTGCAACCAAAAGCCGTGTCTTTGTCGGAAATCAGAGTACGCTGCGGGTGGGCAGTAACGGGGAGGTTGTGTTCCGCGCCAATACAGTGGAGGGCGGATTGGAGGCTTATCTGCAAAATGAGCTGGGCAGTGAGCAGCCACTGCCCTATCAAATCGACTATGCCCGCAGTCTGCTCGAAAATATTTTTCAGTCGTTCAGCGCAGATGCAACCTTTTTCTGTGATTCTTACCTGACGGAGGAAAAGACCACGCAGATTTTATTCCGATATGTTGTCAATGGGGTGCCCGTTGAGGGACAGGAAGGAATTTTGGCGGTAGTGGAATATCAATCCAATGCACTGGTTTCTGCCAAGCTCAATTTGAGAAGCTTCCGGCAAAAGGAAGAGAGTCAAATGCTGATGCCCACCGCCCCCGCAGCGGCGGCAGCGACAGAGCCGCTGTGTAGTCTGGCTGTTGGATATTTTTCCGCAGAATCGGGACTGATTCCCAGCCGTTATTATGTCAAGGAGGAGCAGGGAAGGTAGAGCTATGCAGTGGAGTCGTGTAAAGTCCATTCTCATTCTGATTTTGCTTTTGGTAGATGGATTTTTGATTATCAATATTGCAGGAAAATATGTGTCTCATTCTTATCGAATGGCAGAAAATGCACATCATATTATGGAGATTCTGGAGAGACGCTCCATCACGGCGGATTTTGATTTGCCTGAGGCGCATACCCTGCCGGTCTTACAAATTGACCGAAGCCGTGCAGATGAGGACAAATTTGCGGCAGGGCTGCTCGGGAAGGAGCTTGTCCGCACGGAACAGCCAGATGGCAGCACCGTATATTATGAAAGTGCATACGGAGAACTGAATTGGCGAGATGGCGGCGTCGTATCCGGAACACTCAAGCCGGAGGATTACAAAAAGCCGACAGAGGAAGAAGATGCCAGAACTTATGCAAAGACGATTTTGCAGCGCGCCGGGATTTCGGCAGCACTCGACTGGAATGCGGAACACTTGACCGTGACCGCCTCGTTCCCAACGGCAGGCGTGCCGGTGTTTAACCGTGAACTGACGCTGATGTTTCGGGAAGATGAGATAGAACTGATGGGCTGGTGGACATTTGGTATGCCCTATATCACGAAAAGTGGAAACTATGTTAATTTTTTGGCAACAGATGCACTTTTTTATTTGATTTCCAAAAATGAGGTTACAAGAATTGACAGCATGCAGCTTGGTTTTTTGCTCAGTGAGAGCGGCGGCGGACGTGTGCAAATGACACCCGGCTGGCGTGTGGAAACCGATGTCGGTGCATTTTTTGTCGATTCACTGAAGAAGTCCAGTGTTTTGCTCTGAAAAAAATTCGGGGATACCACAAAAGGTTTTGCAATTTCAAGATGTTTATGGTAAAATAGATAATGCATGAATTTGCACAGAGGAACGGTTGATAACCATTTTTATATACAGTGGGAAATGGCGGCGGTACGCTGCGCTCCCGAATACTAGGAACGAAACGTTAAGGAGACGGTTGACTTGACGAAATATGTAATTAACGGCGGCAAGCCTTTGAATGGTGAAGTAACAATCAGCGGCGCGAAAAATGCAGCAGTTGCCATTGTACCCGCAGCGCTGCTTGTGGACGGCCCGTGCCGCATCGAAAATGTCCCGAAAATTATTGATGTGACTTTACAGTTGGAGATTTTGCGTGAACTGGGCGTTTCCATTCGTCTGCTCAATGCCTCTACGGTCGAGGTGTGCGGCGATTGTATGCCAGATGCAAAAATACCCTATGAACTCATGCGTAAAATCCGTGCGTCTTATTATCTGATTGGCGTTTTGCTCGGGAAATACCATAAGGCAGAGGTTGCCATGCCGGGCGGCTGTAACTTTGGCGGCGTTCGTCCCATCGACCAGCATATCAAGGGCTTTGAGGCGTTGGGGGCAACGGTATCCATTCGAGAGGGTGGTTATATTCACGCTGAAGCACCAAACGGTCTGCATGGTGCACATATTTATTTTGATGTAGTTTCGGTTGGCGCAACAATCAATATTATGCTGGCGGCGGTTCTTGCCGAGGGAATGACTGTCATTGAGAACGCCGCAAAGGAACCACATATCGTAGACCTTGCAAACTTCCTCAATGCAATGGGGGCAGATGTCAAGGGCGCAGGTACCGATGTGATTAAGATTCGAGGGGTGAAGGCGCTGCATGGCGGAACCCATTCTATCATTCCGGATCAGATTGAGGCGGGAACCTTTATGGCAGCCGTTGCTGCAACCGGCGGGCAGGTTCTCATTAAAAATGTTATCCCCAAGCATTTGGAGTGCATCACGGCGAAGCTGACAGAGATGGGCGTTGAAATCACCGAATTTGATGACTCGATTTTGGTGCGCCGCACGGAAAAGCTCAACAAAACAAATGTCAAAACACTTCCGTATCCGGGATTCCCGACCGATATGCAGCCGCAGCTGACCACTGCACTTTGTCTTGCGGAGGGAACCAGTATCATTACAGAGGGTGTATGGGATAATCGCTACCGCTACACGGAGGAATTGCTGCGCATGGGTGCTAATATCCATGTGGACGGCAAAATCGCAGTGGTAGAGGGCGTACCGGAGCTGAAGGCTGCACCGGTTCGTGCCTTTGATTTGCGTGCAGGGGCTGCTATGGTCATTGCCGGTCTTGCTGCAAAGGGTGTCACAGAAGTGGAGCAGGTTACATTTATTGAACGCGGCTACGAGAATCTGGTAGAAAAACTGGTCGGACTCGGTGCAGATATGTACCGTTCTGAGATTCCGGATACCAATGAGCGGTCTTCGATTGTGTCTGCAAACTAAATGTAGAAAAAAGGCGGAGAAAGCATTTCTCTGCTTTTTTTGTTTTACAAAAGGAAAATCAACAATGAAAGATTTATATTATGGTTTGGCAAGTGGTTCAACGGGAAATAGTGGGCTGTTGGTGCTGGATAATATCTGTTTGCTGATTGACGTTGGAATCTCCGTGCGGCGGCTCAAAGGGCTGCTGGAAACGTTCGGTCTTACGATAGCGGATTTAGATGCCATACTCATCACGCATGAGCATACAGACCACATCAAGGGACTTGCCACGTTGATTAAAAATTATCAAACACCCATTTATACAGCGTGCGGAACTGCTGATGTTCTGCTTGCAAAATATCCCAACATTCGTGACCAGCTGCGCCCGTTTTATCATGGTGCAGCCTTTGAAATCGGAGGGGTAAAGGTACAGAGTTTTCCGACACCGCATGATGCGGCGGATAGTGTGGGTTATCGCTTGACAGGCAGCCGGATATCATTTGGTTATCTCACAGACCTTGGTTTTGTAAGTGCTGCGGTGAGGGAGGCCATGCTAGGTTGTGATGCCGCAGTATTGGAATCCAATCATGACCCCGATATGCTGCGGAATGGACCGTATCCTTATCATTTGCAGGAGCGGGTTTCTGGTCCCCGTGGGCATTTGTCTAATTTTGAATGTGCACGTTTTGCTGTTGAACTGGCGCGTGAGGGAGCAGAGCAGCTGATTTTATCTCATTTAAGTGACAAGAATAATACACCAGCCATGGCACAAATGGAAACAGAAGCTGCATTGATGGCAGACCGGCTGCACTGTGCGATGTACATTGCCCCAAAGAATGAAATGACTGGTCCTGTTTGGCTGCAAGGAAAGGAAGATACGGTATGTTATCCGTCAGCGTAATTTGCGTGGGAAAGCTGGGAGAAAAATTTTGGAAACAGGCATGCGATGAATACAAAAAGCGCTTGCAGGGCTATTGTAAATTAGAAGTCGTAGAATTGCCGGAACAAAAGCTGCCGGAACGTCCGTCTGCGGGGCAGCTGGAGGCAGCCTTGCAAAAAGAAGCGGAACTGATTCGCAATAAAATTCCGCAGGGGGCGGCAGTGATTGCAATGTGTGTCGAAGGAAAAACAATGTCCAGTGAGGTTTTGGCACAGACTGTACAACAGATGACGGTATCCGGCATCAGTAAAATTGCTGTGCTCCTTGGCGGCTCCTGCGGTATGGCAGAATCACTCAAGCAGCAGGCAAAGCTGCGCCTTTCGATGTCTCCTATGACATTTCCGCATCATCTTGCGCGGGTCATGGTGCTGGAACAGATTTACCGTGCACTCAATATCATAGAAGGCGGGAAGTATCATAAGTAGCAGCGTGACGCGCCTGTCGGAAAATGCGAATGGTTTGAGGCGCGATTGGTTGGGATACCAGAAGGGTTCAAAAGCAATTGACAGACCGCGAACAAAGACTGATGCGATGCAAAGGATAGCATTGGTATTGAGCTGCCGCATGGACAGAGCAGTGTCTTGCATGAAACAGAAAATGGTAGTATGATGTTGATAGAGAATACCAGAGCCATGGCGATAGGAAGCTGCATCAGGTTATGGGGTTTGCGGTATCGCCCCAAGCGTTGCTCGGCAGACAGGACGCTTTGGTTGGGCATTTGACGAACGGTGACGATTCAAAAAGGAGAGAATGGGTATGACATACGAAATTTGCTGCGGCAGTTATGAGGACGCACTGCAAGCATCACGCGGCGGTGCAGAGCGCATTGAGCTGAATACGGCGCTGCATCTTGGAGGATTAACTCCAACAATTGCCAGTGTAAAATTGACCCGCGAAAATACTTCGCTCAAAATTATCAGCATGGTACGCCCGCGTGCAGGAGGATTTCACTATACACAAGCGGAAAAGGAGCAGATGTTTGCAGAGGCGGAGCTGCTTTTGGAGTATGGCTCACATGGATTGGCATTTGGTTTTTTACATGCAGACGCAACGGTTGATGTGGAGAGTACGAAAAAAATGACAGCACTGATTCATGCAAAGGGCGGAGAGGCAGTGTTTCACCGTGCGTTCGACTGCGTAAAAGACCCATACGAAGCAATTGAGCAGTTGATTGCAGCCGGTGTTGACCGGATTCTGACGAGCGGTTTGGCACCAAAGGCGGTTGAGGGAAAGGAAATGCTGCGCAGCCTTCAGGAAAAGTATGGCAATCAAATCGAATTATTGGCAGGCTGCGGTGTCAATGCGTCCAATGTGCGCGAGATTATTGCTGATACAGGACTGACGCAGGCACATTCCTCCTGCAAGGATTGGAGAGAAGACCCGACAACCTGCGGCGGAAAGGTGAGTTACAGCTTTGCACAGCCGCCGCATGCGTCCTGCTATGATATCGTAAGCGAGGAACGGGTGCGCGAACTGGTGCAAATTTCAATATGAGTGCTGCGTGCAATTTGGGCACCTGCGGACACAGCCGTGCGGTTGATTTTCGAATCAGCCGCACATTTTTTGCTTACAGAAAGATTCGATTCCAAATGGATTGCGCACAAGCTATATTTTGTACGCGGAAAATGGACAGGTGTACATGAACGGTGGCATCTGTTTTTTTCTGCAAAGTTCGGAAAAAGAAGAAGTTCTCTTGAAAGTATCCGAAAATAGGGGAAAATAGATTGCAGAATTATCGGGAATTTCTATCAATTGCTTTCGGAGAAAGAAAATCCTCTTATGCAGAACTACCAAAAAAATGGAAAAGTTTTCTGTTAAAACGAACATTGCAATATCTACTTGAGAGGTATACAATAAAGACAACAAAGCAAATGACATAAACTTCAAAATCTTTAGGGCAGTTTTTTGAATCACCGCTCTGAAATTATAGAAAGAGGAGGAAATCCTATGTACTTCCAAACCACTGAAGCGCACGAGGCACTGCGTGCTCAGGTTCGCGAATTTGCTGAAACTGAGGTAAAGCCAATTGCGTTTATGCTCGATCAGAACAGCGAGTTCCCAACTGAGGCGATTGAAAAATTCGGCAAGATGGGTCTCATGGGCATTCCCTATCCGAAGGAATACGGCGGAGCAGGGCTGGACGTTCTGAGCTATGCAATTGCAGTCGAAGAACTGTCACGTGTAGATGGCGGCACAGGTGTTATCCTGTCTGCTCATGTATCTCTTGGTACGTATCCGATTGCAGCATTCGGCACAGAGGAGCAGAAAAAGAAGTATCTGGTTCCGATGGCAAAGGGTGAAAAGATTGGTGCGTTCGGTCTGACCGAGCCAAATGCCGGCTCTGATGCAGGCGGAACCGAGACAACTGCGGTTTTGGAAGGCGATCACTATATCCTAAACGGCGAGAAAATCTTCATCACAAACGGCGGCGTTGCAGATGTTTACGTTGTCTTTGCGGTGACCACACCGGATATCGGTACACGCGGCATCAGCGCATTTATCGTGGAAAAGGGCTGGGAAGGCTTCACCTTTGGCGATCACTATGACAAGCTCGGTATCCGCTCTTCGGCGACCGCACAGCTGCTCTTTGATAACGTAAAGGTACCGAAGGAAAACCTGCTCGGCAAGGAAGGTCAGGGCTTTAAGATTGCAATGGCAACCCTCGACGGCGGACGTATTGGTATCGCATCTCAGGCACTCGGTATTGCACAGGGCGCTTATGAGGCAGCGGTTGAGTATGCAAAGGATCGTGAGCAGTTCGGCAAGGCAATTGCACATCAGCAGTCTATTGCATTTAAGATTGCAGATATGGCAACCAAGCTGCGTGCAGCACGCTTCTTGGTTTACAGCGCAGCAGAGCTGAAAGAGCATCATGAGCCTTATGGCATGGAAGCTGCAATGGCAAAGATGTACGCTTCTGATGTATGTCTGGAAATTGTAAATGATGCCCTTCAGATTTTTGGCGGCACCGGTTACCTCAAGGGTATGGAGGTCGAGCGTGCATATCGTGACGCAAAGATTTGTACCATTTACGAGGGCACAAACGAAATTCAGCGTGTTGTTATCGCATCTCATATTCTTGGAAAGCTCAAGGGCGGCGATGCAGCACCGATTGCACACAAGCGTGGTCCAATCACTGGTGCGCGTAAGAAGATGATTCTGAAGGACGGCACCGCACAGGAGCGCGTGAATACATTGGTTGAAAACCTCAAGAAAGACGGATATGACTTCACCGTGGGTATCCCGATGGATACACCAATTGCACAGGCAGAGCGTGTTGTCAGTGCAGGTAAGGGCATCGGCAAGCAGGAGAACATGAAGCTGGTTGAGGAGCTTGCAAAGCAGGCTGGCGCAGCGATCGGTTCTTCCCGTCCGGTGGCAGAGACCCTGCGTTATGTACCGCTGAACCGTTATGTTGGTATGTCCGGTCAGAAATTTAAGGGCAATCTGTATATTGCCTGCGGCATTTCTGGTGCATCTCAGCACCTCAAGGGCATTAAGGACGCTTCCACCATTGTTGCAATCAATAATAGACCAGGTGCACCAATCTTTAAGAATGCAGACTACGGCATTGTGGGTGACGTAGAGGAGATTCTGCCGCTGCTGGCAAAGGCACTCGATAACGGAGAGCCGAAGAAGGAAGCACCTCCGATGAAGAAAATCAAGCGTGCGACCCCGAAGAAGCAGCCACCGGCTTGGAAGCTTTATGTTTGCAGCGGCTGTGGTTACGAGTACGATGCAGGCAAGGGCGATCCGGAGAACGAAGTCAGCCCGGGCACACTCTTCAGCAAGCTGCCAGAGGAGTGGATTTGCCCAGAGTGCGGCGAAGCAAAGGATCAGTTCATCGAAGTATAAGGTTTGTGTATTTGATAAAGGAGGCTATCCCTTATGTACTGTGTTAGAAATGTGACCGAGGATTTATACTGGGTTGGCGCAAATGACCGCCGCCTGACCCTGTTTGAGAATATTCACCCAATTCCGCGCGGTGTATCCTACAACTCCTATCTGCTGCTCGACGAAAAGACCGTTCTGTTTGATACCGTAGACTGGTCTGCTTGCCGTCAGTTCTTGGAGAATGTAGAGTATGTTCTTGATGGACGCGATTTGGATTATCTGCTCATCAACCACATGGAGCCGGATCATGGCGCTTCCATTGAGGAAGTTCTGCTCCGCTATCCGAACTGCCAGATTATCAGCACCGAGAAGGCATTCCTGTTTATGCGTCAGTTTGGTTTCCAAATCGACGGACGCACCGTTGAAGTGAAGGAAGGCGATACCTTCTCCTTCGGCAAGCATGAAGTGACCTTTGTTGCAGCACCCATGGTTCACTGGCCGGAAGCAATGGTGACCTTTGACACCACCAATGGCGTTCTGTTCTCCGCAGATGCATTTGGTTCCTTCGGTGCACTCGACGGCAAGCTGTTTGCTGATGAAGTAAACTTTGACCGTGACTGGATTGACGATGCACGCCGTTACTACACCAATATTGTTGGTAAGTATGGTCCTCACGTACAGGCGCTGCTCAAGAAGGCTGGTACCATTGATATCAAAATGATTTGCCCGCTGCATGGTCCGGTTTGGCGTCAGGATCTCGGTTACTTCTTGGATAAGTATGATAAGTGGAGCCGTTATGAGCCGGAAGAAAAGGGTGTTATGATTGCTTATGCCTCTATGTACGGAAACACAGAGGCTGCGGCAAACGCACTGGCTACCAAGCTGGCAGAAAAAGGCATGACCAATGTTGTGATGTATGATGTATCGAACACACATGTGTCCTACCTGATTTCCGAAACCTTCCGTCTGAGCCATGTTGTTCTGGCATCGGTGACCTATAATCTGGGTATCTATCCGGTGATGCACAACTACCTGATGGATATGAAGGCACTCAACTTGCAAAAGCGTACCATGGGCATCATTGAAAATGGTTCTTGGGCTTGTAAGTCCGGTACACTGATTCGCGATTTCCTGGATCAGGAGATGAAGGAAATCACGGTGCTCGATGACCAGCTGACTCTGGCATCTTCTCTCAATGAGAATGGCTTGCCGGATTTGGAAAGCCTTGCAGACAGCATCATTGATTCGATTCGCAGTGAAGCATAAAAACATCTGATAAAAAAGAAGCGGACACACTTATGGGTGTCCGCTTCTTTTGACAGCCAGTCGAAGTGCTTCGAGCGTATGAACGGGCTGTGATAGATTTAAGATTTGGCTGACCTCGTAGAGTATGGGCTGTGTCAAGCCGCAGGCATGGAGCAAGCCGGCATCTGAAAAAGCAGCTTCTGGTGTGGTGTCTGCGAGCAGATGCCCCTCGTGAAATAAGAGTACACGGTCTGCCCAACGCCATGCGAAATCAACATCGTGGGTGGCAATCAAAAGAGCAATGCCGCGTGCCTCCAGCATGGAAAGATTTTCCTCCAGCAGACTGGCATGAGAGGGGTCAAGGCTGGACGCAGGCTCATCGAGCAGAATAAGCTGCGGGCACATGGCGAGCACATCGGCAATGGATACACGTTTCTTTTCTCCACCAGACAGATACTGCGGAGCGCGCGTGCGGAAGGTATCCAGATGCAGATTTTGAATTGCTGCATCTACCTGCTTCTGTACCTGCGCCTCAGACCAGCCCAGATTCATGGGTCCAAAGCTAATTTCCTCCTCCACAGTGCCTGCAAGAAGCTGGACATCTGGGTCTTGAAAAACAAATCCGACATTGCGCCGCAGTTCGTTGAGTGATTGCCGTTTCGCACAGACTGGTATGCCTTCTAAAAAGATTTGTCCGTGGGTTGGTTGCAGAACACCATTGCACAGCAGAAAAAATGTAGATTTTCCTGCGCCGTTTTCTCCCAGAATTGCGACTTTTTCTCCGCTGGAAAAGGTTGCAGACAGGTCGGAGAGTGCTTGCCTGCCGTCCTCATAGGTGTAGCTCACATGTTCAAAACGAATAATTTCATGCATCGTATCATGCTCCTGTTGGGTTTGATGATATCCGGAAGGATACCTATTATATAATAAGGTATCCGCAGTCAGTTTGATGCTGCGGAGCGCTTTGCTTTTGTGCTTGCTGATGCGGTTGGCAGGTTCTGCTTTTCCCAGCGTTCTATGGCGTTTTTGCAGGCAGAAAGTCATAGAAAGGAAGATAATGTCATAGATGCCGCAAAGAGAATGAGCAGACAGGCTGCACCTGCACTTTTTAGGGTGATGGGTTTTTTATGGGTCAGAAAGCGAATCTCACAATCATAGCAGCGGCTCTCCATGGCATCGAAGCAAGCGCTTGCTTTGCGGAAACTGCCGGATAAGAGAAGTGCATAGAGCTGACCGGTGGTGGATAGACTCCTGCGCAGACCGCAAAAGCCTAACCGACTTTCTGCGGCATGATACATTTTATCATAGGTATCAAACAGCAAGAAAATGTAGCGATAAATCAGGACTGCCAAATCGGTCATCACACGGGGGACATGCGCCTGCCGCAGTACGGCAATGATTTCTGGCATTGGCGTAGAGAGACTGAGAAAATAGAGACAGCTGACTGCGCCCAGTGCACGGGCAAGTACGAGCCGCGCAGCCTGTTGGGCAGAAGGCAGGACACTGAGATATCCGCCGAAGCACGGAATGTCAATACAGCCGCCCGCCTGCGGGACAAAGCTCCAGAGAAGCGCCATGGCGCTTAAAAGTAAAAAGACAGCAGGCAGGCTGAATTTCGAGATATAATCATGGAATGGGATTTGACCGACACACACCGTCAAAAGACATAGCACTATGGATAGGATAAGCGGTGCCCAAGGTGCGTTTGCTGCGATGCAGAGCAGTAAGAGAATGACACTGCTCCAAACCTTGAGAGCCGGATTGATGGGGGAAAGCGCAGAGCGCCGTGCAAGTCGGTCGATATCGAAAAGGCTATCCTGATGCTTGGTTCGAAGAAAAAGCAGACCTAGCCCGACACTCAAGAGAAGCAGCAGGGGAGAGGGAATGGCTGTGAAAAATAACCACCAGAAAACAAGACCTGTTAAGACAGAAGTTATCATAGAATCCTCCGCAACGAGAAAAACGCCCGCCGGAACGGAGGGCGCTGGATTTCTCAGCTTTCGTCATGTTTATATTTTTTGCGTGCGACCAGATAGCCAAAGCCATAGGCGAGAATACCGACACCGATACCGGTTTGCACGCAAAAGAGCATACTTTCCACTTCTCCCGGAAGTTCTCCGCCGAGTGCAGTTTCCAAAACTGGCGTGAACCATGGCTCGTAGCTTTCGCCGCGGATTTCTTCAACCATTTGGCTTCCGGCATCATCGCTGCCGCCAAATTCCGCATCTTTTTTGAGAAACAGAGGCAGAAAGGCGATGAGAACCACAAACAACAGAGAGAAGATGACAATTTTTTTGTTTTTGCTCATGATACGCGCTCCTCTCTGAAAAATCCGATGAGACGAAGTTCCGGTTTTGCATAGGTTTCCAGACCCATCACAATCAGCATGGTGAGGATCCCTTCAATGATTGCAAGCGGAAGCTGCGTGGGCGCAAAGACCCCGAGAAATTTGACGGCGCTTGCAGCGATGCCGCCCTGTGCACTGGGGTTTGCGAGTGCAAGCTGGATACTTGTGACACAGTATGTAAAAAGATCGCCCAAAAATGCGGCAAAGAATACAGAAACCTTTTTGTTCAGACCCATTTTGCGGCTGAGCTTCCAAATGCCCCAGCTCAGCAGGGGACCTGCAACCGCCATGCTGAAGGTATTGGCACCCAAAGAGGTTAAACCGCCATGTGCAAGCAAAATTGCCTGAAACAGCAGGACGATGATGCCAAGGATACTGGTGATGGCAGGGCCAAAGAGAATGGCAGAAAGTCCTGTGCCAGTCATGTGGCTGCAGCTTCCGGATACCGATGGAATCTTGAGCGATGAGATGACAAAGATAAAGGCACCGGACATGGCAAGCAGAATCAGTGTGCGGCGCTCAGCGTGGAGCGTGCGGCGGATTGCAAGCAGTCCGGAGACGAGGAATGGGATACAGACGGCCGCCCAGACAATACAGTGTACTGGCGGCAGATAGCCCTCCATGATGTGCATGGCAGACGCGGCAGTGGGTACACAGAGCGCGGCGCTCAGCACAGCAGACAGAGCCAAAAGACGCTTTTCGTTTTTGGTCATTTCAGTTGTCCTCCTTTTGTGTGACGCATATACCAAAAAGAGTCTTTTGTTTGCAAGAAACAGAAAGACTCAAAACAAAGCTGCACATCATGGTATATGCAGTATCCTTGTGTCTGACATGGTTGAGCCGTTCCACATCAGAAAAACCAGATGGTTCTCAATCAGGCAGGCAGGTCTTCCGGCTCAGGCGTCATGGCAAACCGGTCAAGTCTTCCCACGTGTACCCGCAGTGATGGCTGTTTGACCGGTGCTCTGCCTTTACGGCGGCGGTCCCGCATGGGCTTTTACCCATTTCCCTATTCTCCTGTTTTTTTCAGGCACCTGCTTGATGCTTTGTTGTGTTATCTTAGTATAGCATAGAATATAAGAGCTGTATAGGGAACAAAATCGAGAGAATGTGTATTTGGCAAAGGAAGAAGCGGAGTGAGATGTTTTGCGGGAAGAAAAAAGGAATGACGCAAAAATGTTAGAATTTTTCAAGATAAAGGGATAAAATAATGTCGGATAAAGCAGAAATGCGCAGGAAATATATAGATTTTGTTTGAAAAAGAAAAAAATGTCGAACGAAACTTTGCCGAAAAGCCAGAAAAAGCATTGTAAGAAGCGAAAATATATGGTAAATTAAGGAAGGCGCAAAGAGGCGGTAAAACATTGAAAGATTTCTTAGAAGGTTGTGAATGACATCATGAAAAGTAATATTCGAGTGTTAATCGCGGATGGAGATAAGGATTTTCGTGCAGCTTTGAGCGGAGCGCTTCAAGCAGAGGACGGAATCGAAGTCGTGGCTGTGGTGGGAGACGGTATCTCGGCACAGGACTCTATTCGCAAGGGTGGTATTGATTTGCTCCTCATTGATATCATGCTCCCGGAGCTGGACGGTCTGAGTGTTCTGCGTAATGTGGTTGATGAGGGGCATCATTTGGGCATTTTTGTCATTTCTGCATTTGCAAGTGATGTCGTGGCAATGGAATGTACCAGCTTAGGTGTGAGCCACTTTTTTCGAAAGCCCATCAGCACGGAGGTTTTGGCCAGTCGGATTCGGCAGTGGAATCTTGCCGAGCAGACCGATACCGTGCTGGCTGCTCCGCAGGCAATTCCCGATGATTTGGAGCTGGAATGCCGCGTGACCAAGGTCATTCATCAGGTCGGCGTGCCGGCTCATATTAAGGGCTATCAATATTTGCGGGAAGCAATTATGATGGCAATTCGGGACATGGATTCTGTGGGCGCCATCACCAAAATCATGTATCCGGGCATTGCAAAGAAATTCCACACAACAGCATCTCGTGTTGAACGTGCCATTCGCCATGCCATTGAGGTCGCATGGGATCGCGGGGATATCGAAACTCTGCAATCGTATTTTGGCTATACCATTTCTGGAGTAAAGGGAAAACCAACCAATTCGGAGTTTATCTCTATGATTGCCGACCAGCTTCGTCTGCAAATGCGCCGCGGCTGACGCTCTGGGTATGGCGCTCCGCCTCTGGACAGAATTCCAGAGGCGGTGTTTTGTATTTTGTCAATTTTCAAGCGTATGGACAAAAAGATGCTTGACAAATCAGAAATGTATGCTATATAATGAATGAGAATTCATTTGGTACCATAGCCAAGTGGTAAGGCGTGGGACTGCAACTCCCTGATCCCCAGTTCAAATCTGGGTGGTACCTCCATTTCTATTCTTGAATATTTGTAAATGCGGTGAAAAAGAGGAGTACCTCTCGTTTGGCTTTTTAGAGAGCAGATGATGGTGGAAGGTCTGTAAGTGCGGCAGAGGGAAGTAGCTTTGGAGCTGGGATATTGAACTTTTTGGTAAATATCTCCGTCTTGTCTCGTTATCGACAAAAAAGTGCGCATAGTTTCTATGCGAATTTAGGTGGTACCACGGAAATCCAGAGGGTTTTCGTCCTAGCTTGGACGGAAGCCTTTTTTTGTATTTATTTCGAAAAATGGATTGTTCTGGAAATGGGTGCCATCTGAATTTCAGATAGTTTTTTAAGAGGTAAAAGGAGAGATCCATATGTCGAATGAATTGCCAAAGACCTATGATCCCTCGGCGGTAGAAGATAAGCTGTATCAGTTCTGGAATGATTCCGGATTTTTCAATGCTGAGGTAGATGAAAATAAGAAGCCGTTTACAATTGTTATCCCGCCCCCAAATGTGACCGGACAGCTGCACATGGGACATGCATTTGATGAAACACTGCAGGATATCCTGATTCGTACCAAGCGTATGCAGGGCTATTCCGCGCTGTGGATGCCCGGCACCGACCATGCAGGCATTGCAACCCAAATCAAGGTCGAGGAAAGCCTTCGTGTCAATGAGGGAAAGACCCGCTATGATTTGGGACGTGAGGAGTTCTTAAAGCGCGTCTGGGACTGGAAGCATCAGTATGGCAGCCGCATCATCTCTCAGCTCAAAAAGCTGGGCTCCTCCTGTGACTGGCGCCGTGAGCGTTTTACCATGGACGAAGGCTGCTCCCATGCAGTCAAGGAGGTCTTTGTAAATCTGTATGAAAAGGGACTCATTTACAAGGGCAACCGCATCATTAACTGGTGTCCAAACTGCACAACGGCTCTCTCAGATGCAGAAGTTGAGTACGAGACACAGCCCGGCAATCTGTGGCATATCAAGTACCCCATCAAGGATTCTGACGAATTCTTGGTTGTTGCAACCACCCGTCCGGAAACCTTCATGGGAGATACCGGCGTTGCGGTCAATCCGCATGACGAGCGTTATCAGCATCTGGTTGGAAAATCCTGTATCCTGCCGATTATTGGGCGTGAAATCCCGATTTTTGCCGATGAATATGTGGATATGGAGTTCGGTACCGGCTGTGTGAAGGTCACGCCATGCCATGACCCCAATGACTTTGAAATGGGACAGCGCCATGGCTTGGAACAGATTCTGGTATTCCATGAGAACGCAACCGTCAACGAAAATGGCGGAAAGTATCAGGGAATGGACCGTTATGAATGTCGTAAGGCGGTGGTACACGACTTGGAGGAGGGCGGCTACCTTCTGAAGGTCGAGGCGCATGAGCACAATGTGGGCACTTGCTACCGCTGTGGTACGACGGTTGAGCCGATGACCTCGGCACAGTGGTTTGTCAAGATGGCACCGCTTGCAAAGCCTGCCATGGACGTTGTAAACGATGGACGTGTACGCTTTGTACCCGACCGTTTTTCCAAGACCTATCTGCGTTGGATGGAAAATGTGCATGACTGGTGCATTTCCCGCCAGCTGTGGTGGGGGCATCGTATCCCTGCTTACTATTGTGATGACTGTGGTGAGATGACCGTTTCCAAGGACAACGTGACGGTTTGTCCGAAGTGCGGCGGCACACACATACGACAGGAGGAAGATGTACTCGATACATGGTTCTCCTCGGCGCTCTGGCCGTTCTCGACCTTGGGCTGGCCGGAAAAAACCAAAGAGCTGGAGTATTTTTACCCCACCTCGGTATTGGTGACCGGATATGATATCATTTTCTTCTGGGTTGCCCGCATGATTTTCTCCGGCATGGAGCAGATGCAGGAGGAACCTTTCAAGACGGTCTATATTCATGGTTTGGTGCGCGACGCACAGGGACGCAAGATGTCCAAATCTTTGGGCAATGGCATTGACCCGCTCGAAATCATTGAACAGTATGGTGCCGATGCGCTGCGCTTTACCCTGATTACCGGCAACTCTCCCGGAAATGATATGCGCTTTTCAACCGAGAAGGTGGAGTCCAGCCGCAATTTTGCAAATAAAATCTGGAATGCTTCGCGCTTTATCCAGATGAATCTGACCATTGACCATGCAGAGCTTCCGGCGGAGCTTGCGCTGGAGGACCAGTGGATTTTGCACAAATATAATGAGCTGGTAAAGGCAGTAACCGAAAATATTGATAAATATGAGCTGGGAATTGCCGTTCAGAAGCTGTATGATTTCATTTGGGATAACTTCTGCGATTGGTATATTGAAATTGTAAAGCCGCGTCTGCAAAATCAGAATGATGCTGCGGCAAACCAGCGTGCACAAAAGGTGCTTTGTTACGTTCTGCGCGGTACCATGCAGCTGCTGCACCCATTTATGCCATTCATCACGGAAACCATCTGGCAGGCATTGCCGCATGAGGGACCGTCGATTATGGTGTCTCAGTGGCCGGAGTATCAGCAATCCCTATGCTTTGCCGAACAGGCTGAGCAGGTGGAAACCATGATGGATACCATTCGCGCCATTCGTGCGCGTCGTGCCGAAATGAATGTTCCGCCTTCCAAAAAGGCTCAGGTCATTCTGCTCACTAACGCACGTGCTGCTTATGAAGCGGGCAGTCTGTTCTTTGGAAAGCTTGCGTATGCTTCAGAAATCTCCTTTGTCGATGCCGTGCCGGAGCACGCAGAATCTATGGTTTCTGTTGTGACCAAGGGAGCAAATGTCTATATGCCAATGGGTGAGCTGATTGACTTTGACAAAGAACGTGCGCGTCTGGAGAAGGAAAAGGGTAAGGTACAGAAGGATTTGGACTTTATCCATAAAAAGCTGAGTAATCCTGGATTTTTGGCAAAGGCACCGGAATCGGTGGTTGCACAGGAGCGGGAAAAGGTTGCAAAGCTGGAGGATTTGATGCGTAAGCTCAATGATAGCCTTGCAGCCCTGCAATGAATATGATATTTGCAATGTCGGAGGTGGTTGCGCGGCCACCGCTGACCAATCACATATTTTGGTGTCCCGTTGGCGTAGGGCGGGGAGCAGAACCTGAGAATTTCTTGGGGGGCTCAGATTTCTGCGCGGAGAAGGGTTGTGAATGACGACCAAAAGCAAGAGAGGACTCGGAAAGGGTCCTCTCTTGCTGTTCGGAAAGGAAAGGGATTGGAGTGGAACTGGAAGCCATTGCGCGGATTCATGCACGCGGACGCTTTTCTGGACAGGCAGGGCTGCATCGGATACGGGCGCTTTGCGATGCGCTGGGAAATCCGCAGGATACATTAAAATTTATTCATCTGGCAGGCACCAATGGAAAGGGCAGTACAGCAGCCATGCTGGCATCTGTCCTCCAATGTGCAGGCTATTGTACCGGATTGTATACCTCTCCTTATTTGGTTTCATTTCGGGAGCGGATTCGAGTGAATGATACCTTGATTACACCCGAGGCGTTGGTACGGTTGGAGGAGCGTGTGCGGCTGGCAGCAGATACGCTTGCTTTGCCTTGGGGAGAGCATATTGGAGAGTTCGAATTTGTGACAGCGCTGGCTTTCTTATACTTTGCAGAGCAGGGCTGTGACATTGTAGTGCTGGAAACCGGACTGGGAGGTTCCTACGATGCAACCAATATCATTGCACCGCCGGAAGCAGCAGTAATCACCTCGATTTCACTGGACCATACAGCGGTTCTGGGGGATACTTTAGAAGAAATTGCCCGCACGAAGGCGGGAATTTATAAGGCAGGCAGCCTACATGTTGCGGCGGGTGGACAGAAAGTTTATGATGTACTGCGGGAGTATGCTCCGGATTTACAGATTGCAGTACCTGCCACGGTATTAAAAATGGGATTCTCCGGCACACACTTTCTGTGGGAGCATATCGAATATGAAATACATTTACCAGGTCTGTATCAGGTTGAAAATGCAGCACTCGCCCTGACAACCTTACAGGGACTGCAAGCACGGGGGTGGCATATCTCACAGCAGGCGATTGCGGACGGTATGCAAAAAGCCTATATTGCAGGGCGTATGCAGGTCGTTGGAACCAATCCGCAAATGATATTAGATGGTGCCCATAATCTGGGTGGGGTTCAGGAGCTTTGCAGGACGGTAAAGGCGCTGCATAAACAGGGGAAAATTTATGTCGTGCTGGGTATGTGTGCAGACAAAGCGACGGAACAAATTATGCAGGCAATTACGTTTTCCGCAGAACGGTATTATCTCACTCCGCTGCAAAATGAGCGCTCATTACAGCCAGAGCAACTGCAAGCCTATTTGCCGCATCAGCAAACGGTTCTCTGCACAGATTGCAGAGAGGCGCTGCATCAAGCAATGGAAGCAGCAGAGGGCGAGGATTTGGTATTGGTCTTTGGCTCACTTTATCTCGTGGGCGAGGTGGAAAAACTGCTACATGACAGAAAGCTGCAAATTTTTTGACTGGGCTATGGTATGCTATGAGACATAGAACAGGAGAGAGGTTGCAGCATGGGAGTGAAAGTTTATGCAAATCGTCCATGAACGGGAAGGGACAAGCCTTGTGGTATATTTGACCGACGAGCTTGACCAACACAGCGCACGCAAGGTGATAGAGGCACTTGACCGGCTGGCAGTGCTGTATGGAGAGGAATCCATCGTGTTAGATCTCGGACGTCTTACCTTTATGGATAGCTCTGGACTGGCGGTCGCAATCAATCTGCATCGCACGCTGGAACAAACCGGACGCCATTTGACCATTCGAAATACCCCGCCGCAGGCGATGCGGGTATTCCGTGCGGCGCATCTGGAAAAACGGATTACATTTGAGCAGGCAGAGGAGAAGGCATCATGCAAACACTGAACCGAATGACGCTTCGGTTTGACAGCCGGTCGGTGAACGAAGCGTTTGCGCGTATGACGGTTGCCGCATTTATTGCACAGCTTGACCCGACACTGGAGGAATTAAATGATATCAAGACAGTGGTGAGCGAGGCGGTGACCAACGCGATTGTACATGGATATCGGGACAAGGTTGGGCAAATCGTGGTGAGTGCCCGTCTGCTGGAGGGAGGATTTGCGGAAATCAAGGTCAAAGACCATGGCTGTGGAATTCCCGACATTGCGCAGGCAAGACAGCCGCTTTTTACAACAGGAGATGCAGAGCGCTCGGGAATGGGATTTACCATCATGGAAAGCTTTTCGGACAAGCTGCGGGTACGTTCTGCCGTCGGACGGGGAACGACGGTTACGATGCTGCGTCAGATTATGGGGCGCGGTGGAGAGCCTGTCTGATGGAGCAGCAGGAAGCAGAGCTGCTTTGCCAGCATCAGGGACTGGTTTGGAGCATTGTCCAACGGTATCGCGGACGCGGTGTGGAGGAGGAGGACCTATATCAGCTTGCCTGCATTGGACTCATCAAGGCAGCGCGCGGCTATGACCCTGCCTATGGGACACAGTTTTCTACATACGCCGTCCCCAAAATTGCCGGAGAGATTCGCCGTTTTTTGCGCGATGATGGTGCGGTCAAGGTGGGACGTGTGATACAGGAGCGTGCCTATCACTTGCAGCGCTTACAAGAACGTATGGAGTCCGAGTTGGGACGTCCTGTGACGATTTCTGAGCTTGCGGGACGCGCCGGATTGTCCATCGAAGAAGCGGCAGCCGCCGTGCAGTCGAGTGCACCGGTGCAGTCCTTGGAAGCGCCTGTTGGAGAACAGGAGATGTGTCTGATGGATTGCCTGACAGGGAGCAGCGGGATTGAGGAGGAGGTGACAACAACGCTGTCCCTCAGGCAAGCCGTTGCCCAGCTGCCGGAGCGCCTTGCACAGGTGATTTCCATGCGATATCTGCACGAGATGACGCAGCAGCAAATAGCGCGCGTTTTGGGGGTATCACAGGTTCAGATTTCCAGATTAGAGCGTCAGGCGGTCTTGTACTTGCGAAAGGAACTCGCAGATGGATAACAGGAGGGGCTGAGGCTGTTGGAAAACAATGGGAATTCAATGCGTCAGCGCCAAAATCGGTAGATTGACAAAAACACCCGAAACCGCACATTTATGTACGGTTTCGGGTGTTTTGTTCTGTGAAAATGGATACTTACATCACGCATGTGATGAAGGCGATGGGGGGACAATGGTTTGTCTTGCTGTGGCATCAAACATGCGGATTAGAATGGCTGCAACCTCACTGCGCTTGATATTGCTGTTCGGCAGGAAGGCACCCGCCTCATTGCAGCCGACCAGAATACCTGCACGGAAAAAGTCATAGATTTCTGCTGCATTCTTACTGTCTGCCTTTACATCAGGCAGGCTGTTGTCTGGAATGGAGTTGATGATTGCATAATGACTCATTGCGCCATGGAATATTTTCACAAATTCTGTGCGTGAAATCATGGTATTCATCTGTTCTGTGGTATACTGCGTGTAAGAATTGTCAAGAATTCCTTGCTCTACTGCATAGGAGAGATAAGGAAGATACCATAGCTCAGCATTTGTGGAGCGAAGTGTGACCTCCTTTTGTGTGTCGAGCTGATGCAGCGCAGCAGCAAGCTTGATGGCTTCTGCTACGGTCAACATGCTGTTTGGCTCAAATCGACTTGTGCTCACTCCGTCAATCAGACCAGATTCCCATGCTTTTTTCACGCTTTCATAATACCATTGGTTTGCTGGAACATCTGTGAAAGACCATAGTTTTGGAAGCGTGTCTTGCAGCACGGTAACGGTACAGGTGTCGGTTTTTGAGCCTGCACGGGCGGTAATTTGGGCAGTGCCGGCGCTTTTTGCAGTTACCAGTCCGTCCTTGACCTGCGCTATGGCAGAATCAGAGGTAGACCAAGAAATTCTTCGATGGGCTGCCTGCTTGGGGCGAATCGCTGCCGATAAGGTCATACTTTGTCCTTTTTGGAGTGTGATATGCTCGTGATTGAGCGTAATTTCTGCAACCGATGTATCTTCATCTTTGCTGCTGCCGCTACTGCCGTTGCTGCTGCCACCGCTGCTTCCCCCGCCTGAAGCATGCTCTCGGATAAACACGGCTTGTGCCTTTGCATGCTGCCCAATCTGCACGGCAATCGGATTTTCCGGTGTTGTGATGTCATCAAGCTGCCAATACTGGAAGGTATAGCCTGGTTGGGGGATTGCAGTCAAATTGATAGATTGTCCGTGGAAATAGGGGGGCTGTATATTTCGCTCTACGGTACCGCCAGAGGTGCTCGTCACCAGCAGTCTGCCATTGGGATTGCCTGCGACATGGACAATCGCTTCTGCTTGTTTGTCCTCGTATTGAGCGGAAAGAACCACTGTGCCAGCAGATTGCGCTTGGAGCATACCATCATCAGAGATGGTGATTCGGTCGGAATCAAAGGTGATATCTGCATTTGCTGTGCAGTTGACAGGTACGCCGCGATTATAAAAAGCTGTGACCTGTATCGGTTGCGTCATACCCACACTCATATCAAGGGAACCGATGTTGAGCTTTAATTTGACGAGCTGCCGCTGTATGGTTTTGTTTGCCATGCTCTGTTCCAGTGCTGTCTTTGCCGCAGAGATATCCTTCTCATTGGCGTCCTTTTGATTGGCGCACTGGACGGCTTGTTGTCGGGCGGCTGTGAATGTTTTCCACCCTGCTGCATCAAAGTCATCTTCCAATAGCAATGCGGCACGATTCAAGCACTCCAAAAGCTCAGCTTTTTTTGCCCCTTGCTCAGTTATCTGCAAATCCAGTTCCATGGTGTTTTTGCAGTCTGGGTCGAATACCGATGCTGCGGTTGCCACAAGTGTACCGCTGCCTTCTCCTGTCACCGTAACCATACCATTTTCATCAATTTCAGCCAATGTAGTGCTTGCTCCGTCTGGTTCGGTCAGGCTCCATTGTACTGCGGTGTTGGGGGCATCTGCGGGAGATATGTCAGCTGCAAGCTGAAGCTGCTGACCAGTGTGACAGAGCACGGTGACTCCGCTTGGTGATGTGACATCGACAGATTCCATGGGGGAATCTGGTTTTTGATATACCTTGAAGTAATCCAGAGAGACACTGGAATCTTTGACCGTGGGCGCACTGCCGGGAATAATTTGGTCCATGACCTCCAAACGAATGGTATGTGTCCCGTAAGGAAGTGTCATGTTGCTGTAAATCAAATGATTGGGGGTTTCGGCTGCGGCATAGGCAGAGTGCCAGTCACCTTGCTTTTTGTCATCTATATAGACATAGAAGCCGTTATAATTGGGTTTGGCAAGGGTATAAACTGCAATACCGTTGCCGGTAAAGGTAAGCTCTGCGGTATCACCTGCATGCCAAGAGAAGTTGTTGGTCTGTGCGTGATGTCCTTCCTCATTATTTTCATGCCACTCACCGGTTTTTTTGACCGCAGAATCCGCACCATCTACGGAAAATTCTGCACGGGACGCAACGGTTACAGGTTCGGATTGCTCTCCTTCCGTTCCGCTCCGTTCTATGGCGGAAACACTGTAATGGAACACATCATGTGTGGTGGAAGCGTATGCTGTGGTATCTCGGAACTTGGTATCTGTGATATCTGCGGCAATCAGAAGGGGTTCACCATCGTTGACGCTGCGATAGATGTTGTATTGCTGCGCACCGTACAGAGGCTTCCAGGTAAGGTCTATGGTGTGGTTGTCAACCCGTGCGGCAGAAAGACCGGACGGGATTCCGAGCGGAAGCGTATTTCGAATGATGTAGGTGCGTCCGGCAAGGGTATCGAATGTGATACGGTTCTTTGTTCCGGATACCGGAGAAGCCGGAATCACATTTCCATAGCTGTCCTCGATGGTGTAGGAGGAACCGGGAGCAAACTGCACGGTTGCAGGACCGCCGTTGTGGGAGAGGATACGAATTTCAGCGGCTTTGTGCTGATACCAATCAATGCCAAGTTCAAAATTGCCGCGGGCGAGGATACCGTCAATGGAGCCATGCTCCCATGCGTCGGGAAGTGCGGGCAGGATATTGAGATACCCCATATTGCTCTGCACCAGCATTTCATTCACGCCGGCGGTATAGCCGAAATTTCCATCAATTTGGAAGGGTGGGTGTGTATCCCAGAGGTTGCTGAGGATACCATGTTTCATGAGAATATTGATGAGCTCATAGGCTTTGTTGCCGTCCCCAAGACGTGCCCATGTGTTGATGCGCTGACCCATGGCCCAACCGGTTGATTTGTCTACGCGGTTTTCCATCGAGACGCGAGCCGCCTGGAACCAATCTGGTGTTTCTTCAGAAATCAAATCGCCCGGGAACAGACCGAGCATGTGAGAAATATGGCGATGCTCATAGCCTTGAGACTCTTCCTGCTTCATGCTGTCCAAAGTAGTTTCGTGATACCATTCTTTTACCTGTCCGTCTGTACCCACTTCAATCGGGGTGCGCAGATTGTCCAGAATCTCCTGCCAATGCGCAATCAGCTGGGGGTCTTCCCCGACGAGTTTTGCAGCAGCGATGGTATCGGTAAACAGCTGCCAAATCAAAGACTGCTCATAGGTATTGCCGTTTGTGCGGGGACCATGCTCTGGAGAATAGGCAGGCGTGGAGAGCCACTTTCCGTTTTCATCTTGGCGCATGATTTGGGCATAGAAAATGGTTTCCTCTTTGAGCATGGGATAAATCTTTTCTTTCATGAATTCCAAATCACCGGTATATTCATAGTATTCCCAGCAATTTTGCAGAATCCACGGGGCGGCAGCGGGAGACCAGCCCCATTTTACGTCCCAACCCGGACAAGTCCAGCCAAACGGTGTATTTTGTGTGTGCACAGTAAATCCGTTTTCTGGATTTTCTTGGGAGGATTCGACCCCGAAGTAAACCTTGGCAGTGACACGTCCGGGCTCTCGAAGGCTATCTATATAGTCGATGAGGGGAAGGGCACATTCGACCAGATTGCCGGAGTAGGCAGGCCAATAATTCATTTGGAGATTGACATTCATGTGATAGTCAGAAGCCCACATATTTCCGTTTTTTCCCGCCCATAGCCCTTGTAAGTTTGCGGGCAGGGTGTCGCCGCGAGAGGAGGAAATCAATAAATAACGTCCAAATTGATACAGCACGGTTTCAAGATAGTTTTTTTCGGACTGCTCCAAACCATCACGCTGATAAGCGCGCAGCATATCATCAGTGGGCATATCCGGAGCTGATGCGTCCAAATCCAGATGAACCCGACGCATCAGAGAGGAGATATCTGCGATGTGCGCCTGACGCAGGGAAGCATAATCCTTTTGTGCGGCACGTTCAACGACAGCCTTGACGCGGGCAGCCAGTTCGTCATCGCTTTCACCGGTGCGATAGGTATCAAAAACATTTTTATAGTCGGTTGCCATCGAGAGAAGAAGCGTGACATCGCTTGCGTTGCGAATATGCAGCTGATTGCTGTTTTGTACGGAGGAGGTGCCTTCCCCTGCAATTAGGACTTTCAAGTAAGCATGGAATTTCAACTGGTTGTCATCGAGAGCGCCTGCCAGCGTGAGAGAGGAATCATCAGCTGTGATGGTGAAGGTTCGGCGTGCGGGGTCGGTGTTTTCCGGCTCCAGACGAATGGAAAAATCTAAGGTGTCTGCGCCCTCGGCAGTCAGGTGGATAGCCATGACGTTGTCGTGGAAGCTGGTCAGATATTCTCGGGAATAATGTGTCTGTGCCATGTCATAATCTACTGTGGCAAGACCGTTCATGATTTGAAGCTCTCGTTTATAGTTGGAAACGTCGGTGTGATGGAAGTCCAGATATAGATTTCCAAACATTTGATAACCACCGTAGCCGTCTTGCGTTCCGATAAGGTCACGGTCCATCTGGGCACTGCCTTCGGCAGTTTTACCAGCAAGGAACAAATCCTGAATTTCCTTCAGAGCGGCGCCGTCTCGTCCCTTGTCGGGTAGATTGCCTCCCATATAGTTGGGGCGGCTGGAGCTGGGACCACCGGTCCAGAAGGTTTTTTCGTTCAGCGTTACGCGTTCGGTGTCATAGCGCCCGAATACATTGCCGCCTATGGAGCTGTTGCCAATGGGCAGGGATTGGGTTTCCCAGCCCTCGTAGGTGTTGGCGGCCGGTTCGTCATACCAGAGCTTTGGCTCTGTGTTTGGTGCCGGTGCGGCTGCCGGCGGGGTTTGCGCATGGGCTGTAAGCGCAGTCATAGGAACCATGCTCCACAGCAATGCGGCGGTCAGTAATAAAGAAATCAGCTTTTTCATCGTTTTCTTCCTCTACTTCTTATTTGAAGTGTATGATACACTTCTTTACATACTGCTGTAAAAGGGGTGCGGTGCCATAGAATGTTTGGCAGACAAACCATTTGTTTGTATATAAATTATTATATTACCACATAATTGCTGAAAACAATTGGAGATATCACACAAAAAAACATGACTTTTTTGTGATGTATGCTGATGCTGTGACAGCTTGCGGCAATGCGGAGTGGGATGAAATTGGGCTTAAAAAATAAGGGTAGATATGATATAATTCTATATACATGGAATCACAAAGACGTGTGATTTAGTTTATGTGAGAGAGGATACCAAAATGGAACCTACGAAATTCGATATACAATTTGCGGCGATTCGGCGGAGCGTCATTGAGCAGGTGTTTTCCCGCCTCAATGACCGGCAGCGGGAGGCGGTTTTCTGTACGGAAGGACCGCTGCTTGTGCTGGCGGGTGCAGGAAGCGGAAAGACCAGCGTACTCATTCATCGCATCATCAATATTTTGCGTTTTGGGCACGGGTATGACAGTCCGTATGCAACGTCGGGAGCGGGTATGGAGGATTTGGCGTTTTTGGCAGATTATCTGTCAAATCCTGTCCCGGAGCATCGGGAACGTGCCATGCAGCTGTGTGCCGTCGAACCGGTGAAGCCGTGGCAGATTGTTGCCATTACCTTTACCAACAAGGCGGCAAAGGAGCTGAAGGACCGCCTGACCAGTGCGGTGGGGCAGGCTGATGCCGCAATGATTTGGGCACATACCTTTCATACCTGCTGCCTGCGGATTCTGCGTCGGGATATCGAGCGCCTTGGTTACAGCCGTACATTTACCATCTATGATGAAGATGATAAAAAGCGTGTGATAACCGAGTTGATTCGCAAGCTGAAACTGGACGATAAGGTATTTGAACCGCGTAAGGTGATGCAGGAAATCAGCCGCGCTAAGGATAACCTGATTACACCGCGCACCTTTGAGGTAGAGCGGCGCGGCGAGTATTATATGGGGCGAATCGCGGAGCTGTATGCGCTATATGAAAAGGAAATGCGGGCGAACAATGCACTGGATTTCGATGACATCATTCTCAAGACCATTCAGCTTCTGCGGGAGCATGCGGATATTTTGGAGCACTATCAGCAGAAGTTCCGCTATGTTTTGGTAGACGAATATCAGGATACCAACCATGCACAGTATGTCCTGACTGCGCTGCTTGCAGGTGGATACCAAAATATCTGTGTGGTTGGTGATGATGACCAGTCTATTTATAAGTTCCGAGGGGCAACGCTTCGGAATATTCTGGAGTTTGAGCAGCAGTATCAAAATACGCGGGTCATTCGTCTGGAACAGAATTACCGCTCAACCGATGTCATTTTGAACGCCGCAAATGAAATGATTCGAAACAATCAGAACCGAAAGGGAAAGGAGCTTTGGACGGAGCAGACCGGCGGCTGCAAAATCAAGCTGCATCGTTCGGATACACAGGAGAATGAGGCGGAATATATTGTGCGTCATGTGCTGGAGGGCGTACAGCAGGGAAAAAAATGGAGAGATTTTGCTGTTTTGTACCGCAATAATGTGTTGTCGAATGCGGTAGAATCTGCCTTTCGCAGACATTCTGTCCCGTATCAGATTTATCGGGGACGCGACTTCTTCAGCCGTGCGGAAATTCGGGATATGTTTGCCTATTTATGGGTGATTGAGAACCCAAACGATACGCTGCGGCTCAAACGAATCATCAATGTGCCTGCGCGTAAAATCGGTACCCGTTCGGTGGAGCTGGCAGAACAGCTGGCGGAGCAGCAGGGCATCTCGCTCTTTTCTGTGGTGCAGCATGCGGACGAATACAGTGAGCTGGGGCGCAGTGCCAATGCCATGAAGCAGTTTGCGCAGATGATTGCAGCGCTTCGCAAATTGCTGGACGAGGTATCCTTGCCTGTGTTCTATGAAGCCATGCTGGATTTGACCGGATATCAGGAGATGCTCGAAAACAAAAACGACGCAGAATCCCGCTCCCGATTGGAGAATATCATGGAGTTGAAGTCCAACATCGTTTCCTATGAGGAAGGAAGTGAGGAGCCGACCCTGTCTGGATTTTTGGAGGAAATGGCACTCTATACCGATGCGGACAAACAAGCAGATACTGAGGACACTGTCATGCTCATGACCATGCACGCGGCGAAAGGACTGGAGTTTCCGGTTGTCTTTTTGTGTGGAATGGAGGACGGATTGTTTCCAAGCTTTCGGGTAGAGGACAATGAGGAAGACATTGAGGAGGAGCGCCGCCTTTGCTATGTAGCAGTGACACGGGCAAAGGAACAGCTGTATCTGACCTGCGCGGAACGGCGGCTCATGTATGGTCAAACACGCTACGCCCGTCCTTCCAGATTTTTGCAGGAAATACCAGAGTCTTTGCTGGACTCCAATCTGTCACGCGGTCAGCAGCTGTCAGAAATTGGGAGTCAGACATCAACCGAACGGCGCGTGAATCCAAGCTATCGTTCGCCCTCTGCGCTCAGCACGTCTGCGGCACCGGCGGTATCGTTTGCTGTCGGAGAGCAAGTTGTACACAAGGTATTTGGTGCAGGTATGATTACCGAAGCCAAGCCGATGGGTGGTGACCAGCTTCTCGAAATTGCATTTGCAGAAAAGGGAACCAAGCGGCTCATGGCAAAATCTGCCGCACCATTCATGAGAAAACGATGAAAGGATACTGACCGGACGCCGGACAGTCCTGTGTGCCAAGTTTGTGAGCCGGTACAGCGGCTGTAAATAAAAATTGTAAGATTTGGTTGCGTATAACAGGGTTTCGTACTATAATAAAGGCGTATGTCAATCCATTTAAGGGAGGAACATGGAATGAATCAGGAAGCGGCATCGGAACGCAATGAGGAGCAGCAGGGACGTTTTTCCTCCAGTCTGTTCGACTGGAGCGAATCTATCATGTTCTCGCTGATTCTGGTTGTTGTGATATTTACTTTTTTATTTCGCATGATTGCAGTTGATGGACGGTCGATGGAGCCAACGCTGCTCGACCATGATATGATGATTGTCAGCAATTTGGGATATACCCCAGACCGCGGCGATGTTGTGGTCGTAAACAAGCAGTCATCGAAGTATGGACCGCTGGTCAAGCGCATCATTGCAGTCGGCGGTGACACGGTGGATATCAATTTTGCAACCGGCGACGTAATGGTGAATGGTGAGGTGCTAGACGAACCTTATATCAAAGAGCCAACTTATACCGCAGAAGGCACTGCCTTTCCGCTGACCGTGCCGGAGGGACAGTTGTTTCTGATGGGGGACAACCGCAACCGCTCCAGCGACAGCCGAGACCCACAGATTGGTCTGGTCGATGAACAGTATGTCATCGGGCATGTGCTGGGTGTGATATTCCCATTTCACTCATTTGGAGGAATTCAGTAAATGAATATACAGTGGTATCCGGGGCACATGGCGAAAACGCGGCGGCAAATGCTGGAAAATCTCAAAAATATCGACTTGGTTTGTGAACTGGTAGATGCGCGAATTCCACAGGTCAGCCGCAATCCGGATATGGACGAAATCGCCGGAGAAAAGCCGCGCATGATCATCCTAAACCGTACAGACCTTGCAGATGCGGAGGAAACCAGACGCTGGGCAGCATGGTACCGGTCGCAGGGGTATTCGGTGCTTGAGACAGATAGTCAGCACGGAACGGGAACTGCGCGGTTTGGCGCGGCAGCCCGTGAGCGGCTCGCGGATAAAATCTCGGCTTGGAATGAAAAAGGGCAGACCGGACGTGCCGTTCGTGTGATGGTCGTAGGGATCCCGAATGTCGGAAAATCTACATTCATCAATCGTATTTTGGGGCGTAAGTCAGCAAAGGCAGCAGATAAGCCGGGCGTGACGCGCGGCGCACAGTGGTTCCGTGTACAGGGCGGCATCGACCTTTTGGACACACCCGGTATCCTTTGGCCTAAGTTTGATGACGAGCGGGTGGGCATCTTGCTCGCGGTCACAGGCGCGGTCAAGGACGATATTCTGGACACGGAAACGCTTGCCTGCAAGCTGTTTGAAATTTTGGCAGTGCGTGCCCCGCAGGCAATCATCGACCGTTATCAGCTGACCATTCCGGAAAATTCGGATTTTCTGGGCTATGAGCTGTTGCAGCAGGCAGGCAGAAAGCGCGGCTTTTTGATTTCCGGCGGAGAAATTGATACCGAACGAATGGCGCGTATCCTGTTAGATGAATTTCGCGGCGGCGTTTTGGGACGAATCACCTTGGAAACACCGGAGGTGTATGAAAACCGTGAAAACGATAAATAAGGGTGTGGATTTTACACTGGAGCAGGCAGCGTATGAGAATGGCTTTACGGCTGTGTGCGGAATTGATGAAGCCGGACGCGGACCACTTGCGGGACCGGTGGTTGCAGCAGCAGTGATTTTGCCGCTCGGCTGTGAAATCGAGGGGCTCAATGACTCCAAAAAGCTGACCGAAAAAAAACGGGAAGCCCTGTTCGATATCATTTGCGAAAAGGCAATCAGTTTTTCGGTGGCATCGGCAGACCATACAACGATAGATGCCATCAATATTTTGCAGGCAACCTATCAGGCGATGCGGCAGGCAGCGGCGGGGCTTTCGGTTCCGGCAGATTATGCGTATGTAGATGGCAATCGGGACCCGGGGCTTGCGGTGGAAACTGCCTGCATTGTGGGCGGAGATGCCAAGAGCATGTCCATTGCGGCGGCTTCGGTGCTGGCGAAGGTCACACGAGACCGCTATATGATTGAAATGGATACCCGATATCCGCAATATGGCTTTGCAAAGCATAAAGGATACGGAACCAAGGCGCATACCAAAGCAATTTTAGAGCATGGTGCAAGCCCCATTCACCGAAAGACTTTTTTGAAAAAACTGTATGCTGCTCACCCGGAGGCACAGCTATAATGCGCGGCGCTTGGGGGGAGCAGGCAGCAGCAGACTTTCTGCGCAAAAAGGGTTATACGATTCTTGCGCAAAATTACCGCACCAGACAGGGGGAAATTGACCTGATTGCCGCCTGTGCGCGGTATCTTGTGTTCGTTGAGGTCAAAACACGGAAATCAGGGCGCTTTTGTGCTGCCTGCGAAGCGGTGAATCAAAGAAAACAGGAACGGCTGATTTTAACGGCAGAGCAGTGGCTGCAGACCTATCCAACGTCGTTGCAGCCGCGTATGGACGTCATCGAAGTTTATGGAGATGAGGGCGGTCCTGCCCGTCAAATCTATCACTTGGAAAATGCGTTTGACGCATAGAGGGGGATAATATGCAGCTATTCGACCTGCACTGTGATACCTTGTATGAGTGCTATGAAACGGGAGCGCATCTGCGTGACAATACGCTTTGCATCGACCGGAAAAAGGCGTCCGGATATTCGATGTATACGCAGGTGTTTGCGCTGTTTTGCGGCACCAAAACGACCGATACGCGGCGTCAATCGCTGATGGAGGTTCCACCCGCCCGCCGATTGGACGCACTGCTGGAAACTGCCAGAGCGGAGCTTTCTGCCAATGCAGACTGGCTGACGCTGTGTCGGGATATGGAGGACTGGGAATGGGCAAAGGCACATGGAAAGCATGCGGCCTTTTTGTCCATTGAGGGGGCGGAGCTGCTGACCAGCGATGCCCATGTACAGCGCGCCTACGATGCGGGGGTGCGCATGGTATCGCTGAGCTGGAACGGCTATAATCCATACGCCTGCGGCGCGATGTTTAGCAATGATACCGGACTGAGTGACAAAGGAAAAGCATTGGTACGTCGCTTTGTGGAGCAGGGGATTTTAATTGATGTATCGCATTTGTCCGAGGCTGGATTTTGGGACGTGTGTCTGGAGACCGAAGCCCCCTTTGCGGCATCTCACTCCAATAGCAGAGCATGCTGCGACCATCTGCGCAATCTGACCGATTTACAGTTTTCTGAAATCGTGCGGCGCGGTGGTCTGGCAGGCATCAATCTATACAGCCCTTTTTTGCGCAGGGATGGCAAGCAGGCAGACTTGTCTGATGTTTTACGGCATGTGGAGCATTTTCTGTCGTGCGGCGGAGAGTCCTGCCTTGCGATGGGGGCGGATTTAGATGGTTGTGAGCGTTTGCCGGAGGGCATAGATACCGTTGCGGATATGGAAAAACTAGCAGAGTATATGCTGCGTCATAATTATTTGCAGCGTACAGTAGATGCGTTGCTGTTTGGAAATGCACACGCATTTTTTAACCGTATGTTAAAAATACCTGCGTGAAACAGGAGGAATTGAAATGGAATATGTAAGCAGTAGAAATAAAAATCTGCGTGTCAGCGCTGCACAGGCGATTGCAGCAGGCATTGCGCCTGACGGTGGCTTGTTCTGCCCAACCGAATTTCCGCGCTTATCCCACGATGAGTTTCGTGCGCTGATGCAGATGGACTACAAGCAGAGAGCGGCAATGATTTTGGGAAAGTTTCTAACGGATTTTACCGCTGAGGAGCTGACGCACTTTGCACAGCTTGCCTATGCAGATGAAAAGTTTGGCGGCGGGAATACGGTTCCGGTGGTAAGCCTTGCAGATGACCTGCACATGCTGGAACTTTGGCACGGTCCGACCTGTGCGTTTAAGGATATGGCGCTGCAAATGCTGCCCCATCTGCTGACGGCATCGCTCAAAAAGACAGGGGAGAACCGAACCTGCTGCATTCTGGTTGCCACTTCGGGAGATACCGGAAAGGCAGCGCTGGAGGGCTTTGCAGATGTGCCAAATACCAAAATCATGGTATACTATCCGGTTGATGGTGTTTCCCCCATGCAGAAGCTGCAAATGGTAACCCAGCAAGGCGCGAATGTAGAGGTTGTCGCAATCAAAGGCAATTTTGATGATGCCCAGTCGGCAGTCAAGCGTATCTTTACCGACCCCGAGGCTGCAAAGCGTCTGAACGAAAAAGGTCTCATGTTTTCTTCGGCAAACTCCATCAACTGGGGACGTTTGGCACCGCAAATTGCATATTATGTTTCGGCATATTGTGACCTTTTGACCGCAGGAAAGATTTCTCATGGGCAGACGGTTAATGTCTGTGTGCCGACGGGCAATTTTGGCAATATTCTTGCCGCTTATATTGCAAAACAGATGGGGGTACCGTTCGGTAAGCTGATTTGTGCCTCGAATCAGAATCATGTGTTAACCGACTTTTTTGAGCAGGACGGCATTTACGACCGCAACCGTCCGTTCTATACAACCGATTCTCCCTCTATGGATATTTTGATTTCGTCCAATTTAGAGCGTTTACTTTTCTTCCTTTCGGGGCAGAATGATAAAATGGTTGGGGAAATGATGGAAGTACTTGCAAAGACTGGGCGCTACGATGTGTCCGATATACTGAAGGAGCAGCTGCGCACAAACTTTGCAGCCGGATATTGCAGCGATGCACAGACTGCACAGACCATCAAAGACCTATTTGAACATCAGAAATATTTGTGTGACACCCATACAGCAGTTGCTGTGCACGTATGTGAACAGTATCGCAGACAGAGCGGGGACAACAGCCCTGTCCTTGTGGCATCGACTGCAAGCCCGTTTAAGTTCTGCAAGCCGGTTGCTGCCGCACTGGGGCAGCCGATTGCTGCCGAGGGGGTAGAGCAGCTTGCGGAGCTGGAACGGATTTCCGGCTGTCAAGCGCCTGCTCCGCTTGCAGCGCTGGGCAATCAGACACCGCGCTTTGACCGCGTGGTGGATAAGGCAGAAATCCTGTCCACACTGGACCTGCTTCTATAACGCACGATGGCACTTTATACCATTGCAGACCTGCATTTGGCGTGTTCCGTTGACAAGCCAATGGATATCTTTGGCGGACGCTGGCAGAATTATATGGAAAAGCTGCGCACGCGCTGGCAGGCAGTCGTGAACGAGCAGGATACGGTTGTCATTGGCGGAGATTTCTCTTGGGGCATTGATTTTAAGCAGTCCAAGGCAGATTTTGCCTACCTCAACGCGCTGCCGGGCAGGAAAATCATTCTCAAGGGAAACCACGATTTGTGGTGGAATACCGTGCGGAAAATGGAAGCCTTTCTGGAGGAAAACGAATTTCAGAACATTTATTTTCTGCACAATAATAGCTTTCTCTATGAAAATACCGCGATTTGCGGCACACGCGGGTGGTTCTTTGAGGAGGATTTCAAGGAAAGCCATGATGAGAAGATTTTTAAGCGGGAGCTTTTGCGTCTGGAAACATCACTCAAGGCAGGCAAAGCCTCAGGAGCAGAACAAATCTACTGCTTCTTACATTATCCGCCGATTTATGCGAATTTTCGGTGCGGAGAAATCATTGCACTGATGCAAAAATATGGCGTGAGCCGCTGTATCTATGGACATCTGCATTCGGACAGCCTGCGCTGGGCTGTGACCGGAATACAGGACGGCATCGAGTTTATTTTGGCATCTGGGGATTATTTGGATTTCACGCCCATTCTGTTAAAAAAATAAAAAAAACTATGGAAATTCCAGATAAAATCTGGTAAAATAGATTGGATACAATTTTAGGAGGAATAAATTGTAATGGAACTGAAAAATGTTGAGAAGCTGGAAAAAAGCATTACAGCACTGACTATTGAAATTTCTGCCGCAGAGCTGGAGACCGCAAAGGATCAGGCGTTTAAGAAAAATGGCAAGAAGATTACTGTTCCTGGTTTCCGTAAGGGAAAAGCACCGCGCAAGGTGATTGAAGGTTTGTACGGCGATGGTGTATTCTTTGAGGATGCACTCAATATCTGCTATCCAAAGGCTTACGAGGAGGCACTGGAAAAGTCTGGCATCAAGGCAGTTGCTCCGGCTGACGTTGAGATTTCTGAGATGACAGAGTCCGGCGCAGTGGTTCTCATTTGCAAGGTTCCGGTTGAGCCGGAAGTGACCTTGGGCGATTACAAGGGCATCTCTGTGGAAAAAGAAGAAGCAAAGGTACTGGTTGCCGACGTAAAGGCAGAACTCGACCGTATGGCACAGCGTCTGGCTCGCACCGAGACCGTAGAGCGTGCTGCAAAGAAGAATGATACCGTAGTCATCGACTTCGAGGGATTTGTTGACGGCACTGCATTCGAGGGCGGCAAGGGTGAGAATTATGACCTGAAGCTGGGCTCCGGCACCTTTATTCCGGGATTTGAGGACCAGCTGATTGGCACCAAGGCAGGTCAGGAGAAGGACGTTGTAGTCACCTTCCCAACCGAATACCATGCACCAGAGCTGGCTGGCAAGGAAGCAACCTTCAAGTGCACTGTGCATGAGGTAAAGGAAACCATTCTGCCGGCAATCGACGATGAGTTTGCAAAGGACGTTTCTGAGACTGCTGAGACCGTGGAGGACCTCAAGAAGGAGGTTAAGGAACGCCTGCTGGCACAGAGAACCGAAACCTTTGAGCGTGACTATGAAGAAGCACTGCTGACCGCTGTAATCGACGGTATGCAGGCTGAAATTCCGGAAGCAATGGTTGAGGTTCAGCTTGACAATGTGATGCAGGATTTCGGCTACCGTCTCCAGATGCAGGGCATGCAGCTTGACCAGTATGCAAAGATGAACGGTATGGACATGGCACAGTTCCGCGGTATGTTCCGTCCGCAGGCAGACCGTCAGGTTAAGGTGCGTCTGGCGCTGCAAAAGATTGTAGAGCTTGAAAATCTGGACGTCACAGAGGACGAAATCGAGGCAAAGTACAAGGAATTGGCTGAGCAGTATGGTATGGAAGTTGAGCAGGTCAAGAAGGCACTGCCGGCAGACAGCATTATCTCTGATATGAAGCTCGACAAGGCGGTTAGCTTCATCAAGGACCATGCAAAGCCCAAGAAGAAGTCCAAGAAGAAGGCTGAGGAAAAGGCTTCTGACAGTGCTGAGTAAGGCATAAAAGGGAGGAAGCCATACATATCCTCCAATAGAAAACAAATCTGAAAAATGTGGGGGATTATGGAAAGGAGTTTTCTTTTATGAGTTTAGTACCTATGGTCATCGAGCCGACCAATCGAGGCGGCGAACGCTCGTATGATATTTTTTCCCGTCTGTTAAATGACCGTATCATTATGCTGTCAGATGAAGTGAATGATGCAACAGCTTCTCTGGTTGTGGCACAGCTTCTCTATCTGGAGTCTCAGGACCCGGATAAGGATATTTCATTTTATATCAATTCTCCGGGCGGCTCGGTTACGGCAGGTATGGCAATTTATGATACGATGAACTATATCAAACCTGATGTATCGACCATTTGTATCGGTATGGCAGCTTCTATGGGTGCATTCCTGCTGTCCTCTGGTGCGAAAGGCAAGCGCTTCGCGCTGCCGAACTCAGAAATCATGATTCATCAGCCGCTGGGCGGCGCAAAGGGTCAGGCTTCAGATATCAAAATTCATGCAGATTGGATTCTGAAGACACGTGAGAAGCTCAACCAGATTCTGGCAGACAACACAGGCAAGCCGCTGGAAGTCATTGAGCGTGATACCGACCGTGATAACTTTATGAGTGCGGCTGACGCAATGGCGTATGGTCTCATCGACAAGGTTTATGACAAGCGCTGAATCATGCAAACGTACGACCATCGGCGGTTTTCTGCCGATGGTTTGCGTGTTTTTTGAAATAGTGGTTACCGCAATTTCATTGCTGTTAGACGGTGGATTCAGGCAGACAAAAGTTCCTGACAGAGGGTTTGCGACAAGCAGCATCAAGAAGTCTAAATAGGGCAGGGACTGCCCGAATTAACGCCTGTGGAGATAGTAGGTTACGAGGTCTGCGAAGCAGGAAGCCCATTGCCTTTCGACAATGAGTGGTTCACAAAGTGCTTTCAATGAGGTGAATGATGGCGAATTTCGACGAAAATAAGACCCTGCACTGCTCTTTTTGCGGCAAGCCGCAGAACAAAGTGCGCAAGCTGGTAGCAGGACCCAATGTGTATATCTGTGACGAGTGCATCAATGTATGTGCAAGTATTCTGGACGACGAGCTTGGAATGGATTATAATGATACATCGGACGATGGCATCGAAGCACCAGAGACCTTGCCTACCCCACGGGAACTGAAAAATGTGCTGGACCAGTATGTGATTGGTCAAGACGAGGCAAAGGTTGCCCTCAGTGTTGCGGTATATAACCATTATAAAAGAATTTTCCGCGGTCATGAAGATGACACAGAGCTTTCCAAGAGCAATATCCTGATGCTGGGACCGTCCGGTTCTGGTAAGACCCTGCTTGCACAGACCCTTGCAAAGACATTGCAGGTTCCGTTTGCAATTGCAGATGCAACCACACTGACCGAGGCCGGCTATGTCGGAGAAGATGTGGAGAATATTTTGCTGCGTCTCATTCAGGCGGCTGATTTTGATGTGGAGAAAGCAGAACGCGGAATCATTTATGTAGATGAGATTGATAAGATTGCCAGAAAATCAGAAAATCCGTCTATTACACGCGATGTATCCGGTGAGGGAGTACAGCAGGCACTGCTTAAAATGCTGGAAGGTACCACTGCAAATGTGCCGCCGCAAGGCGGACGCAAGCACCCGCATCAGGAGTTTATTCAAATCGACACAACCAATATCCTGTTTATCTGCGGCGGTGCATTTGATGGAATTGAAAAGATTATCCAGAACCGCATTGGTAAAAAAGGAATTGGCTTTGGTGCTGAGGTGCACAGCAAGAATGATGAAGGGGCAGACCTGATGCTGGACAAAATTGAGCCGCATGATCTCATGAAGTTTGGATTGATTCCAGAGCTGATTGGTCGTCTGCCTGCAATTGTGGGATTGCATTCTCTGAACGAAGACGCACTGGTACAGATTTTGACTGAGCCGAAAAATGCACTGGTCAAGCAGTATCAGAAGCTGTTTGCACTGGACGATGTCGCACTGGTATTTGAACCAGAGGCATTGCGTGAAATTGCAAGGATTGCAGTGGAACGTAAGACCGGTGCGCGCGGTTTGCGTGGCGTGCTCGAGCATATTATGACAGACATTATGTTTGAGATTCCATCAGATGATACGATTGCGCGTGTTACCATTACGCCGGAAGTGGTACGAGGAGAAGGAGAGCCAGAGGTCATTCGGAAGTCGGAAAACAATGACTGAACATGCTCCAATACAAGGGGAGAGCCTGTGTCCGCTGGGAAAGCGCAGCACGAATCCCTGAATCGCAGCATAAGCAGCTGACGGATTTTGAATCTGGCGGCTGCTTTTCCTTTTGGAGCGCATTGCGGGTGCAGGCAACCATGCCTGCTGTCAGATGCAGAAAATTGGGGGGAGCGGATACTTTTTGTAGAAATCTCCAATGCTTTCCGCTTGAAACTACGCGCATAGTATACTATACTTATCATAAGGCTTTTTTGCAGAGCCGTTTGTACTCAGGCAGTTATAAAAAGGATATCCGTATCCATTCGAAAAAGAATCCCGCGTTTTCGGATATCATTTTATGCCTTTAGATAGAAAATTCCGTTTACAGGAGTATTAAAATATGAACGTGAACCAAAAAGATAACCAGCGTATCCTGCCAGTCCTTCCGCTGCGTGGGCTGACAGCATTTCCGGAAATGCTGATTCATTTTGATGTGGGTCGGGCAATGTCTGTTAAGGCGCTGGAAATCGCAATGAAGGAGGGGCAGTGGATTTTTTTAACTGCCCAAAAGGATTTGCAGACAGATACCCCAGAGCCGGAAGAACTTTATGCAGTGGGTACGATTTGTCTCGTTCGGCAGATTCTGCGTCTGCCAGGAGATAATATCCGGGTTCTGGTGCAGGGTGGACAGCGTGCCTGCGCCCTCAGCTATGAAAAAGGAGAAAAGGGAAGTCTGAAGGCGGTCGTTGAGGTTCTGGAGGAGACCAGACCAGAAGGAGGCGCCCGTCGGGAAGCTGCCATGATTCGCACCTTGCAGACGCGGTTTGACGAATATGCAAGTCATTCTCCGCGCATTTCTTCAGATATCGTGATGACAGTTGCCGCAGGCGGTGATGGAGGATACCTTGCAGATTATATTGCACAGAATTTGTCGGTTGATTTTTCTGTCAAGCAGGAGATTCTGGAAGAACTCAATATCAACCGCCGTTTGCTTCGCATGATTCGCTTGTTAGACGAAGAAATTGAACTTTTGTCGATTGAGGGCGAAATTCAGGAGCAGCTCAAAGCGGCATTGGATAAAAATCAAAAGGAATATTACCTGCGGGAACAAATCAAGGTCATGCAGTCTGAGCTTGGGGAGCAGGATACTTATGCAGAGGCTGAGGCATATCGAGCACAGATTGAGGCGCTGGAACTTGCGCAGGAGCACACAGAAAAGCTCTTGAAGGAGGTCGAACGCCTGTCCAGAATGAGCAGCACGTCTTCCGAGGCGGGGGTCATTCGCACCTATTTGGATACAGTATTAGATTTGCCGTGGAAGAAAACCACCCGTCTGCGCTATGATTTGGCACGGGCAGAAAAAATTCTGAACCGCGACCACTATGGCTTGGAAAAGGTCAAGGAGCGTGTTTTGGAATTTATTGCAGTCAAGAAACTGTGCCCCGAGCTGAAGGGGCAGGTGCTTTGCCTTGCAGGTCCTCCAGGTGTGGGCAAAACCTCAATTGCCCGCTCCATTGCGGAATCCATGAACCGCAAATATGTACGTATGTCGCTTGGCGGTGTGCGCGACGAGGCGGATATCCGCGGGCATCGAAAAACCTATATTGGTGCGATGCCGGGACGCATCATCAACGCACTGAGACAAGCAGGCAGCAGCAATCCGCTCATCTTACTCGACGAAATTGATAAAATGGGCAATGATTTCCGCGGAGATCCGGCATCTGCAATGCTGGAGGTTTTGGACATTGAGCAGAACAATACATTCCGTGACCACTATATTGAGATTCCGGTCGATTTGTCTGATGTACTTTTTGTGACAACGGCGAATGATTTGGGAACTGTGCCGCGTCCGCTTCTGGACCGTATGGAGGTCATTGAGCTTTCGAGCTACACGGCAGAGGAAAAGCTGCACATTGCAGCAAACCATTTGCTGCCGAAGCAGCGCAAAAAGCATGGGCTGAGCCAATCGGCGCTGCATGTCTCGGACGATGCGCTCAAGGCGCTGATTTCCGGCTATACACGTGAAGCTGGCGTGCGGCGCTTGGAGCAGCAGCTGGCAAAGCTGTGCCGCAAGGCAGCAAAAAAGATAGTAGATGGAGAGGCAAAGTCGGTCACCATCTGTCCGGACGATTTGGAGCATTATCTGGGCGCTGCAAAGTTCAAAAAGGACGTAGTTGCCAAGCGCGATGAAGTGGGCATTGTCAACGGTCTGGCATGGACAAGCGTTGGCGGGGAAATGCTGCAAGTAGAGGTTGCGTCTGTGCCAGGTACCGGCAAAATTGAAGTGACGGGAAACCTTGGAAAGGTCATGTCAGAGAGCGCAAAGGCGGCGTTGACTTTTGTGCGTTCTCGCACGGAGCAGTTGGATTTGGAACCGGATTTTTACAAGAATACCGACCTGCACATTCATTTTCCGGAAGCTGCCATTCCAAAGGACGGACCCTCGGCGGGCATTACGATGGCAACCGCAATCATTTCGGCATTGACGGGGATACCGGTTTATCATACGGTTGCGATGACCGGTGAGGTAACCTTGCGCGGCAGAGTGATGCCGATTGGTGGTCTGCGGGAAAAAACGATGGCAGCCTATCGTGCTGGTATCAAGACTGTAATTATTCCAAAGGAAAATGAACCCGACCTCGACGAAGTGGAACAGGTGGTCAAGGACTGCATTACCTTTGTGACAGCGGAGCACATGGATACGGTCATGGAAACCGCGCTGAACTTCAGCCGCCGTCCGGCGCCAAAGCAGAAAGAAACCGAACAACAGATACCGCTGTCAGCGGTGCATACAGCAGAGTCAACGCTCTGTCAGTAAAGGAGAGTGCCCGATGCTTAATTTGCACAAGGCGGAGTTTATCCGCTCAGCGGTCAAAACTGCCGATTTTCCGGCAGATGGGCTGCCGCAAATCGTATTTGCGGGAAAGTCCAATGTGGGAAAGTCATCGACCATCAACAAGATTTTGAATCGCCGTAATTTTGCCCGTGTTGGCGGACAGCCGGGAAAAACCATTCATATTAACTTTTTTGAAATTGACAAGCAGACCTATTTTGTGGACTTACCGGGCTATGGCTATGCCAAGGTGTCCAAGTCGGAACGCGACCGTTGGGGGGCGCTGCTGGAAACCTATTTCGCAACCGGTCTGATTACCCTCGGTCTGCAAATTGTGGACATTCGTCATAAGCCGACTGCGGACGATAAGGTTATGGCAGACTGCTTTCTGGCGACCGGACAGCCCTTTGCAATCATTGCCAACAAGCTGGATAAAATCAAAAAAAGCCAGCTTGAGGCAAATATTACCTGTATTCGAGAAACCCTGCTCCTGCCGGAGGACGTTCCGGTGATTCCGTTTTCAGCAGAAAAGGGAACGGGACGAGAGCAAGTGCTTGCTCTCATCGAATCGCATATTGCGGAATGTGCAGGAGCGAGCGCAGAGCAGTAAAATCTTCCAACAGCTGTTTTTGTACAAAATGTAAAATTTCATCTCTGTTCCATAGACCGCACTTGGAAGTTTTGCGGTGCAAAGAGTCGAAAATTGCAACTTTTTTATTTGGTCAAATGATAAAATCAAAGAAATTGCAAAAAACCTTGACAAAATCTGAGTTTTTCTTTATACTTACTCTCATAAGGGCGATACAAGACATTGTCTGACCAAATGAGAGCAAACAGCATGGTTTTGCTCTATTTTTATGGAAAGGCGCGTTGTATCAGAAAACAGTTTGTTGGTAGGAGGATATCAAAGCATGAAGAGATTTCTAAGTGCAGTGCTCGCGGGTGTCATGAGTCTGTCTTTGATGGCTGGCTGTGGTTCCACGGGGGGACAGGAGCCTGCAAAGGACAATGAAAGCGACAACAGTTCCGCAGCAGAGGGCTTGTTCCCGGCTGTTGCCAAGGAGGACCTCAAGGTCGGCGTCATTCACATTACCGACCCAGCAGAAGGTGCTGGCTACACCTACACACATGACCTCGGCATTCAGGGCATGCAGAAGAATCTGGGACTGGAGGACAGCCAGATTGTCCGCAAGAATAACGTAGATGATTCTGATGCTACTGCAATCCGTACTGCGCTGGAGGAGTGCGTTGAGGAAGGCTGTCAGGTCATTTTCGCAACCTCATGGGGATATATGGACTATGTAGAAGAAATGGCAGAGGAATATCCGGAGGTTATGTTCGCACATGGCACCGGCTACAAGTCCAATGGCAAGAACTTCATCAAGTACTTTGGCAAAATCAATCAGGCGCGTTATCTGTCCGGTATTGCAGCCGGCCTGAAGACTGCGTCCAATAAGATTGGCTATGTGGCTGCACAGAACAGCGAAAACGGTGAGGTCACCTCTGGTGTTGATGCGTTTGCGATGGGTGTGGAATCTGTCAACCCAGATGCAAAGGTTTATGTCAAGGTGACAGGCTCTTGGTTCGACCCTGAGGGCGAAGGTCAGGCTGCAAAGTCTCTCATTGATTTGGGCTGTGACGTGATTGCACAGCACTGTGATACCGCAAATCCGGCAACCGAGGCAGAAAAGGCTGGCGTTTATGCAGTGGGCTACAACTCTGATATGTCAGAGAAGGCACCGGGCGCAACCCTGACCTCTGTTGTTTGGGATTGGTCCGTATTCTACACCGAGGCGGTAAAGAACGTCATCGAGGGCACATGGGACGGCAAGGATTACTTCGGTTCGATGCAGGACGGTCTGGTTACCCTGTCTCCGCTCTCTGATCTCTGTGCAGAGGGTACCAAGGAAAAGGTACAGGAGGTACAGGACAAGATTATGAGCGGCGAGTGGGACATTTTTGATGGCACCACAGAGTATGAAGACAATCAGGGAGAAAAGCATACCCTGAAGGCAGAAGATTACGGTACCTGCAACTGGTACTATAAGAACGTTGAGGTTGCATAAGGGAACCCCATGTTTTGGAAAAGAGGGCGGTCAAAACACTTTTGGCCGCCCTTTTCTAACGTATCTCGAGAGAAAGAAGGAAAGAGTATGGCAAATACCGAATATGCGATCGAGTGTCGCGGCATTACGAAAACATTTGGTTCGGTGGTCGCAAATGATGGAATTGATTTGACTGTGCGGTATGGTGAGGTGCTTGCGCTTTTGGGTGAAAATGGTTCGGGCAAAACAACCCTTATGAACATGCTGTCCGGAATTTATCACCCAGATGCCGGAACCATTCAGATTGCAGGAAAGCCTGTCTCAATCAACTGTCCGGAGGACGCGATGGAGCTGGGGATCGGTATGATTCATCAGCATTTTAAGCTGGTCGATGTGTTCACAGCGTCTGAAAATATTGCTGTCGGAACCGCAGGCAAGCGCCTTTCTGCTTCTGTCATGCGCCAGAAGGTAAAGGAAATCAGTGAGTCGATTGGACTTGAAATTGACCCCGATCGCCGTGCCTTTGAAATGTCGGTTTCCGAAAAGCAGACCGTGGAAATTTTGAAGGTGCTGTACCGTGGACAAAAGATTTTGATTTTGGACGAGCCGACTGCCGTGCTCACTCCGCAGGAGACCGACCGTCTGTTTGATATTCTGCGTTCCATGCGCAAGCAGGGCTGCGCCATCATTATTATCACTCACAAGCTCAATGAGGTACTCTCGATTTCAGACCGTGTTACCATACTGCGAAAGGGAAAATATATTGATACGGTCAATACCGCGGAAACCGACGAAAAGAAGCTCACGGAGCTGATGGTCGGACGCCCGATTTCTCTCGAAATTGCCCGTCCCGATGTGGTGGACCCCAAGACGATTTTGAAGGTTGTTGACCTCACAGTGCGCAAGCCTGACGGCAGTATTGCCATTCAAGATGCCAATTTTGAAGTGCGTACAGGAGAGATTTTGGGCGTTGCGGGCATTGCAGGCTCGGGACAGAAGGAGCTGTGTGAGTGTATTTCGGGTTTGTGTCCGGCACAGACCGGTGCCATTCTCTATCACAAGGAAAATCTGATTGGAAAAACGCCGCGTGAAATCATTCATCTGGGCGTGCAGTTGGGATTTGTGCCAGAGGATCGCTTGGGCATGGGGTTGGTCGCTTCTATGGGAATGGTGGGCAATATGATGCTCAAAACCTATGATACCCCAAAGGGTCCGTTTATCGACCCTGCACCGGCGCGCAAGCATGCAGAGGATTTGGTGGAACGGCTGGGCATTGTTACGCCGTCAGTCGATACGCCGGTTCGCCTGATGTCAGGCGGCAACGTGCAGAAGGTATTGCTGGGACGCGAAATCGAGTCCGACCCGCAGGTGCTGATTACCGCTTATCCGGTGCGCGGTCTGGATATCAATTCCTCGTATACGGTGTATGATTTGCTCAATGAGCAAAAGAAAAAAGGCGTTGCGGTTGTGTTCATTGGTGAGGATCTTGATGTGCTCATGGCGCTCTCGGACCGGATTTTGGTCATGTGTCACGGACAGATAACAGGGATTGTAGATGGCAGAACGGCAAGCAAAGATGATATTGCACGGCTGATGGTCGGTGCAGGGGAGGAGATACAGGCATGATGCGCATTGTCAAAACCAAGGAAAAGAGCAGACAGCAGCAGTGGATTCTGCGTCTGGGCGCCTTCTTTCTGGCGCTTTGCGCGGGAGGATTGTTCCTGCTGGTGCTGGGCAACAATCCGTTTGCTGTATATGGAGCAATCCTTTCGGGTGCATTCCGCTCCAAGATGGCCATACAGGCAACCATTAAAATCATGATTCCGCTGCTTATCTCGGCGCTCGGCGTGACGCTGGCGTTCAAGATGAAGTTTTGGAACATCGGCGGTGAGGGACAGCTGATTATGGGCGGTATTTTTGCCTCGTATTTTGCCCTGTTTCATGCCGACTGGCCCGGATTTCTCTTATTTCCGGTGATGTTTCTTGCGGGTGTTGCAGGCGGCGGTCTGTGGGCGCTCATTCCGTCCTATTTTAAGGTACGCTTTGGCACCAATGAAACGCTGTTTACGCTGATGCTCAACTATATCGCGCTCCATCTGGTCAGCTGGCTGCAAGAAGGTCCGTGGCGTGATCCGGCGGCAAACGGCTTTCCAAAAATTGCGAGCTTTGAAAAAAGTGCCGTGCTGCCCAAGCTGTTCGGCGTGCAGGTCGGCTGGGTGATTGCACTGGTACTCGTTGTGCTCCTGTTTGTTTATCTGCGCTATACCAAGCAGGGCTATGAAATCTCTGTTGTCGGGGAAAGCCGCGCAACAGCAACCTATGCAGGCATGAATGTACAGCACATCATTCTGCGCACCATGTTCCTGTCCGGTGCGGTTGCCGGAATTGCCGGCATGGTACAGGTTACAGGCTCTGACCGCACTCTGACAGTCGGGGTTGCAGGCGGGGTTGGCTTTACGGCAATCATTGTTGCGTGGCTTGCGCAGCTCAATCCGGTCAACAGCATGGTCATTGCATTTTTGTTTGCGGTATTGGAAAAAGGTTCCTCTGTCATTCAGTCGGAGTTTGGACTGTCCGCAGACTGTGCAGACGTATTGCAGGGGATTATTCTGTTCTTTGTGCTGGGCTGTGAATTTTTTGTACGATATAAATTTGTGCGCGATCAAAAGCAGACTGCGGTGTCAGAGGGAGGAAAAAAATAAATGGAAATGTTTATTAAGTTTCTGGTTGCTGCGGTTGCAGCCAGTATTCCGCTCCTTTTTGGTACGGTCGGAGAAATCCTGTCTGAAAAGGTCGGTCATCTGAATCTTGGCGTAGAGGGACTGATGTCCATTGGTGCCTGTGCCGGTTTTATGGTCGGAATGCAGACAGACTCCTTTGTGCTGGCGCTGCTTGCCGCGTTTGCAGCAGGTCTTGTGGCGGCGCTCATCTATGCAGTGCTCACCGTTACATTTTTGGCAGACCAGAATGTATCTGGTCTGACGCTGACCATTTTCGGCATTGGACTTGCGAACTTTATTGGCATTTATATGCTGGGTCATACGGAGAACGGAACCCTAAAGCTGCCGGAGGGCATCACAGCACAAATGCGTGAAATTAACATTTCCGGACTGAGTGATATTCCAGTCATTGGAGATTTACTGTTTTCGTACAGCCCGTTTGTTTATCTTGGCATTGTGCTTGCAATTCTTGCAGGGCTGTTTCTCAAAAAGACAAAGCTTGGGTTGAACGTACAGGCAATCGGACACAATCCGGCGGCAGCAGATGCAGCGGGCATCAATGTCATGCGTTGGAAATATATCATGATTTTGACGGGCGGCGGCATTTGCGGCATTGGCGGTGCATATTGTGCTATGATTATCAACAGCGGTGTATGGATTTCCAACAATGTTGGCGGCTTGGGCTGGATTGCAGTGGCGCTGGTCATCTTTGCAAAGTGGAATCCGTGGATTGCCATTGCAGGCTCGTTTGTCTTTGGTGCGCTGCGTGTGCTCAAATACTATATGCCGCCATCGGTCATTCAGCTGCCGACCGCTTTTTATGATATGCTGCCATTTTTGATGACGGCTATCATTCTGGTTATCAGCTCCATGCGTAAAAAACGAGATTTGAATATTCCGGGCTCTTTGGGCGTCAACTATTTCCGAGAGGAACGCTGAGACCGTCGAAAAATCGTGCGCAAGCACGATTTTTTGTTACATATCAGAAAAAATGTATACAAAATGACGGGGCAAAACAGTGGACAGATGGGGCTGAAGTTTGATACACTTTTATAAGATAAACAGTATGAGAAAAAGCGAGGAAGGTTTATGAAACGAAATCGAATATGGGCAGCCCTCGCGGCTGTGATGCTTGGGATACTCGCAGGCTGTGGTCAGACTGAGACACCAGAGGCAAAGCCTGTCCATGTCTGGGCAGGCGGTACGGCAAAGGTGCAGGAAACATTTGAAAAGCTGGTTGCGGATTTTAACGAGCAGGCAGATGGAAAGTATACAGCCACGCTGCATTTTGTACCGGAAGATGCAGAAGAAAGTCTCACGGATATGCTTGTTTATGCGTATGAATCAAAACAGACAGAAACAGAATTTGATGTTGTAGAGCTGGGAGATGATGCGCTCAAGTGCATGATTTCCCGTACCGATGAAGAAAGCCTGATGCAGCTGGATTTGGACGCCATGCCCAATGCGGAGGGCGTGACAGTGCAGCCGGTTGCGGCGATTGGACAGGCGCAGCCCTATTGCGGGACGGCTGTGATGCTTGCATACAATGCCGAGGCAGTGCCGGAGTCAGAGCTGCCGACAACCATGGAAGCACTGAGCACGTGGATTACAGCACACCCGGGACGGTTTGCATATAACGCGCCCGGCACCTCGGGAGCGGGTAATTCATTTGTACGTACCTGTATCTATAATCAAATCCCTGACGAGGAAGCACTGATGAGTGATGACCCCAAGTGGGAGGAAAAATGGGATACCGGCTTTGCAATGCTGACCAATCTGCATCGCTTCTTGTATCGTGATGAGAAGGAAACAGTGACCTATCCGGCAGACGGGCAGGCAGTCCTCGATTTGCTGGCACAGGGAAAAATTGATATGTGCCCGAGCTTTGCCGGTGAGGTGATTGCTGCACGCCATGCGGGGGTTCTGACGGAAAATATCAAGCTGGCAAACATCGAGCCTGCCCTGATTGGTTCAGTACGGAGTGCTGCCGTACCGTCCTTCAGCGGCAATAAGGAAGGTGGGACGGCATTCATCAATTATTTACTATCCAAGGAGGCACAGACCACATTGGTACAGCAAATGGCAGCCGTTCCGCTCAAGGAGGCAGATGCAGAGGGCATGGAGGAGATTCTGCAATTTGATGCTGCCGGATTTCGCACACAGGCACTTGGGGAATTGGTTCCAAAGCTGAACCAGCGTTGGCGTGAGGAGATGGCACATGCAGCGCACACGGCTTCTGGGGCTGTCAAATAACAGAAAATCAAACCGTACTTGTGGAGATAAGAGAGGGATTGGCGTTGAAAATTGCAATTTGTGAAGATGACGCAGGACAAGCCAAGATGGCACAAGCGTATATCCGTTCCCTTGCACAGGAGTTTCCGATAGAAGCAGTGGAGGTGTATACGACTGGGGACGCTCTTTCCAAGGTTTTGAAAGCAGGCGCGCAGTTTGATATTTATTTGCTGGATATTGATTTGCCGGGGGTGAGCGGGATTGCGCTTGCTGAGCAAATCCGCAGCAAGCAGCCCTATGCCTGCATTGCATTTTCGACAAGCTATCCGCAATATGTCACGCATGCGTTTGCGCTGCAAAGTGCACAATATTTTTTGAAGCCCATTGGAAAAGAAGTCTTTCTTTCTGCGATGAAAAAAATGATGAAGGACTATACCGAGGCATGGGTCACTCTGGTTTTGGAGAATCAGCGCACGGTCACCCTGCGGCAGCAGGATATCATCTATATCGAATTCTATCATGGGATTATGAGCGTTTGGACAAGAGAGCGGTCGTATGGCGTGCGGGTCAATGTCAAGGCGTGGAAGCGCATTTGGTATCAGCGCGGTTTTTTGCAGAGCCATCAAGGATATTTTGTAAATCCAAGACACGTGTGTGCAATTGAAGCAGATGAGGTGCTGTGTACAGACAATATTTCGTGCCCGCTCAGCGCCAGATGCAGGAAAGATTTTATGGATCAATTTTTGGAATACATGCAGTAAATTAGTTGAAACAATCGGAAACAGGGAACTCCAAACGGGGGAACCCTGTTTTTTTGTGAGCGGATCGCTTTGGCAAAAGGGAACGCATAAAACCGAGGAAAAACAGCAGAAGAGATGGGGAAATAACACGGATCTATTTGACGAAACAGTTGTGGAACGCTATAATATATATAATATTCTGAAAGAGGATACGTTATGGGATTTGCATATATCATAAAGGGGCTGGTAGAACTTATCACCGTGCATTTTCTGATGCAGACGGCATTTGACGTATCTGCCTGTAATCGGAAGCGATATATGGTTTGCTCGGTTCTGTTTCTCGCCTTTATGTTTTCAAAAGGCATCATTGAATATCCGGTTCCATATAACTCATTGCTCCGCATTGCGGCGCTGCTCATGGCAACCGTTTGCTACCGAACCAATCTAGTCAACCGGATTCTGACAGCGATGTTTACGTTTGTTATCATGACATGTACGCAGGCAATCGTTTTTTTTCTGAGCGGGTGTATGGACTGCTGCCCAATTGTCATCAGCAAGCCGGAGGACAGCATTTGGACATGGATTGTTTTGGGGTGCAGTGCCGTGCAGCTGGTCATGACCCTGATTGTCTGCAAGCTGATTGCCATGTATCGCGCCTATCCCCAGAAAACCTATGCAAGTATTTTTCTGATTGTATTTTGTCTTTGTATGCTGGCAATCGAGCTGATTGTGATGCTGACAGATTCCATTTATATGCCAAGCACGTTCATCACGCTGATTTTTGTGCTGTTCTGTGTCGGGCTGTGCATTGGGCTGTTTCGGGAGCAGCTTCGGGTGCAGGAGGAGCGCCCCAGATTGGAATTTTTGGAAAAGCACACTGCCAATCAGGTCGCGCATTATGCGGCATTCTATAATCATGACCGCGATATCCGAAAAATGCGGCATGATTTGAAGAATTTTGTCATTGGTGCGCAGAGCTATTTGCAGCAGCAGGAATATGAAAAGCTGGACGATTATTTTTCCCAATTTTTGGGAAGTATCCAGCCAACTGAGTTTTTTGATACTGGAAATCCCCTTTTAGATGCGGTCGTTACAGCAAAGCATACCGATGCCCCGCAGATTTCGTTCGATGTTTCCATTCCGCCGCTGACCAATCAGATTGGTATTGATGCGATGGATATTGCGATGCTGCTTGCAACGGCGCTGGATAACGCAATTGAGGGCTGTGAAGGCTGTCAAGACCCGTTCATTCGGGTCAAGATAGTGCAGCAGGGCAGGACGCTTTCTATTTTGGTACAAAATCCAACCAATCACCCCATACGGGAGAAGAAGAACCGCCTGATTACCCAAAAGGCAGACTCTGCCCAGCATGGCTATGGAATTCCGGGTATGCAGCGAATTGCCAACAAATATCAGGGATACCTCAACTGGTCCTTGCAAGATGGGGTGTTTTCGCTGCGAGTGCTCATGCAGGATTTGGAGAGTCACAGAGAATAGAGGGAAGGATTTTATGATTGTAGCGATTTGTGAGGGGGATACCGAACAGCTGGAGGAGCTTTGCACTTATGTGTCACAGCTGCCCGATGTAGAACAGCTATGCTTTTCGAGTGGCAGGGCACTCCTCAAGGCGATTCGAGCGGGAAAGCAGTTTGATATGATTTTGCTGTCGATTGAGCTTCCTGACAAAAATGGAACAGAAATTGCGCGGATTTTGCGTGCATGCCAGCCGAACATGGATATTATTCTAATTTCAAGCTGTCCCAAATATGTAACGCAGGCATTTTCGCTGCAAGTCAGTCAGTTTTTTCTCAAGCCCATTTCCGAGCGCCTGTTTTTGAAGGAGATGGAACGTCTGATGAAACGCCGCAAGCTGGAGAAAAAAAGCTGGTGTGTGCACACAAAAAGTGCGATTTATCGGCTTTCACCGGCTGAAATTATCTATATCAAAACGATTGGCAGACATCTGATGATTCAGACCATTGAGCGTCAGATTGAGATTCCGGGGCGGTTGGCGGTGGTCGAAAAAGAGCTGGAGGAATACGGATTTGTGCGCTGTCATCAGGGATTTTTGGTCAATTTGCAGCACGTGCAGGCGGTCGAGGAAAATGAGGTGCGGTGCAGCTTTGGAAATCGTGTGCCGGTCAGCAATCGTATGCATCAGCGCTTTCTGGAAACGCTCGAGCAATATCGTGCATAGGGTGTGGGCTGTAAAATACGGTTTGCATCTGCGGCAAATCTGTACTATAATGCTAATGAGATTTTTTGTCGATAGAAAGTAAGGGGACATGAGATGAAATTCCAGAAGTTTGGACAGCAGACAGAATCCAATATCTTTCATCAGTTAGATGAAAAAAAGAAGCAGCTATCCGCACGCGGCGTAGATGTCATCAATTTATCCATCGGGACACCGGATTTCGAGCCGGATATCCATGTGATGCAGGCGGTTTCGCAAGCCGCGCAAAAACCGGAGAATTATAGATATTCGCTGCATGAAACGCCGGAGCTGATAGAAGCTGTACAGCATTGGTATCAAAAACGCTATGAGGTATCGCTTGCACCCGAACAGATTATGTCGGTCAGCGGTTCGCAGGAAGGCATTGCCCACATTGCCTTTCCGTTTGTGGGGGAGGGGGATTTGGTGCTTGCCCCAGACCCGGGCTACCCCATTTTCACTTTTGGTCCCATGCTGACAGGTGCCGAAATTGGTTTGTATCCGCTCTATGCAGAAAAGGATTGGATTTTGGACTTTGATGATATTCCGGAATCGGTTGCCAATCGGGCAAAGCTCATCGTTGTATCCTATCCAAACAATCCCACAACCGCGGTTGCAGATGTGGCTTTTTATGAAAAGCTGGTCGCATTTGCCAAAAAGCATGAAATCATGGTTTTGCATGACAATGCCTATTCGGATATTATGATGGACGGACAGCGCGGCATTTCCTTTTTGTCCGTATCCGGCGCGGCAGATGTGGGGGTGGAATTCAATTCTCTGTCCAAGACCTATAATTTGACTGGAATGCGCGTATCCTTTGTGGTGGGCAATGCAGATATGGTGCAGCGCTTCCGTGCGTTCCGTTCACAAATCGACTATGGCATGTTTTATCCTGCACAGGCCGGAGCGGTAGCCGCTCTCACAGGACCGCAGGATATCATACAGCACAACCAGCAGGCATATCAGGCGCGGCGAGATGCCCTGTGCGGCGGACTGCGCAAAATCGGCTGGGAGGTTCCGGATTCCAAGGGGAGTATGTTTGTGTGGGCAAAGATTCCGGAGGGTTACACTTCTTCGGTTGACTTTGTGTTGGAGCTGATGGAACAGACCGGCATCATCTGTGTGCCTGGACTGAGCTTTGGCGCGCAGGGAGAAGGCTATGTGCGTTTTGCGCTGGTTGTTCCGCCAGCGCGTATGGAGGAGGCGGTTCGGCGCATTGCGGAAAGCAATCTGCTGCATCAATCACAAAAAGGAGGGAATCTATGAAGCTGATTTCTTGGAACGTCAACGGCTTGCGTGCCTGTGTGGGAAAGGGATTTTTTGAGTTTTTGGCGCAGGAACAGCCCGATATGATGTGCTTGCAGGAAACCAAACTCCAGCCGGAGCAGGCGCCGGCTATGGAGGGATATTTTGAATATTGGTACTCGGCAGAAAAAAAGGGATATTCTGGTACTGCGGTTTTTTCAAAGAAAGAGCCATTGTCAGTTTCCAGAGGATTGGGCATTGAGGAGCACGACCATGAAGGGCGTGTCATCACGGCAGAATATGAGGACTTTTATTTGGTTACGGTCTATGTGCCCAATACGCAGGACGAGCTCAAGCGTTTGGACTATCGCATGACGTGGGAGGACGCATTCCGTGATTATGTGAAGATGCTGGATGCCAAAAAGCCGGTCATCATCTGCGGAGACCTCAATGTAGCACACAAGGAAATCGACCTCAAAAACCCAAAGACCAACCGACGCAATCCGGGTTTTACCGATGAGGAACGCGGTAAAATGACCGAGTTGCTGCAAGCAGGATTTGTGGATACCTTCCGATACTTCTATCCGGATCAGGAGGGCGCGTATTCGTGGTGGAGCTATCGCTTCCGTTCCCGTGAAAAGAATGCAGGCTGGCGTATCGACTATTTTCTGGTTTCGGAACGCTTTATGGGGCGTGTCAAGGACGCACGTATCTTATCCGATGTCATGGGAAGCGACCACTGTCCGGTGGTGATTGAAATTGACTGAATATCCGTACATGCCGGAGGATACCGTGTCCGGTATGGAAGAAAGCGAAGCCGATGCGCGTCCGGATTTGCAAGCGGTGTGGCCGGAGACTGCTCTGGTGGAATCTGAATTCGACACAGTGACCGGTCTGCCCCTGACAGCTTGTCCGGTCTGTGGGATTTTGACCTTCGTGGAGGGTATGCACGAACAAATCTGTCCGGTTTGCGGCTGGGAGCAAGATGACACATTCGAAGATATCTGGCAGGAAAGTGCGCCCAATGGCGGGCTTTCTCTCATGGAGGCGCGGCTGAATTTCCGCGCATTTGGAAAGATAGACCCGATGGAACCGAGAAAAGGAGAACAAAAAGATGCTGAATTTTAGAAATGATTACAGCGAGGGTGCGCACCCCAGTATTTTGGAAGCCATGCGAATCAATAATCTCACTCCGGTGATTGGCTATGGAACCGATGAATATTGTGCGCATGCGGCAGATATGATTCAGAAGCGGTTCAACTGCCCGACGGCGGAGGTTCATTTTCTGGTAGGCGGAACACAGACCAATATGACCTTGATTGCCAGTGCGCTTCGCCCGTTTGAAGCGGTGATTTGTGCAGAGAGCGGACATATCAACGTGCACGAAACCGGTGCAATCGAGGGAAGCGGACATAAGGTTTTGGGGGTGCCCAAGGCAGACGGCAAGCTGACACCAGCGGATATTCTGGCGGTGGTGCGCAGCCATTCTGATGAACACATGGTAAAGCCGCGCATGGTCTATATTTCACAGTCCACCGAGGTGGGAACCATCTACACACGGCGCGAGTTGGAGTTGTTGCGGGCGGTCTGTGATGAGCAGCATTTGCTGTTATATTTGGACGGTGCACGCCTTGCAAGCGGCTTGACGGCAGAGGATTGTGACCTGATGCCGGCAGATTTGCCAACTCTGTGTGATGCGTTTTATATTGGGGGCACGAAGAATGGTGCGCTGTTTGGCGAAGCCCTTGTGCTGGTCAATGATGCACTCAAGCCGGATTTTCGCTATATGATGAAAAATCAGGGTGCAATGCTTGCAAAGGGCTGGCTTCTGGGTATGCAGTTTGAGGGGCTGTTTACTGGAGACCTGTATTTTACGCTTGGGCGTCATGCCAATGCGATGGCGGCACGCCTGCGGGACGGATTGCTGGCAAAGGGCTATGAGCTTGCCTATCCGGCAACCACCAACCAGATTTTTGCGATTTTGAGCAAAGACCAGATTTTTGATTTGACGACCGAAGCTGCATTTGAGTTCAGCCAAAAGTGGGACAAAACACATGATGTTGTTCGCTTTGTGACCTCATGGGCGACAAAGTCAGAAGATGTAGATGCCATGCTCGCACTGCTTTGAAAAAAGAAGCCGCCGTTCGGTGTTACCGAGCGGCTGTTTTTCTGTATGATGAGGAGGACAGACCGATGACACCAGAGGATATCCTGAAACGCTTTTTTGGATATGATACATTTCGAGACAACCAGAAGCCGATTGTGATGCGGATTTTGAATGGACAGGACACCTTGGGGGTCATGCCGACGGGAGCAGGAAAGTCCGTTTGCTATCAGGTTCCGGCACTGGCACGGCAAGGGGTTGCGCTGGTGATTTCGCCGCTGATTTCGCTCATGCAGGACCAGGTGCGCACGCTGCAAAGCGCTGGAATCCCAGCCGCCTGTCTGACGAGTGCGCAGAGTCAGGCAGAACGCACACAGATTTTACAGGCTGTCCGAGCTGGAAGATATCAGTTTTTATATATCGCCCCTGAGCGCCTTGAGATATCCGGATTTCGTGCGTTTTGCAAGGAGCTGCCTCTGGCGCTGGTATCGGTAGATGAGGCACATTGTATTTCCCAATGGGGGCAGGATTTTCGCCCAAGTTATCTGCATATTGCGGAATTTTTGCAGGAACTTCCGAATCGTCCGCCCGTCTGTGCGTTTACCGCGACCGCAACCAAGCGGGTGCGGCAGGATATCATTCGGCTTTTGGGACTGCAAGACCCGTTCGTATTGGTTTCAGGATTTGATAGACCCAATCTGCGTTTTTTTGTCCGTGAGCCAACCGATAAGACAGCGGCACTTTTGGCGGAACTGGCTCAGCGCACAGAACAGAGCGGGATTGTCTATTGTCTGACCCGAAAGCTGGTCGATGATGTTTATGGGGTCCTGCGTCGGCGGGGGCTGCGGGCAGCGCGGTATCATGCGGGATTAGATGCGCAGACCCGAAAGCAGGCACAGAACGATTTCCTATATGATAAGGTTCCGATTCTGGTGGCAACCAACGCTTTTGGCATGGGCATTGATAAGCCGAATGTGTCGTTTGTCATTCATTATAATATGCCGACAGACCTTGAGAGCTATTATCAGGAAGCGGGACGTGCAGGGCGTGATGGCAGACAAGCTGATTGCATTTTGTATTTTGATGGTTCAGATTTGCGCTTGTGCCGGTTTTTAATTCAAAACAATCGGACGCTGGCAGAGGATTTGGACGAGCAGACACGCGCCCATATTTTACAGAGGGATTTGGAGCGCCTGCGCCGTATGTGGTGGTACACGCAGACAACCGATTGTCTGCGTGCTGCGATTTTACATTATTTTGGAGAGTCAGCGCCCTCCTATTGCGGAGGCTGTGCAAACTGCGGCGTACATTGGGAATGGAAGGAACAGACGATTGATGCACAGAAAATAGTGTCCTGTGTGTTCCGGCTCAATCAGCGGGGACGCGCCGTAGGAAAGCATTTTTTGATTGAGATTTTGCGCGGGGAGCGCACGGAGCGGGTGGAGGAATCGGGCTTCGACCGCCTGTCCACCTTCGGGGTGATGCAAAACAGCTCGGCCTATCAGATTCGGTATCTTCTGGACTGCCTGATTGCACAGGGATATTTGACCTGTCGCTCGGACGATTTGCCAATCATTCAGCTGAGCGCACGTTCGGGGGATATCATCAAAAAGCATTTGCCATTTTCGGTGAAGGTGCCAAAGTCGGGAGTCCCGTCTCAGTCGGGAGAAATCGAGGAGGGCTTGTTCAAAGCCTTGCAGCAAACATGCAGCCGATTGGCAAAGCGAGCAGGGGTTCCGCCCTTTTCGATTTTTTCTGATGCAATCCTCCGAGAAATGTGCAGACGCTTGCCGCGCACGATGGAGGAGCTGGAACGGATTGGCGGTATCCCTGCGTACAAGGTCAAACGATATGGAGCGGCATTTTTGGATTGCATTTCGGCATACAAACGAAAACAACCAAAAGAAAAATCATAAATTTGTTGAAAAATTTGTGGTAAAATCCTATACAAATCGTGGGAAAGTCTGTATAATGAAAATAGAGAATGATTATCCATTTTATGGATAAAGAAAGTGGGCGGTAAAATGAAAACAAACAAGGTTGTTCTGTCTACCATGGCAGGACTATGCACACTGCTGCTTGCGGGAGCGCCGTCATCAGCACAGGCTGCTTTCCAAGACACAAACGGACATTGGGCGCAGGCTGCAATTGACCGTATGCAGGGCTATCAAATCGTCAATGGGTTTGGAGGACAGTTCCGACCAGACGATACCATTACCCGTGGGGAAATGGCGGTGGTTTTGGATCATGTTATGCGTTACCAGAACCGTGCAGACAATTATTTCAGTGATTTGGGACAGGCATTCTATACAGATGCCATCTTAAAGGCTGGACGTGCAGGTGTTTTGCAGGGAGCCGATGGAAAGGTTCGTCCCAATGACGCCATTTCCAGAGAGGAAGCTGTCGTTATGATGGCGCGTGCATTTGACATTGAAACAATCAATGTAGAGGCAATTCATGTGCCAGATGCAGGCGGCATTGCCGGTTGGGCAGCAGATACTGTTTCGGCTTTTATTGAAAAGGGCTATGTGAGCGGGACAGAGCCATTCCGTCCCAAAGAGCCAATCACACGTGCAGAAACCGTGGCGATTCTGAACCATATCCTGACCGGATATTATCCGAATGCAGGCAGCTTTTCCGAGTCTGCTGACGGCACCGTTGTGGTCAACACACAGGACGTCAGCCTGAAGGACATGACGATTGCCGGAGATTTGATTCTGTCAGAGGGCGTACAGGACGGCGATGTGACCCTTGAAAACGTGGTTGTCAAGGGTCGTGTGCTGATTCGCGGCGGCGGTGCAAACTCCATTCATGTGGCTGGAAAATCTGTGCTGGGAACCGTTGTGATGGAGCGCGATGGCGCAGCCGTTCGTCTTTCTGTGGACGGAAAAGATGCCAAGGTAGAGCACGTCAAAGTGGGAGAGAAGGCAGCGGAGGCAATTGTAGCAGGTGATGTATCCAGTGTTACGGTTGCAGGCTCCAGTAAGCTGACGGCACAAGATGCAAAAATCGGAACCGTTAGGGTAACTGCGCCCGATGCGGCAGTTACCCTGTCAGGAAGCAGCCAAATTAAGAACGTCGAGGTTGCACAGGACGCAAAGAATACCCAGCTGTCCGTAGATAAGGGAGCAGTGGTTCAAACCATGGATATCAAGGCTGAGGGCGCGGACATTTCCGGTGACGGTAAGGTCAGCACCGTAAAGGCGAATGCAGATGATATTTCTGTGGATACCAAGGGAACCGTTGTCAAGGCTGCAAAGGGAACTACCGGTATTACAGCGGGCGGACAAAAGGTTCCGTCTGGCAGTTCTATCAACTCCACACCTTCCAAGAACAATTCGAGCAGCAGCGGTTCTTCCTCTTCCAATAACAACCGTCCGTCCAAGCCAAATCGTCCGTCTGCACCGGATAAGCTGGAAATTGAGCGTGTAGAGTCTGTCAAGAATGGACTGGTACGGGTTACCCTGAACCGTGCAACCGACACCGCTTTGCGGCAGGATCAGTTCTCCATTATTTGTACGGGCGGCGGCAGCGATATGACCATTGTGAATGTAAAAACCACGGACAATCGCGTCTATGACCTCAGCACAGCATACTATAACGACAATACCTATCAGCTGGGAATCCTTTTGGACGACCAGACCCTGCTGACCTATGATTTTGTCAGCAAGTATGACTGCCCGGAGCTGACCTCCACAGAGGCCGTGCGTACTGCGGCAGATGAGGCAACTTTCTCCTATGTTTCCGATACATCAGGTACGTTCTATTGGATTCTTCAGGAAAAGCCAAGCACACGCTTCCGCAGAGCGGCAAATGGAGAGCCAACCGCTGAGGAGGTTATGGCAAGCGGCAACCAGCAGGAAATGAAGCTGCACAGCAATACCGTTACCCTGACAGGACTGAAGCCGGATACTGCCTATTCCATGTATTATGTGGCAAAGGGCATTGACGAAAAGGTGACACCAGTCAAGCTGGTGGAGATTGCAGGCACTCCGGCAGAAAAGCCAGAAGCCAGTGATGTTCAAATTACATCTGCGGAAGCACATAAGATTCCGGGCGCAGAAATGACAGGCGAGCTGGTTTACTTCGAGGTACGTTTGGACAAGCCAACCGGACAGACACTTACGGTTGACCAGTTCGAGTTTACTTGTCCGGCACAGGGCACGATGAAGCTCAAGCGTGTAGAGACAGATGACAACCAGAACTATAAGGTATACATGAAAGATGGCTACATGCCGCAGGATAATAACCATTTCACCTGCACCATTACCTTTGCAGATGGAAAGGACACCCATCGCTTCTTTGTAGATTTCACAGCTCCAAACTTTACGGCTGTTAAAATTACCCGAACCGAAAAGAATACAGCACAGGTGAACTTTAAGTCCTCGGAAGCAGGTCAGGTTTACTGGAAGGTGATGAAGGGCAGTGATTTTGGCGCCGGAGACAGCAAGCCCAAGGACCCGAATCTGGTTGTCAGCGATGGACAGAAAAAGGACATCACAGAGGGCACACAATATTTTGATTTTGAGATTCCCGCCGAAGTAGTCGATGAGAAAAAACTGTATTTCTGCTTTGTCACAGAGGACGAAAAGGGAAATCAGGGTACTTTTGATTACTATGAGATTCCGGAAACGGTAGTGGCTCCAGAACCTGAGCCGGAGCAGGGAGAATATGAAATTGTGAACATCACTGGTGAAATACAGGATCGGGGCGGTATGTATGGAACCGGTCATGAACTGACCATTACAATGAATAAAAATGAAACTGGATTCGGTTTGTTTGGTAATACTGATATTCGAATTACAGGAAATGGACAGACAATTTCTGGCTATCAAAAAATAAGTGTAGCATGTTCTAGTGATAAACCCGAAGATCATATTGTTTCCTTGATAAATACTTCCTTAAAGCCGGGAGAGTACACAGTAGAAATCACACTTGATAAAGGTAAAATCACCAAGAACATTCAAGTTGCTGATGATGGAAAGGGAACTGTTACTTTGGTTTGATTTCGAATCAAATTATTGTCTAAAAAATGAGTGAAAAGAAAACTCCTTGATGTTTTACACATCAAGGAGTTTTCTAATTTCTTTCAGAGGTGCATCAACATTCGGTTTTCCAATATGCCACCGAGTAGGGGGGCAGCTCGGAGCCGCCGCCGAAGTCGTGCGGTTGTCCGGTAATCAAATCGGTGGCACGTCCGCAGCGCGCATCAAAATGTGCGGTATAGGGCTGGTCATCTGCATTGATGGCAATGAGTACGCGCTCACCATCTGTCACGCGCTCCCAGATACATTGCCGGTTGGTCAAAACAAGCTGTTTGAAATCTCCGTAGCACAGTGCCTTGGAGTTTTTATGTGCGGCTGCAAGCTTGGCAATCCATGCTGTCAGTTCGTTTTCGATGGGTGCTTCGATGGCAGGACGCAGTGCGTCATCGCCGTCCTCTTTTTTTCCTGTGAGACCCCATTCGCTGCCATAATATACACAGGGGATTCCCGGCATACCGAACAGCATACCATACAGGAGAGGCAGATGCTTGGGATTGTTCAAGATGGACGCGGCACGCGTGACATCATGATTGTCCACAAAGCTCAAAAGGTGCTTTCCTTTGTAGAGTGTCCAGTTTTCCGGTCCAAACTGGCGCAGCAGGGAATGGGTGATTTCAAATAGGTTCATGGAATTCAGGGAGGAGTACAGACCTTTATAACATTCATAGTTTGTGCAGGAATGAAGCATACCCTCTCCAACGCGCTGGTTATAGTCTCCATGAAGCATTTCGCCAAGCAGCAGGAAGTCCGGTTTCAGCGTATCACAGAAAGAACGAAGCTGGCGCAGGAACTCGGGCGGCAGGCAGTAGGCAACATCAAGGCGCAGTCCGTCGATATCGAAGGTTTCGACCCAGCCGCGGATACAGTCGAAGATGTGCTGAACGACAGCCGGATTTTGCAGATTGAGTTTGACCAGTTCAAAGTGACCCTCCCAGCCTTCGTACCAAAACCCGTCATTGTAGTTGGAATTGCCATCGAAATGGATATGAAACCAATCTTTATAGGGAGAGTCCCATTTGTTCGCCCGAACATCTTCAAACGCCCAGAAGCCACGTCCGACGTGATTGAACACGCCGTCTAAAATGACGCGAATCCCGTTTTTATGCAGATGGGCACAGACTGAAGAAAAATCGTCATTGGAACCCAGCCGGCGGTCGATTAGACGGAAATCGCGTGTATCATAGCCATGGCTGTCCGATTCAAAGACCGGAGAAAAATAAAGGGCATTTGCACCCAGAGATTGGATATGTGGAATCCAGTCATTGATTTTGCTGATGCGGCTGGCGAGGACACCATCGTTGACACGCGGCGCACCGCACAAGCCAAGCGGATAGATTTGATAAAAAACACTTTCATATGCCCACATACGATACAAGCTCCTTTGCTGTTTGAATTGGGTTTGCTTGTATTATTATATCTGATTTTTCGGCATTTGTACAGTATGCTGTAAAAATACAAAAAATATGAAGAAAAATTTACAGGAAGAATGAAAAAAATACTTGCGGATAGATGCTAGGTATGGTAGAATAATGCAGAACAACGGACATTCCGCTGCCTACCGGCTATCCGATAGCCTTAATATCAAGATAGGTCATGAATATCCAGTATGAAAGGAAGACTGAAAGATGGATTTAGTAAAAGTTCTGTCTGAGCAGCAGCTCAAGAGCGACCTGCCCGAGCTCAAGATTGGCGATACCATAAAGGTACACGCAAAAATCAAGGAGGGCAACCGTGAGCGTATTCAGGTGTTTGAAGGCATCATCATTGCAATGAAGCACGCTGGTATCAACAAGACTGTAACCGTTCGCCGTATTTCCTATGGCGTTGGCGTGGAAAAGACCTTCCCGGTACACTCCCCGAACATTGCAAAGTTCGAAGTGGTACGCAATGGTAAGGTTCGCCGTGCAAAGCTGTACTATCTGCGTGGCCGCGTTGGTAAGGCTGCAAAGGTTGCAGAAAAGGTTTAAGAACTTGCATCGAAAGAGAGGAACGATTTCGTTCCTCTCTTTTTGTGATGTAAAACCACTCGCTAGGCGAGTGGTTCAAAAAAAGGCTATTGCCGAAGATGAAGAAATAAAAACTCCTTTTGCTATAATAAAGAA
>JAGZIN010000043.1 GCA_018366195.1 Butyricicoccus pullicaecorum | reverse complement strand
CGCACCCCGTATGCCCAGCGGCTGGCGCAAAATGCACGGGCAGATGTGGAGGCGTGACAGATGGTAACGATTAGAATCTGGGACAATGGTGCCGTGCTCGGGTTCCGCTGTGAGGGGCACGCAAATTATGCGCCCAAGGGACAGCCGGACATTGTCTGTGCCGGTATTTCTGCCCTCACCGAAACGCTCGCCGCTGCGCTGTCCCGCTTTCCGGAATATGACACCAAAGCATACAGCGGATACGCACGGGCAAAATGCCGGAAATCGCTGGAGGCGCGCGTGATATTGGACGCGCTATCCATCGGCTTCTATGGACTGCGGCAGGCATATCCCAACCATATTCAGATAGAGGACACTCGAAATCTGTATCAAGAGAAAGGAGACAAGCAATGAAGCTCAAATTTGACTTATGCCTGTTTGATGCAGGCGGTGCTGAGGCGGCGGCACAGACATCTGCTGATGCACAGACCGAAGGACTGGACACAGGCAGTGAGCAGGGCGCAGAGGAAACCGCGCAAAGCACAGCGGACAGACAGGCAGAATATGAGGCGATGCTGGAAAAGTATGCAGACCTCGATTCCAAGCGCATGGAACAGGCTGCCAGAGAACGGGTGACCAGACAGATGGAGGCGGTACGGGAACAGGCAGCGAACGAACAGGTTGCCATTTGGAAACAGGAGGCAGAACATATCAAAACGCTGTATCCTGACTTTGACCTCATGCAGGAAATTCAGAATCCGCTGTTTGCGTCGCTCATTTCCTCCAAAAATCAAGCCACTCGACTTTCCTTGAAAGCGGCTTACGAGGCTTGCCATGTGGAGGAAATCCGGCAGATGGCAGCCAGACAAGCAGCAAAGACCGCAGAATTCAATATGATACACTCGATTCGTGCGGGTGCACACCGCCCGAAGGAAGCCGGAGGCGGCGCAGAGGCTGCCGTAGCACCCGGAAAGATTGATATTGCAAAGCTGACCCGCATGGAGCGCCAAGCACTGGAACGCCGCGCGGAACGGGGAGAACGAATTACATTTCAGGAGGATATGAGACTATGAACACTTCTATTTTCAGCATGAATCTGACATTGTTTGATGCAAATACCAATGTCACAGGGGACAGCAACTTGTCCGCTGAAATGAAAACCTATTATGACACCACGCTGCTGGAAACGGCAGAAGCAAATCTCGTGCACAATCAGTTCGGCATGAAAAAACCAATTCCCAAAAACCGCGGCAAGACCATTGAATTCCGCTGCTTCGATGACCTGCCCAAGAAAACCGACCAGCTCACCGAGGGCGTGACCCCGGACGGCAAGAAGCTCAAGGTTACCACCCTGACCGCAGACATTGGACAGTATGGTGACTATGTTGCGGTGTCCGATATGCTGGACATGACCGCAATCGACCCCATTATCGTACAGGCAACCAAGAAAATCGGCAAGCAGGCAGGCATGACACTGGACACCCTCACTCGTGATGCGCTCGCGGCGGGTACACAGGTACAGTATGCAGAGGGACAGGTTACGGCACGAAACCAGGTGACAGCAGACCACAAGCTGACCATTGATGCGGTGCGTCATGCCGTGCGAACCCTCAAGAACAACAACATTGACCCGTTTGATACCTCTTATGTGGGCATCATTCACCCAGATGTGGCGTATGACCTGATGAGTGACCCGAAATGGGTCAATGTCAAGACCTACTCTGACCCAGAAGGCATTTATCTTGGTGAAATTGGCAAAATCGAAAACATTCGCTTTGTGGAAACCACGGAGGCAAAGAAGTTTGTCAATGAGGGTTCCGGTTCTTCGATTGATGTATATTCCACGCTCATCATTGGGGACGGTGCATACGGTGTCACCGAGATTGAGGGCGGCGGCTTGGAAACCATCATCAAGCCCTTGGGCGCGGGCAATGACCCGCTGAACCAGCGTGCAACCATTGGCTGGAAGGCAACCCATGTGGCGAAAATCCTCAATGAAAAGGCAATGGTACGCATTGAAACCGCATCGACATTCAATGACCACGTGGAAAACTAAAGGGAGGTACACCATGAAAACCAATACAGAAACCATGCAGAATACCGATTGGGAAACCGTATACGTGGCGCCGGGCAGCGGCAAGGACAAGGGAACGATCTTTGTCGGGGTCAACGGCAAGGGCTATTATGTGCCGCGCGGCAAGTCGGTTTCGGTGCCGCCGGAGGTCGCTGAGGTGCTGCGTAACCGCGAAAAGCAGCTGGAACAGGCTGAGGCATACAGTGATTCGGTTGCAGGCGGTGCATAAACAGCAAAGAAGGGGCGGGGTCACTGCCCCTTTTTCTATCTCGGAAAGGAGGAGACAGCATGACAGATCCATTGCCGGAACAGCCGCAAACAGAGCCAATCGAAACCTTTCTGACGGCAGGTGAGGTACTGGAACGGGTGCTTTCCCTGCGTGTAACCGCCTATGACCAGTCGTTATTGCTGGCGCGTTTGCAGACGCTGGAAAACATGGTTTTGACGGAGATTCACTTCAAAGAACCCATTAAAGAGATTGCGCCGGAAACGGTACTTTGCACCGCATCTCCGTACAATGAGTTATACGAACAATATCTGCTGGCACAAATTGACCTCATGGACATGGAGCTTGCACAGTACAATCTGGATATGCAGGTATTTACCAGCACGTACAGCGAATATGCGGCGCGGGTACGCCGTGATATACGCCCAGCGGCAGGAAGTCAGGTGAGTGGCTATGATTAAGCTGCCGTATTTACAGCCCTTGGAGGGACAGCAGAATACCATCTATCAGTTCACCGGACTGGACCGGCGGGAGCGAATTCCAGACGGTGCAGCACGGGACATGCAAAACCTTTCTGCGGAAGGTCTGCCCTGTCTTTCGGTACGCGGGACACGCGGCAAGGTCAAAGACCTGTCAGACCCTGCGCTTTTGACCTTCAAGAACGGAAAAGAGATTTTGGTAGATCAAAATAAATTGTTGGTAGATGGCGTGGAAAAGTACACGGTGCAGACGGGAAGAAAAATCTGGGCGGTGATTGGAAGCCGTGTCTGCATCTTTCCAGACAAGATTTTATACAATGCCGAGACGGACAAGGTGGAGCCGCTGAGCGCAAAACAGACCGCCCAGACGGCGACCTTCACAAACAGCACGCTCACGCTCGACGCCGATGCCGAATTCCAAAAGGGCGATGGTGTGACCATCACAGGATGCACCGGACAGCCCTACAACAACCGCACGGTGGTCATTCAGGAGGTTTCCGGAAAGAAAATCACCGTGTATGACAATGTGTTCCAGCATGGGGAGCTGGGAAGCCAACAGCCGGAAAGCTGGCAGGAAACCAATATCACACTGGAACGGGTTGTGCCCGACTTGGACTTTGTCTGTGAAAAGGACAACCGGCTTTGGGGCACGCATGACAACGCCATTTGCTGCTGCAAGCTGGGAGACCCCAAAAACTGGAATGTATTCAACGGGCTGTCTACGGACGCTTGGGAGACACAGGTTGGCTCAGATGGTGCGTTCACCGGAATTGCTGCTTTTTCTTCGCATATCATTGCGTTCAAGGAGCATATCTGTCACAAGGTTTACGGCACAAAGCCCACGGCGATGCAGGTACAGGTGGCACACATCGACGGCGTAAAGGCTGGCTGCGACAGAAGCATTGTGAATGTCAATGAAAATATATTTTACATGGCACACGCCGGTGTGATGGTTTATGCAGGCGGGATTCCAGACTG
>JAGZIN010000042.1 GCA_018366195.1 Butyricicoccus pullicaecorum | reverse complement strand
GTTCCACGTGCGCCCACATTCACACCACACATGGATTTTTGTGAGATTCGCCAGAGGGATTTGCGCTCCACACGCCTTGCAGGTCTGCGCCTTGTTTGTCTTTGGGGCACGATACCCCCTGATGTTCTGGCAAGCGCTGCATCGAAGCAGTAAGTACCACACACCGCCGGTCTTTTGCTTTTTCATATTTACACCATCCCAAAAATTTTTAACGACACCCAAAACAGCATCATACATACCACAACAGTACTGGATAAAAGGGCGATTCGCTCACGGCTGACCTCTTTCTTCCGTCTATCCAGTTCCAACCGTGCCACCCGCTCGGATAACTGATTCACAGTTTTCTTATCGCTTGCAACCAGATCCAGCCACTGCCACTCACGGCTTTCGATTTGCTGCACCCGGTCACCAAGGCTATCCAGCTTTACACTGTGCATTCTCTGTGTGTGCCCGATTTCGCGGGCGTATTTTTCACTTCTTTGGCTCATATTTTCATCTCCTATCTTTGTCATTGCAGTCCTGCGCGTACTATTACAATGCCACCCGAAACTTGCCCGTTCCAACACTAAAAATGCGCCCCTATACGGTGTTCTTGTAGTTTCATACCACTTTCCCGTCTAAGTTGATCCTCAAACCGTTCAATGTCGGCGAGCTCAATACGCCATGCCTTACCAAATTTAGATGCTCTTAAACGACCTGAAGCTATGTATTGATAAACGGCTCCATTTTTCATTTTCCACCGTTGAGCGACTTCTCGAACTGTAAAAAATTCACGCATTGTACTTTTCCTCCTTTCTTACGATACACAAGCTGAATGAGGCATCAAGTGTGCTTTGACTTCCTGATAGCTCATACCAATCCCAATGAGCACCGCGATTTTATTCTCGCTTTCAGAAACCAGCGCAATTTCCTCGGCTGTCATGTAATCGCTGGCGGTTGCGGTTTTGACTGCACCGCGCTCTTTCCGCAGCTGCCGCGCCGTTTTACCCAGCGCCAGCTTGTACGCAAGGTCGGTGAACTGCCCATACTTGAACGCCTTATGTGGACTGTCCGGCAAAGCTTTGATTGCATCTGTCATACTTGCCCGCACCGGCTTGCGCTCCGCCTTTGCCGCCTGTGTCTTGTACAACTCAAAGCGCATGGCGTAGAATTGGCGAACCAGCTCTTTCTTGAACGCTCTGACCTGTTCGGTATTCTTCAAATAGGTCATAAGCAAAGTGGCTTGCTCCTCATTCAGTTGGTAAATCTTTGCCTTCTGTCCAGTCCTGCTTTTTGGCAAAGGTCGCATTTCAAATGCGAGCTTTCCAAATTCCTTAAAGTCAGACTCATGCTTCTGAATCATCTGTTGAATAGCATGATGTTTAACTTCAGCAAACTCTGCAATCACATCTGATGTGGTGAACGGCTCTTTGGTATTCGGTGCGAGAAACACTATACTAGTCATGGTTTTCCCTCCAAAAACTTCGTGCTATCTGGTTCGATGAGACAATCTAAAGAGCAACCGAAGATTGTTGCAATCTCCTTGCCCACTTGTATCGAGGGATTCTTTGTGCCACGTTCAATCTGGCAAAGCATTGCCTGAGAAATCCCAGCTCGTTCTGCTACGTATGCCTGCGTGAGCTTTCTCTCTTCGCGGATACGCCGGATATTCTCTCCTACATTCATTTCTTCCACCCCCTTACAATGACAGCAACTAGAATGATATCCACAACAATCGTAAATACATTCACGAAGATATTAAGCTTATCCATGGCAAAACCTCCTTTTTCTAATGATTTCTATTGACAACGAGCGGGAAAAAAGTTATCCTTTAGAGGTAAGGGGCTTATGCCCCCTACCTTAACTCATGACTTCGCGAATCAGGTTAATGATTGCTGTCACGAGTTGGATTGTGACCGTAATCAGGAAAATGACTTTTGACGGGTCTTTCTGGTTACGGTTTTTTCTTTTTCCCTTACTCATTGGCTTTCTCTCCTTTCTGTGGTATAGTTAAGTTGAACTCTTAACTTGGTTATATTATATCACTGTATACAGTGATATTCAATACATAATTCACTGTATACAGTGAATGTATCTGTTTTACACAAAAATGAGGTGTCTAATATGTTCAATAATGCCGAAACTGCTAAGCGTATAAAATCTTATGCAAAGCTTAAACGAATAGCCATGAAAACCATGCTTACAGATTTGGAGTTGGGTATCAACTTAATTTCACATCTTGCCAACGGTCAGAATATTACTGCCAACAACCTCGCCCGCATTGCCGACTACCTCGACTGTTCCGTCGACTACCTGCTTGGCAGAACGGATAACCCTGAGGTACATCGATGAAGATTGGTATTATTTCTGAAACAGTAAAAAACGTATTAGGACTTTCAGATGTATTAGATTCAAACATATATTTGGGAAAAACAAATATTCAACATATGTGTACTTCTCACCCAGATGCTTACTTAAAATACAAAGATGAATTAGAAAATATTTTGAAATATCCAGATTATGTGGGACTTAACCCCAAAGATAACTCAATAGAATACGTGAAAAATTTTCTCATCAACAGTGAATATGTAAAGGTAGCTGTGCGTGTATCCACCGCCGGAAAGTACTATGCTCGCTCTATTTATGTATTGAATAAACAACGTACTGAAAACTTCATCAAACGCGGAACCCTAAAAAAGGTTGACACTCTGAACATTCGTGATGTATAATATAACCATGTTAATCATATAGTTAATAAGGTTATAGGAATTAGAGGACGGAACGGGCAGCCGTCGCCCTTGTTGGAGATGTGGGAGTGTCGCCCCACCTAATTCCTATAACTTTTTTAATTCGGCAACATTTAGAATCCGCTCTTCATGCAAGGGCGGTTTTTTCTTTTCCCCTGTCATCTTGTTTGCTACCATGTCGCAGCCCTTTTTGGTAAGCAGGTAGCAAGGAAGTTCACGTCCTGTGCTGTCTTTGTAACTGGATTCAAGGAAGAAATCACTGAGGGAAAAATCTCCCGCAGTAGAAATGTGATTAGAGTATGTGCGGATAGACTTCATTAAGTCGCTATGTGGCTTACCCACCATTTCAGCCACTTCACGACTGTCTACAACCTGCTGGTTGCCTTGGGTCAAAATCGTTAGTTGGTTCATGATAATCACATCAATAAAAAATTCAGTTCATCATCAAACGTGTGACGGTATGATGCTGAATCCCAGCAAATTCTGCAATCACATCTGATGTGGTGAACGGCTCCTGCGTGTTCGGAGCCAAGAATACAATGCTATTCATGAGTTATCCCTTTCTCTCGAATAATCTCCGCGACCGCTTCTCTGAATCGCGCTTCTGCGTCTGGTGGGTCACGGTGACCGTTCAGAATCATGCTTACATATTCAGGCGTTACCCCCAAATGTTCCGCAAGACGCTTCTTGGCAATTCGATATAAGTGCATTTCGCCAATGATTTCAGCCGTCCATTGTGCAGGCATACAAATTTTCACCTCCTAATAGTTTTCTGTTGATATTCTTAAACAAGCGTGTTATGATATGTGTATAGAAAATGTATATAATCTTAAACATATTTTCCGAAAGCTATCGGATTTCTGTTTTTGCGTGTTTATGAATCTCAACTACTGGATACAGTATAGCTTATAATAATAAACACGTCAACTCTATTTTGTTTATTTTTATAAACATTGTTACTATTCACAAAAATGGAGGGTATTTTTTGTGTTTTATGATGTATACTGTGCCCTATGTGCACAAAAAGGACTGAGCCCCAGCGGTGCTGCGACCAAAATTGGATTTAATCGAGCCAGTGTAACAATGTGGAAAAATACCGGAAAACCACCTAAGCCGGAACTTTTGGACAAGATAGCTGCGTTCTTCAACGTGACTACGGATTTTTTACTTGAAAAAGAGCAAAAAGAAAAGCCCCTTATCAACGGAGACAAGGAGCTTACAGAATATTTAGAAGAATTGCGTACACGTCCAGAAATGAAAATGCTTTTTCAACTGACAAAGAACGCAACAAAAGAGGACGTTGAGAAAGCTGTGAAGGTCATCGAGGCAATGCTCGGAAAGTGAGGGCATCTTATTGTGAATCGGATATTTTTGCGTCTGGCCTCGCTGCCCATGACGGTGAAAGGCGTAACGATCCCTGACTCTGAGGGTGATTACACGATTTTTATTAACGATGCACTTTGTCCTGAAATAAGGGAACGCGTCATTGCACATGAAATGGCGCATATACAACAGAATCATTTCAGCGATACCTTAACAGTTGAGGACGCTGAAGAAGATGCTGGGTAATAAAACTAAGAAAACATAAGGTTATTTAGAGAAGGATTGTCTATGAAGGTTTTTTTAGGGATAATTGAAGTCTATTTAGGTTTATTGGATG
>JAGZIN010000006.1 GCA_018366195.1 Butyricicoccus pullicaecorum | reverse complement strand
TTGCCTGAATATCAGATACAGCAAGTGCATTCACACCACATGATAGAACAGCTGCGGTTGTTGCAGTGAACACCAATGTTTTCCAATGCTTTTTCATAAGAAACCCTCCGTTCTGTGTTTCTAAACGATTCCATATTATCTATATAGGAGACACATATTGTCTGATTTTTCGATGTTAAATAAGTGAGAGTACAATAGCGCAGTCGTTAGACCACGCTATTGTACGTGTCAAATAATACTTTAACGGTAAGTATATACAGCAGCATCGGCTCTGCAAGAACCGCCTTGAGCACTTAGTCGGATATTTAATACATCATTTTTTTCCAACCACATAGAACCATCTCCATAATGGTCACCATCGCAAAAATATACAACGGTATCGGCATCATAATCAATTGGTGCATTCATTTGATACACGGTTTCGTTAGGATACGATTCATTTTCAACACCAAGATTTAATCCACGTGCATTACCAGAGGCATTTTGTAATACAACGCCAATCGCAGAATAATCACGGCGAAGTGGTGAACAATTTAGAATTGTACCACTGGTAGAATCACCTGTATTCTTCTCGATACGGATATTATCTTCCATAGCAATTGCTGTATCCCAATCTGTCCAGTCGCTGGGTTCTCTGGAAAATGTCGCGATTCCAGACCGATTCTGCAACTGAACGGCAGCCATGCTGGCAACTGTATTCTGTATTTCGCGGGTGTTTGCATTTTCAGGGACAGTATAATTAAACGAAAAAGATGTTACTGCACCATTTTCTGATTGATTATAGACCGTCGCAGTTTGAGTATCAAATCCAATGGCACCAGCACCCATTACAGTGGTAGAGAGCAGCATACAACCTACAAACATAGCACTCAGGATTTTTTTAACTGAACGTTTCATAATAAAGTCCTCCTTTGTCAAATGAATTTTATTTCTTCGAAGAATCTATCTGTATAGTAGCACACAGATGCGCATTGTACAATATCACAGCAGAGAATGACCAGATACAGCAGAGAATAACCAGATACAGCAGAGAATGGTAAAAATGATGGTACTGCTTGTAAGAATGGAAGGGCTATGGATATCTGTACTGCCTGCTCTACCGAGTTTAGAAAAGCTGGTGAAAGCCTGTTTTTACAAACAGCTTCTGCTGTGTATTTTTTTGCAGATAGTTGAAAAATATCTCATGGAATTGCTTTTTGCGCGTTCGGCTTATATTGATGTGGCAGCCATTTATCATCGTGATATCGTCTTTCACAAAGTCTGAAATGTAATGCAGATTGACTAAGAAACTTGCATGCACCCGACAAAAATCGGATTCTGTCAGCAGAGTTTCTAAATTTTTTAATCTTGTGCGAATCGGATACTGACCATCAATTGTGTGCGTCAGCACAATATAATTTCGACATTCAAAATACAAAATATCATGCAAGGGCATACAAAATGTTCTGCCGTAGTCATCGGTCAGAGTAATGATTGTGCCGTTCAAAGTCTGTAATGCCTGTTGCAGTACATCTTGAAACTTTTGTTCCTGTATCGGCTTTAGCAAATAGCGGAATGCAATACCGAATGCCTCTGTCGCGCAGGTGCTTGTTTCACTCACCAGAATAATGAGGGGCTTTTGCTTTCCCGTCATCAATATTTGGGCTTGCTCCAAACGCTCTGAATGTTCTTCTGCAACATACAGGAAGATAAGCGGAAAAAACTCCTGTTTTGCACTTTCTATCAGACTTTCCATAGAATCAAAGCTGATATATGGAAGTGCTGCCGCATATTTTTGCAGCAGAGGCTCCATGCACGCACAAATTTGAAAATCACAAATTGCTATTCTCATACTTTAGCACCTATCCTGTCAAAGACCAAAGATTTTTAGTGTTTTTATGTCTCTTGTGTTCCAGTACAACAAAAGCGAAATGTTTCTCATGATGAAAAGCAAGGGACATGCTCCATGTTGGTTCAAAGTAATGATTTATTTGGTGGCTAGGATTTAGATATTAATCCAGTATGGGTCAACCCAACATTGCTTTGTTTCATTCCAACGGCGATATTGCAACACACCATCGTCATTCTCACGATATTTATACACAATTTTATCTGCATAAGGTGTCATATCAGTATTAGATATCGTTATCAAAGATGGCGGTGTTATTGGAGCATCAATCTGTATGTTATACAGTTCTGCTGCACCAGCTGCGCTTATACAAGCGCTTATTGACAGTAGTGTACCTAATGTACCGATGAATTTGAATTTCATTGTATTACTCCTCCTCTTGTACCGTAAAACCAATTTCTTTGAGAAACTCGAATTGTTGTTGAGAAATCTGCCGTGTTTTTATCACTTGGCTACAAATCCAATATGTTCCATCTTTCCTGAGTTCAATATGTGTATTTGATGGATTAAAATCAATCACATTCAGTTCAGTACTAGGTGGAGCTTCGTATACTGGCTGCGGGAGCAGAATATAGGATAGCGACAGCATGAGCACACAAACCAGCGTAACCAGAAAATGAGACAGCTTGTGAGCGGTTTTTGGGGGATAGTGCATGACCGCCTGAAAGCGTTCCTTAATATTTCTTGTTTCGTTCGAATGAATGAATGTGGTTGATGTATAGCAGGTGGGTTTGGACGGGGATATATTGCGCATCGCCATAACAATCGTGCGCAAATAAGCTGCCTTTTCTGGTTTCTTCATATTACGCACTACGGTGGTATCGCACTTGATTTCCAGCATTTGCTCCAAGTCTGCCCTCAGCAAATATACAATGGGGTTCCACCAGAAAATACAGCAGAATATCGAAACCATAAATTTGATTAGGATATCATGGTTTTGAAAGTGTGTATATTCGTGGAGCAGGATATAGTACAGTTCTTCATCGGTATATGTGTTTTGGGGGAGCAAAATTGATTTGTGGAATAAGCCAACACCAAAGGGGACTTCGATATTGGGCATGGTGTAAAGAGAAACCTTTTGCGGCTTTGCAAACCTGTTCTGTACCGATTCAAAGACCGTATATGTCTGTGTATGGCACATACTGGCATATTTTCGAATTTGTACACAGGCTTTGTGATAGCAGAAGAAATGCCGGATAAGTAAGAGAACAGAGATTCCCGCCCAGAGCATCAGCAGAGCATGTCCCACAGAAAGCGGAAAGCCGAATCGCTCTATCAAATGCGTTTTCAAAAGGTTGCGGAATGGTACATAGAACCACGCGTATAGATATTTATCACCCAATACAATCACCTGCGAAATTTCAGCAGGGAAGAATGCGCGCGCCATGCTCAGCAGATAGAGCACAAGGATTGCCCAAAGGCTAAATCCGTTTTGAATGCAATATCTCCTGCGAAGAAAATACATGCCAGCAATTAAAAGTGTGCTCCAGAATATGGAGGCTAAAAAAGAGCATAATGTTATCTGCATATCAGTCTTTCTCCGAATCGGTTTCTTCAAAAATATCAATCATCTGTTCCAGTTCGTCAATTAGCTGTTCATATTTTGTGCGGTCGGTTTTCCGATTCTCTCTTTTTACAAGTGCCATGGCGATTTTGGCAAAGGAGCTTGTATCCACGCCTTGCTGTGCGAGCAGTTCCGCTACATATTCCTCCTTGCTCACACAAGGCTTGAGCTGTCTGGTATAGCGCTTGCCTGACTTGACAAAGCCGCAGACCGTAAGGAATTCGGCTTCTTCTAAAATGCCCAGCATTTTGTGGATATAACTCATGCTCCAATTTGTGGCTTCGGGATACTCTTTTGCCAGCGGCAAAATTTCCAAGCTGGTCAGCGGGACGCCCTGTTCCCAAAAAATATTGAGCAATGTTTCCTCAGAGTTGGAGAGTCTTTTTTTATTCATGTCAAAAACCTTTCCTTACATATAATAACCATTCTGGTTTTTATCTGTTTTATGGGGTTATTATAATCAGATTTTGTTCAAAAGTCAATATCAGAATGAGACATAAAAAAAGCATTGATTCAAAAATCAATGCTTTTATCGGATATGCAAATGTTACAGCTTGTCTGCCAGCAGGTCTGCCTGCTCGGGGTGCTGGGAAAACCATTTTTGTGCATAAGAACAGGTAGGAATCGCTTTTTGACCCTTGCTGCGCAGCTCCTGTGTGAGTACCTCGAGCAGCTTTGCGGCAACGCCCTGCCCCCTGAGAGAGTCATCTACAACGGTGGAGGTGATTTCTACGGTGTGCGCGGTTTTGTCGGGAAACGCGACAAAGGCAATTTCCTCACCGTTTTGATTTTCGAGCCAAATTCGTCCTGCCTTCTTCTTGAAATCCATTTCGAAAACTCCTTTTTTTCATATTCCGCCATCTGGAAAACAAAGACCGTAAGCAGCCGTTGAACTGCTTGCGGTCTGAATATCCTGCGTGCCAATCAGGTGAGCTGTAAAGAGCCCTTCGCATTCATGAGCAGGGATACGACATCTGGTGCATTGATTCGTTCAAAGCGGCTGTCCATCTCCTCAGCAGTAAAACCATTGTGAAGCATACAGGCATTACAGATGCAAACCTGACCGCCAAGGTTCAGGAACTCCTCGAGCTGTCCGCTGACCTCTGCAAAAGGAGCGCCAATGTCAATGCCCTTAGTGGCATTGGGCTTGCCGAGCGCTACTGCGTCTACCATTAGAATGATGGTGGCACTGTGTCACTGCTTGAGCGCATTGAGTCCCATCACAGACTGCAACGGTGACATGATTGGGATTTGACTTTCCTTCCAATAAAGTGACTACGAAATCTGTATTGCGCATGGAAATTTCCCTCCTAATTGCTTTGATTTAATCCAGCATTGCCAGAATTTGTGCCTTTGGGCGTGCACCAACTGCATGATTGGTGATTTTTCCGTTCTTTACCACCATGAGCGTGGGGATACTGGAAACCTGAAACTGTGCAGCCAGCTCCTGTTCGTCCTGTACATTGATTTTTACAACCTTGATTTCCGGATGCTCCTCTGCAATTTCCTCTACAATCGGAACGACCATACGGCAGGGACCACACCACGGTGCCCAGAAGTCCAGAAGGACAGGCTTATCACTTTCGATAACCTCATGATGAAAATTGCTTTTATTTACATTGATTGCAGACATTTTAATGTCCTCCCTTGTTTTTCTTTCATGCACTTACTATAACACGTTTCCGGTTCTGCTTCTGTAACTTTATCACAGAGGAGGGAGCTGTGTGCCATCAGAAGGATACCGGATTGCTGGAGAGCCTGTATTGTGCGTTTTTTTGCTTAGAACGTGAGGCCGCTGGCTTCCTCTGCCTGATAGAGAACAGCTCCGTCTACTATGGTTGCCAAGACCTGAATCTGCTCCAAATCGCGTTTGGGGACATCGAGAGGATTTTGGTTCAAGATGACAAGATTTGCTTTCTTGCCCGATGCAAGGCTGCCCTTGTCCTGCTCCTCTCCGTACTGATAGGCGGCGTTCAAAGTGACCGCTTTTAAGGCGTCCATCACAGAAACTGCCTGATTCTGGTCGAGCGGGATTCCGTTTCGGGTAATGCGGTTGACGGCACAGCTGATGGTTTTCATCACGTCCGGCGGGAGAACAGGGCTGTCCTGATGAAACGTATAGCGCAGATTGCACGCCAGCGCATCATGGACGGGAGAAATGCGGCAGCCGCGCGGTTCCCCGAAGTTGGCTAAATGGATATCACCCCAGTAATAAGTGTGCGCCACAAAAAAGCTTGGAATCATGGAAAGTTCTTCCATGCGCTGCAATTCTTTCTTTTGCACAAGCTGTGCATGAATCATCACAGGACGGCAGGTATCTGTGACAGAATGTTCCCGAACAACCTGTTCAAATTGTGTTACATATTGCTCGGCGGCGGCATCGCCATTGCAATGCGCCAGCAGCTGCGCATGGTCTTCCAGTGCCTGCTCGATGAGCTGATACAGCTCAGCATCGGAATGAACCGGATAACCGCAATCGCTGGTTCCGGCATAAGGCTCCTTCATCCATGCCGTTTTTCCCTGCGGGGAGCCGTCCAGAAAGATTTTATAGCCGCCAAGACGGAAATGGTTGTGATAGCTGTGTTCCTCTGTGTGCTTCTGGTAGATTTCGCGGCAGTGCGCCAAATCCAGATAGCCAACTACATCAATTTTTAACAGATGTTCGTCCGCAAGCATTTTGAGCAGGGGATACAGTGTATCTGGCATCATGCCGTCCTGAATCGTGGTGATGCCATATTTTGCATATATCATTTGCGCTTCGGCAACATTCTTTTTGAGCGTTTCCAAATCAAAAGAGGAGATGGATTTTTGAAATTCAATGAATGCGTTTTCCTCCATATAACCATTGAGACGCCCTGTGTCTGCAAATCGTCCGAACCGCCCGCCCTTGGGGGATTGCACAGAGTCATCTAGCCCCTTCTTTTGCAGACCACAGGAGTTGACAACACCCATGTGACTGGATATGTGGATAATCATAACCGGATAATCCGTCGCAATCAAATCCAGAACATGACAATCCGGGTGTGCTTTTTCTTTTAGGAAATTCTGGTCATAATTGACACCGATGACCCATTGCCCCTTGGGAATCTTTCGTTTGCGGATAAATTCCTGCATGATGGAAACGATATCGTCAAAATCCTTTGCCGCGGATAAATCACACTGAGACAGCGAATTGGCAAACCCAATAAAATGAGAGTGTCCGTCTAAAAAGCCCGGCAAGAGAGTATTGCCCTGCAAATCTATTTTTTCACCCTGCCAGTCCTTGGGCAGCTCGCTATAAACAGCAAGGATACGCTCCCCCTCCACCGCAATCGCGGCTGCTGTTGGATTTTTTTCTTCCATCGTGAGAATGGTGCCGTTATAATATAATTTTTTCACCTGTGTTCCTCCTATGCTGTTTTGTTATTTGTATCTGTCGGAGGGCTTGTTGTTGATACGAGCTTGTTCCGATAAAAATGAGCTGTTACGTTATAATATCTTTTGTTTTTTTGGTATAGTTTGCCGCCGCAATGCCTGTGCTGACAAGACCCAAGGCACACCAGCTTTGAAGCGTCCAGCTTCGCTCAGATAAAAAGATTGCCGACAGGATTGCGCCGAATACCGGAATCAGGAAGCCGTACAGCGATACCGTGCCGACGGGCCATTTTTTGAGAAGCGTGGTCCAAATCGTAAATGCAGCAGACGATAAAATGACAAGGTAAAGCATCAGCAAGCAGCCCTTGATGGATAGCGTTCCAATCGAACCGCCGCCGCCATAGCCCAGAGCGAGCAGGAAGATACCGCCCAGTGTGAGCTGCCAGCCCGTCAGAACCATGGGGTCTCGTCCGGGCGTCATCACACGGGAGACCAGAGCGCCCATACCAGCAGAAGCTGCCGACAGCAATACCAGTCCGTCGCCCATGAGCGAAAAGCCGCCCAAGTCTCCGCCCAGCTGCAAAAGCAAAACACCGGAAAATCCCATGAGACAGCCAATGGTTTTTGTCAGAGTCAGCTTGTCGTTTGGCAGAAAAATATGGGCAAACAGAATGGCAAAGAATGTTTGTGTGCCGGAAAGCAGGGCACCCTTCGTTCCAGTTGTGTGAGATAGACCAATATAATAGCATACATATTGAATCATGCTCTGAAACAGACAAATGGATAAAATGGCACCGATGTTGCTGCGGTTGACGGCGATGCGGCGCTTTCCAATCAAAAGCGCAATCAGAAGTGTCAGAATACCAGCCATTGCAAAGCGCCAGCCTGCAAAGACCAGCTGCGAGAAGGAATCCGAGCCGATGCCAAAGAGTGCATATCCGACCTTGATGCAAGGTACGGCGCTGCCCCACAGCGCTGTGGTCAGGATTGCCGGTAATATGAGTGTGAATAGTTTGTGATGCTTTTGCAAAGCGTATCCCCCTTGCTATGCCCTGCACAGGGAGTGTACAGGATATTGGTTTCGAATTGGTATTATGATAGCATATTTTTCTGTTTTTGTAAATCTAGGGGCTTTTATCGGCGCGATATGTCCGAAATGGATTGATGGAGAGGAACAGAAAAAACCCCCGGCATTGCATTGACTGCGCTGCACGGGGGAGAAAGTAGGGGGCGGGGATCGCGTGGACTGGGGCAGGCAGATGCCTGTGCTGATGCTTCAAAGTGCGAGCATGACGGAGGAATGGAATACATGCAGGTCGTGGGTGAACTCCACCCCGCCCTCGTATTTGTCCGCAATCGCTTCGATATTGCGCAGTCCCAAACCACTATGGTTGGCTTTGCTGGAAAGATATCGGTTGTCTGCCTTCTTGATGTTCCCATGAAAACCATTGTCCATGGTGATTGCCAGCATTTGCCCGCAACAAAGTATGTGGAATTGTATGAATCGTTCGTCCGGATTTGCGCGGCTGGCAGCATCAATGGCGTTTTCCAGCAGGTTGCCGAGGATAACAGAAAGGTCGATATCCGGAATTGGAAGTGTATCGGGAATCTGGATACGGGCGTCGAAGCGAATGTCCTCCTGTACGGCAATGGTATGATAGTATCCGACAATCATGTTGACGACGGGATTGCGGCATAACTCGGTCAGCTCTCCTTGCTGAACTGCATGCAGATACTGCTCGAGATATTCGCTTGCCTTCTGTATCTGACCGCGCTGCAAGAAGCCTTGCAAGGTAATGATATGATGCCGCATATCGTGGCGCATGCGGCGGCTGTTCTCAATGTTGGTGCAGATATGGCGATATTGTTCTTCTTGAATGGCGAGCAGGTGACGGGTCTGACTGGCATCGTGCTGAGAACGCAGCTTTTCAAAGGAAAGATATATCATTTTGAAGAAGATGAGGTAAATCACCAGAACCAGCACAAACAGAGCAAAAAACAGAAACAGGGACATGGGATTATAGAGGTATTCATACTCGATAAAGGACAGTCCCACAGCGAGCAGTAGAAAGAGGAACAAGGGCAGCCCAGATAGATAGGTACATTCCTTGGCTGTCAGTTCGGCTTCCACCGGACAGTAATACCGAATCAGAATCAGCAGGAACATGGGCAGAATCAGCACGGTCAATAAAACCAGAATGAGGACATTCCAGCCTTGATAGGGAAGCCCGTCATAACCGGTGTACGGAATTAAGATGGTGCAGATGACGTTGTTGATGGAGTTAATCACCAATCCGCAGGTGAGCGCAAAGGAAAAAATAAACAGCTTTTTCTGCCAGATTTCCGTAACCAAATACAGATACCAGAGAAGGCAGGGAATCAGACACAGAATAAAGACTACATTGACTGCTTGAAATAGGGTATGGTCGGGCGGAAACAGATGCTGCAAGGTACAGCCGCTGCTGGCAAAAAACGTAGCAAGTATTAAAATCAGCCAAAGAGTTAAGACAGCAGAACGCTTTGTAGACCGGCGAAGATGTTCGCGGTAGGGATAAAACGCAAGGACGGCAAAGGGAATGACTTGCAGCAAAAAGCCGGCAAACAGTCGGAGAAAGGTCATGACATTTACCTCCGTGTCAGGTCGAATAGGAACCGTTGGTATTGTGCTTTCAGCTCAGCCCGATTGTTTCGGGAAAGAGAAATTTCGGTTCCATCTTTCAAAATCAGCTTGTTGGAGAGAAAGGAACGAATATATTCCATATTCACAACAAAGCTGCGCTGAGGTCGAAGAAAGTGATAGCTGTCCAATTGTTCAAAGAGGGCATTTAAGGAGGTATAGGTCTGGAACTGCTGTGTATCTGTGTGGACGATGCACAGCTTATCAAATACCTCGATATAGGTGATGCGTGTGGTTGGAATGGGAATGCTGCCCTGACTGCTCTGAATATGCAGAACCGGACTGGTGCTTTCTCCCAAACGGACAAGACAGCGATTCATTGCCTCCCATACGGCAGATTGCTCCAATGGCTTGAGCAGATAGTGAACTGCGCCCAGACCAAAGGCTTCGATGGCGTGCTCTCGGCTGCTGGTGATGAATATGACCTGCGGTGTACCGCCCAACTGCCGAATGACCTCTGTGCCAGAAAGTCCGTCCAGATAAATATCCATGAAAATGATGTGGAAACGCGTTGACGCATCAAGAAGCGCTTCTCCACTGGAGAAGCGTGTCATGGTAAGCTCTAGACCGTGCGCCTCTTGGTACGCCCGGAGAAAGGCTTCCAGAATATCAAGTTGCTGCGGCTCGTCATCGCACAGCGCGACCTGCAAGCAGAACACTTCCTTTCCTTGCAATTTAATCTATCATAGCAATAAATCTGTTTCTGTACAAGAGGATTTGCAGATTCAATTCGTAAAAAGCAGTTTTTTAGCGTGAACTGCACCTCTATGATGAAGACCAATCAGGTATAATAAAGTAAAGCAAAAAAGGTAAATCAAGCATTTGTTCAACCTAACGTAAGAGTAAGAGGAGTTATGAGAGCGCTGAAAAGGATTGTTATATTATGTTTGACGGTGTTTGCAATGGTAGTACTGACCTCTTGTGAAGCCGAAAAGAGTCATCAAAAAACCACCGAAAAAATGACTGTACAGATTGCTGTCATGGGAAATCCTGAGGATTTCTATGCTTCGTATTTGGACGGTATTGTAGCAGCCACTGCTGATATCCAAAAGGAGTATGCAGATACAGGCTATCTTTTTGAGGTTGATTTTTTTAACGATGAATCAAATTATGAAGAAGGCATGAAGATTGCAGATCAATTGCTAAACAATGATGATTTAATTGCTGTAATTGGTTCGAGAAATATGGAAATCAGCAGTGGTACTGCACATATTTTTGATGAATATGGAAAGGTTTTTATTGCGCCATACTATATGTATGATAGCGTGTGTGCGGATAATTATTATGATTTTGTTTTTTCCATGTGCAGCTCTGCCGAAAGCACGGGAATCCTTTTGAGAAAAGCGGCAGAACAGGGCAATGCCAGAAAATGGGCAGCCTGCTATACCACGCGTGAGTTTGAGAGAGAGGAAATGGTTGGTTTTGTAAACTATCCTGGTTACAATACCGAAATTGTTGATTGTGTATCCATAGATGAAATCATGCGAGATTTCGATACTGTGTATGAAAAATGGAAGCTTCTGGGTGTGGAGGGGGTTGCTTTCTTTGTAAAAGAATTGGAAGGACATAGTGTTTTGAAGAAGCTGAAAGAAAGAAATCCAAACCTGCTTTGTGCAGGTGATATCTTATTTGATGACAGCTTGATGATGGAGGCAGATGAAGCCTTTGAAACTGCTATGAAAAATTTCATCATCGCAGATGCGTTTTATTTAGATGAAAACGATGAAAAAGAAAATCAAAAGGTTGATGAGATTGCCCAAACCTATCTTCGGGAAAAGGGTGTCAGAATAGATTATTGGTATCTGCAAGGATATAATGCAGTGCGTATGCTTTGTGACACGGTTGTGAAAAATAAAACCACAGACCCCAAGGCGATTGCGGAGGCTTTACATGCGAATGGATATGACGGGCTGATGCAGAAATTCCAGTTTGATGTGCGTGGTGTTCAGACTAAGGTTCCCGATTATTATCATATCTATACACCAGAGGGAACTTGGAAGAAGTATATTGCACGTTAGGGGGCTCGTTATGGGATTGTTCAGAGAAAAAGCGATGCAAAGCAGCAGCGCATTATCTGAGATGGGAAAGGGAATTGCAGGGATTCGTATTTCTGTGTGGTTTTCGGTTATGGGTCTTGGGATTTGCGCCGCAATCTTTATGATATGGCTATTTTTCAGCACGATATATGAAACTGTTTCGGTTAATGGTATTGTATGGTCCTTGGAATCCGGAGGAACGGTATATGCAGAAACAGCGGGCGTTGTCACCGGACAAGTCGTAGATTCTGGTGTTCAGGTAAAGACAGGGGATATTTTGGCTATTTTATCTGATGATAAATCACTCGCACAGCTTGACCTTGCCAAAAAGGAAAATCCAGTTGCCTTTGCAGACTTACAGAAAAAGTACATTAGAAAAACAGTTGTTCGTTCTCGTGTAGATGGGATTGTGTCGCATATTGTCAATCGGGATACTTGTGTTGCAGAAGGCGAAGTGATTGCGGAGGTGATTCCATTTGATGAGGACGGAAACAACCAAAGAATTACTGCCTTTATTCCAGCTGACCGGTTAAATCAAATCAAAAATAACATGGAAGTTCAGATTGTTCCTGAATTTGTGTCACGGGATCGAGATGGTTATATCCATGGTTATGTGTCAAATGTGGAAAAATATCCAATCACCGGAGAATATATCAAGAATCATTATGATTCCATCTTTTCTTTACATATGGATGTACAGGAAAAGTATATCCGTGTGGAAATTACGATGGTTTCTGATGCAAATGCAAAAAATGGATTAAAATGGTCCAACAAAAGAAGTGAGGAAATTGATATCAGTCTGGGAACACTCTGCCATTGCGATGTTGTCACCAATAAGCTGCGTCCGTATCAGTATTTGATTAGGTAGGTGGCTGTATGAAAAATGTGAAGAAGGTAAAACCGGTATTGCAGATGGAGGTTACAGAGTGCGGTGCGGCTTCGCTTTGTATGATATTGGATTACTATGGAAAATCGGTGACGATGGAGCAGCTGCGCCTCGAGTGCGGGGTTTCCAGAAATGGCGTCAATGCAAAAAATATAGCAAGGGCTGCTATGTTGCATGGGCTCAAGCCGCGCGCCTTAAAGGTAGGCATACATGCAGCAAGAGGATTGAAGTTTCCTGCTATCATTCACTGGAATATGGATCATTTTGTGGTGCTTTGCGGTTTCACAAAAAAGGGTGCTGTGATTGCAGACCCAGCATCTGGACTCAGACAGATACCAGAAGACGAATTTTCAAACAATTTTACTGGGATTGCACTTGAGTTCACACCGACTGAAAGCTTTGAAAAGAATCGAACACTGAAAAATAAAAATGATTATATCAAATCCTGCTTGAAGTCGTTTGCACCGGTTATGTTTATATTTTTAATTTGTGAGTTTTGTGTGCTCGCATCTGGCGGCGTGCTTCCGTTTCTAAGCTCGGTATATATCAATCGGGTACTGTTAGACGGAAAGATTCAGCAGCTTTCCTTTGTCACAGCAGTATTGCTCGCTTGCTTGCTCCTTGCTTTTTTGGGTGGTGTGATTCGGGTATCTACCATCAACAGAGTGGTAAAGCAGCTAAATGCAAAACTGAATCTTGGTTTTTTTGAGCATATATTAAAGCTTCCAATCGAATTTTTCTTACAGAGAAATTCTGGAGAGCTTGCCATGCGTCAGGGTGAGGCGATGAATACAGGAAGATTGATTGTGAGCATGCTGCCGTTTATTTTCACATCTATGCTGCAAGTTCTCGTGTATCTAGGGCTTTTGTTTTTTATGAACCTTAAAATTGCAGCCATTGGCGTTACTATGGTCGTTGTGAATTTCATAGCTGCCGTACTGGCTTCCAAGCGGTATCGGGAAAAGGTCATGAGATCTGATCGAGAGCGTGCGATGCTGCAAGGACTCATTTCGCAAACCATAGATGCGATGGAAACGATAAAATCCTGCGGCTGCGAAGATGCAGTTTTTGAAAGACTGATTTCTGCGGGCAGCATCTCAATCAATGCAAGAACAGAAATCGAAAAAACCTCTGTCTTAACCAATACAGTCTTTACATTTCTGAACACGTTTTCCTCAGCTCTGGTAATTGTAGCAGGTATATGGGAAATCCTGTTCAGTTCTCTGACAACAGGCTCCCTGATTGCGCTTCAGGGCGTTATGGTGGCCATGCTGGCACCAGTCGGGAGTGCGATGAATATGGGATTTCAAATACAGCAGCTTTCTGGTATAACACACAGAACAAACGATGTCATGCGCTATATGGAAGACACAAAGTTTGCTGAAGAGGAGCAGAAAGAGCTGACGGAGCTGGACAGTGATATAACACTTGAAGACATTACATTCGGATACAGTCCGCTGGATACGCCGATTTTGCAGAATTTTGATCTTCATATAAAAAAGGGAGGCAGTCTTGCCATAATAGGCGGAAGTGGAAGCGGAAAATCCACGGTTGCAAAGCTGATTGCAGGGCTGTTTTGTGAAAAGGACGGTAAAATATATTTTGGCAGCAGAGAAAGAAAGGAAATCCGACGTGATGACTTCTATTCGGAGACTGCGGTCGTAACACAAAATATCAGGCTCTTTGAAGGGACTGTGCTGGATAATATTACCATGTTCGATCATACCATTCCCTATGATGATGTCGTTGCGGCGGCAAAAATTGCGTGTATTCATGAGGGGATTATTGCAAGACCTTCCGGCTATCGTGAGTGGGTTTCGGAAAATGGGAGGAATTTCTCAGGTGGGCAAAGACAGAGAATTGAAATTGCAAGAGCAATTGTGAAAAAGCCGAGACTGCTGATTATGGACGAGGCCACCAGTGCTTTAGATGCAGATACAGAAATGAATATTATGAAGGCTGTGTCTGACATGGGCATCACAACGATTGTAGTTGCGCACAGGCTCTCTGCAATTCGATACTGTGACAGTATCATGGTTATGAAAAATGGAGAGATTACAGAATATGGTACGCACTGCGATCTTATGGCGCTGAACGGAGAATATGCTGCGCTTCAGAAAGAAGGTGATGCCGAGTGAAGGAACTTGAAAAAATAAGAGCAAAAAAACGCGAAGATGTTCGCCTTGCCTATGAGAATATGGAGAAAGCCCTCAAGGGAAGCGGTGGTTTGCAGGGTGTCAACGCAGTGCTCAAGTTTTTGAATGTTAATGGAAGTGTTGACGACAGCCTGCCAATCGGTGTGCAGCTCGAACGAATCGCAGAGCACTATAATATCAATGTTCGCTATGGAAAGCTTGAGAAGGATTTTTATATCAAAGCAGTCTTGCCAATGCTGGTCAAGACAAAAGAGGATACTTATCTTGCCGTGATACCGAGGCAGAACGGCTCTTGCTACTACATAAAGGGGAACAAGAAAATCAATCTATCCGAAGAAAAGCGTGCACTATTTACAGATGAGGCACTGTACTTTTATAAAAATCTGGGGAGTGATAAGGTCAGCTTAAAGAGGCTTGTTCGATTTATGCTTGACTGTGTATCCAGAACAGATAAGCTGACTGTGCTGCTGCTTTCCTTAATGGCATCAGGAAGCGGTTTGCTTCTGCCATGGGCAAATCATTATATTTTCTCTAAAATCATTCCGACAGGAGCTTCATCAGGAACTCTGGCTACGGCAGCCTTGATGCTGTCTGCAATCATGACCGCAACACTTGTAAAGCTGATTCAGTCATTTGCTATGGCAAATTCAATGGCTCGGGTCAGTGCCTATGTCCAAAACAGTGTCATTCACCGTCTGCTGAGATTGCAATCTGGATTCTTCAAATCTGAGAAATCAGGAGCGCTTTCAGATTTGATTATGCGGTTTTCGGATATCTTGCAGATTATATCGGCAAATAGTATTACAGCTTTCCTGTCCGCCGCACTGTCTGTGGTGTATCTTTATCAAATCTATCATTATGCACCCTCGCTTCTGGGTGTGACGCTTTTCATAACGGCTGCGTTTTTGATTGTGATGATAAGAGAAGGAGTATCTGGCATCAGATACAGGAAAACATACACCAAAACATTGTCAGATATGTCAGGCTTTGCTTATGAAATGTTTTCAGGTATGGAGCAGGTCAAACTAAACGGAGCCGAAACAAAAATGCTGCATCGGTGGAGTCAGCGATATGTAGCCTGTGCCGGTGCAGAAACGCCGCCGTTTGTCATCCAATATGCTGGCGTGATTTATAAGCTCATTACGACTCTTGCGATGCTTTTCATATTTTGGGGTGCCGCGGAGATTCCGGCATCGAGATATATTGCCTTTTCGACCTCTTATGGTTCCTATATTGCAGCGCTCATGAGTCTTGCAGGCGTCATTACGACGATTGGTGAATTGAAGGCATCTTATGAAATGGTGCGCCCGCTCTTTGATGCAGAGCTTGAGGAGACCGCGACGAACAGGCAAAGACCGGCAGAAATCAGCGGTGAAATCACGGTTTCAGGTTTGTCGTTTCGATATCATGACACCATGCCATATATCATAAAAGATATGTCATTTACTGTGAAAAAGGGAGAGAGCATTGGAATCGTAGGCGCATCAGGCTGTGGGAAATCCACGTTGATTCGGTTGCTTTTGGGATTTGAAACTCCTGAGGACGGTAGTATTTATATTGACAGATTTGATTTGAGAGAGTTGGATTTGAAATATTATCGGCAGAATATCGGTACCGTGATGCAAAATGCAAAGTTGATATCAGGAGACATTTATTCGAATATCACCTTGACAAAGCCGAATGCACAGATTGATGAAGTGTGGGAGGCGGTTTCTCTGGCAGGGCTGTACGATGATATCACTGCACTTCCTATGGGATTACATACGCCTGTGAGTGAGGAAAATTGTACGCTTTCCGGAGGTCAGCGACAGAGAATATTGATTGCGAGGGTCGTGATTTCAAAGCCGTCCATACTGATTTTTGATGAAGCGACATCTGCACTGGATAATATTACACAGGCGAAGATTACAGAGGGCATCAATCAGCTTGATTGTACAAAGCTGATTGTGGCGCACCGATATACGACAATCAAGGCGTGTGACAGGATTTTGGTGCTGGATCAAGGCAGGATTGCAGAGTGTGGTACCTATCAGGAGCTGATTGACAAAAAGGGTATATTTTTTGGACTGATGTCAGGACAAAAATTGCAATCATAAAAAATGAGAAAGGAGTGAAAGGATAGAAGGAGAGGAAATGGCAATGTATATTTACATGAAAAATCATGTAATATGCTACTCAATGCAAATAAATTAAGGAGGGGAAAAACTTGAGTAAAATGCAACAGAGGATAACAAGTGGTATCCTAGCACTTTCGATGATTTTATCAACAATGCCGAGTGCATTTGCTGGAAATGAATCGAACAGCGGTGCTGCGCAAATTTCTTTCGCAGCATCAAAGTATATCATCTCAGAACATGAAAAAAAGCTCAAAGTGAAGATTATACGCACAGGCGGAAATGACCGCAAGGTTGCTGTGGCATTCAAGGCAGCTGATTTTACCGCTGAATATGGTGATGACTACGTTGTACTTGACGAAAACGGTGATGAATTGCCTGTTGGCGACGGAATTGCTCCAGATGAATCTATGTTTGAGGAGGTATCGGACAATGCAATCATTACAGAGGTTGATGAGGATACTACTGTAACAGACGATCAAACCACTGAAAAATTAGAGGAATCAGAGCAAAATACTGAAGATAACAATACAACAGATGAAATCATAAACGATGAGGGAGAGGTCGAAGAGCTTTCGACTGTAATTGAAAATGTTTCTGATGCGGAAATTCAGGAGGAGACCGCTGATGCAGAGAAGCAGGAGGAGTCTCTTGAAAAATCAGAGTCTGAGAATAGCAATCCTGTAACAGGTGAACAAACAGATGAAAAATCTGAACAGCCCAGTGAAGATGTTGGAGATGATACCACGGGAGACGAAGGCGGTGAGGATACCGATACTGAGACTCAGGAGCCGACAGAAAATGTTCCAGATACAGAAAAGCAGGACGAGGGATCTGATACTGCGGAAGATGAGCCAACTTTGGATAGTCAAGGCACAGCAAGGACCTCCACCGGTTCTGCTCTACTTGATGCACAGGCACAGTATTTACAATTGCCTGACGAAGATGGAGAGACTGCGGAAGCAGTAGAAAACATTCTTACAGAGACAAACAACTATTTTCAAGGTGCGCGTGGTGCAGTGGGTGTTGTGACCTTTCAGGAGGGACAAACCCAAAAGGAAATCACAATAAAGATTCTTGATAATGATCGCGCTCATGCAGATAAGATTATCATGCTGTCGCTTATGGGAATAAACGGCGATGAGAAAACTTCACTTGCAGCAAATCCTACGGCGTATGTTAATATTATGGACGATGAGGCATATGAAAAGCCTGTTATTACTCCAGATATCAATGAAATTACGCTGACAGAGCAGGAGCCGACCTATGAACTGACACTCACAAGAGACGAGGGCGTTGAATACTACACTTCTGTTCTTGTTTCGACGGTTAAGGGCACAGCACAAGAGGGCTACCATTATGAAAAAATCGAAAATGCAAGCCTTGCGTTTGTGCCCGGAGAAACAGAAAAGAAAGTGAAGATTTCAGCGGAACACTTCGACAAAGAAATGACGTTTGGAATTCGCTTGGAAAGTGACGGCACCTGTGAAATCACAGATGAGTACATTGCGGTCACCATGGCAGCGAAGCCAGCACAGAGTGCTGCAATAAATGGTGAAACGGTTACGCTGATGTCTGCGAATGTGAGCGTTAAGCGGGCAGCATCGAATGTGCTGGGACAAGCACGAACGAATAAGAAGCTAGATGAGCTGAAGATGGAAAGCGGACCGCACACAGGAAGTCAGGACGGCTGGCATAAAACGGCATGGAATGGGAACAGCCAGTGGACGGATTATGGTCTTTACGAGACTTATAAGAACAGTGGAAGAACGTGGGTTGCAAAGAATGCGACAAATCTTTCCGGTGTACAAAAAATTACATTTAGCCATCAGAATGTCGGAGACTATATCGGAAATCGTGGAGTATACCATATCTTTATTGAACTGCTTCGTGAAAAAGACAGATTTAATTATGGTTCATCCGGTGATAAAAGTATACGAAAAGATGGAAATCACGGCTGGACAAAGACTGAAATGGACGTTTCGAACCTGAATGGTGATTATTTTATCCGTTTTGGTATCAGAAATGACGGCTGGCCCGGTGATAATGCACAAGGCTGGTTTGGCAATCCGATTTCTTTGGACTGGTACAGGTACGACTTCAGCATCAATAACAAACAGGTATTTAACCGCCTTGCATATGATTACGCAGATAAAACTGGTGAAGCATTAAAAATTGCGTATACAGATGGTCAAGATGATTATGATTATATTCCGTCTGTGAAGCTGGTGGATAACGCGGGCAATGAAGTAAGCGGTTTTTATGCAAACGCAAATCAAACGATAAAGCCTGTCTCGACAAATCCACAGCTTGATGCAAAGTATGGCATAGAGCTGGAGGGCGTATACCTTTACACAAAGGACAATGACAGCCTTTACAGGAAAGATAGCAAATATCCATATCAGGACAATTGGTATACAGATAAGACAGTTTGGATTCCTGCAAGCGGCACAAGCGCAAATCAGAATCTGGCAGAACGCATTGAAAAAACATTCGGGCGCAATGTAACAATCAAGGTAATGCCGAAGTTTAAGCAAAAAACAATCACGCTGAATGTTCATAATACGGATGATGAAAACACATATATTGCCAATATGAACAGCAAAGAGGCAGACAGCTATCGTGATTGGGGTGCAAGAGGGTATTATAATCAGTATACATTCCCGATGAATTCTAAGATTAAGGTTCGCGCGGTTGGTGCTGCAAATAAAACGATTACAGGATTCAAGATAGATCTTTGGTCAAAGCCGGATCAGGACGATCCAATTTATTCTGACAGCAATATGCCAGAAAGAATGACATACGTTCTTTCTGAAAATATGAGCTTTTATCCGAGAACCGAGAATGACGGAATGAATGTTGCGTATATGCCGAATGCGGATAAGGTGGTAGATGACCTGACAGGGCGTGTATTTCTCCAGCCGTCAACCGCACAGGAGGCACAAGAAATGCTCGCTTCCAATGCAAACGGTGACATTCATATTAAAACGGTTTATCCAGGCATGATTTGGACGCTGCGTGCAACAGCACCGGAAGGCTATTATGTCAAGTGGACAAACGGAACCGGAGACATTAAAAATATAAATGGTATGATAGATGCAAGCTCCGATCCGAATGTCAACGAACAAACAGAGAGTACAAAAAAGTTTAAGGACTTGTATAATCCGATTTACGGTGATATATTGTCTCGCGATATTGTACAGAACAACACAAAATATTATTATGAGTTTGTGAAGAACGGCAATACACCGACTGTGGTGCAAGGAAGAGTACTGCGTGAAAACGGAAGCTTTTATGATGTGGTACAGAACAGACAACTCAGCATAACGCCGGTGGCATCTACTCAGGTGAGTATTGCGGGAACTGCTGGATTTACTGATGGGACAGGTCACTTTGCCATAGATGTGAAGAACGTTCCCAACTCAGGTATGATTAGTATTCTGGTAGATGATAATGGAACCATGTATCCGACAACGGCGTTGATCAATAATCTATATCTCACTCTGCCCGCATATGAGTGCTTCAAACCAAAGGCACTGCGCATCAGATATGCAGACGATGTAACCAATCCAATCAATGGTACCGCTGTCAATGTCAAGGATGACATCCTGCACATCACTGCTGAGGTGGAAAGCAATGGCACCATTGAGCCTGTGAATGCAAAATTCTCTATCCATAAGGTAAATGGTACAGTCATTGAGTGTACAGATGACAAATTTACCAATAGCTTTGCAAACAGAACTGCAACGATAAGTTTCAATCCCAAGGCTGTATTGGATTCGGGTGACAGAATATACGTTTCTTTCACAGACCAGAATGGTAAGTCCTATAAATCAATGGATTTGGGATATGACTTTGTTACACCGCTTAATCTTGGAACATTCTTGTTCCCGCTGATTGGCAGCGATTTGCTTGAAAACACATACAGCAGTGCCGTAGAGCTAATCGGTGATCCACTTGGCAATGTATCGTTAGGAAAAATTGGTTTTGACGAACCCGTAACAGAAGATGTTACCCCACCGGGAATGGACTCCAATCAGTATAAGTATCAGATGACAACTTATCAATTCGGTGACTATAAGAGTGCGATAAAGACCTTCGGTGCGGAGAGTGAAGAGGAGCCTGACCAGAGCAAGAGTGAAGAGACAAAGCAGAATGCGAAAAAGGCATTGGACAAAAACGGTCGAAATCCTGATGGTGGAGGCTATAAAACGGCAAAATCTTTCTCATGGTCACTTTCTCCCAAAATGGTATTTGCCATGCAGCTGACAACCCGAAATGTAGATGGTCAGTATAAATACTTTTTTGAAGAGCTTGATTTTATTGTAGGGCTTGACTTTGATGTAAGCGGAAAAATCACGATTACATTGCCCATTGGAATGAACGTCATCATCACAGCGGGATTGAATGGCAATATTACAGGTATATTCCAGCTCAAAACCGATTACACGGGAGATTCGACGTGGAACACCAATAAGGTCGAGTATAGTCCGGAGACATTCGGATTGTTCAAGGAAGTAAAGAATGTCAACCGAAAGGCATATCTAATGCTGGACCCGAATATTTCGCTTGGACTTGGCGTGCAGATTGCAATCATTGAGTTGGGTGGAAATGCAAACTTCAAATTTGATATGGATTTTGAATTTGGATTGAATGCAGGTTCATTGGGACACCGTATGTACGGTGATATGACGTATAACTTTGATTATTATATCAAGGTGCTGTCATTCAAGGTCTACTCTAACGCAACGAAGGAGCAAAACATCAAGCTGTTTTCGGAAAATGCCAATGGACATATTGAACCCGATCTCATTCCGGATCTTTTGAGTGCTGAAGATGATAGAATCCAATCAGTGCAGTCAACAAGAGATTATCTTGACAATGAATCGAGTTGGAACAGCAGTAACGGTTCGATATCCCTTTTTGATATTGATGCGGGAAATACAGAAGAAACGACTTTGCAAAGTGGAATATATCCCGGCGCAAAGACAACGCTTACACCAATTGGTGACGGCAAGATGTTTATGACATTTATCGGTGATGTGTCCTCTAGAAGTGATGTGGATCGAACCGGTCTGTTTTACTCCATATATGATGGCACAACATGGTCACAGCCAAAGCTGGTAGACGATGATGGAACGCTAGATGATTACCCGAATGTATTTGATTTGGGAGATAAGCTGCTGATTTCATGGTCCTCTGCAGATCAAAAGTTTGGGAACAATGCAACAACACAGCAGGCTTTGTCCGCGCTGGATATCAAGACGGTGTTCTTTGACAAGCAGCGTGCAAGCTTTGAACCAGTGACACAGTTAACACACAAGACAGCTGAGGATACGGCTGCAGATGTTGAGCCGAAGGCTGCGTATGACAACACAAGCGGCAGAGTGATTCTGTATTACACGAAAACCGAGTATGAAAATGCCAAGACCCTGACAGACCTGACTACTGCTGCATCAGTTATTGCATACCGTTTCTATGAAAATGGGAAGTGGAATGATGCATCAAGCTATACAAATGGGGAGCTTGCAGGGGTTGCAGACAAAGAAGCGTATAAATGGAACTGGTATGGACAGAGGTTCTTGGACACAAGACTTGACAAAACGAGCCAAGAAATGCTCCGAATTATTGATTCCGATGCAATTTCTTACAACGGGCTGGCGCTATATGCGTGGACGGTTGACTATGATAAGGATTTGAATACCGTAGAAGACCGAGATGTATTCATGCAGATTTATAATTTTAAACAAAATGATTTCACGCATATTATAAAAATGACGCCGGAGTCAGGTGCTTATCAGACACCAAAATTTGGTCGATACAAGGATGAAACATTCCTGTTCTATTCTGCTGTCGGAAAATTGGGAGAAGGTGAAGGCGAAGAACAGAGCGGTATTGCCTATTTTGAGGTAAGCGATATTATCTCAAATAATAAGTATACAAAGGTTCAGGAAGGCTCCTTTGAGTACTACAAGCTGGAATATAAAACAACAGTTCAGGAAACGACATCCAGCGATGGAACCGTTATTCCGGCAGGAGAGCAAACCGTCAAGATTATGCCATCTTATGCGGTGAAGCTGGACGGATATGTAAACAATTATAGCGTTGATGTTGCTCAAAATGAAAGCATGTATTTGACATGGACAAATTCCGATGAGGATGGTTCTAGGCAGGTATACACATCTATTTTTGACTGCGATCCGTCTACAGGCACGAAAGCTGCGGTCGCTGATGAGGCGGCGCGGAACTCAGACTGGAGCGAGGCGTTTAAGCTGACGAATATGGAAGATGTATCGTACAGAAATGCTGATGCAGCTGTTATGAACGGTAAGCTTTATATTGTGTCATCCAAGACTCCTTATATTGTAGATGGTGACAGCAAAAAGCTAGATGACAATAATACAAGCCTTGTCATACTGACTCATACACCATATTCAAAGGTTGTAACAGTCGATGAAAATGCGCTGACAGTAAACACAGAATATGTGTATCCGAATACAGGATTCGTTCTGACCTCAACGCTGAAGAATGAGGGTACCCGATTTGTTGACAAACCGGTTACCTTTAGATTCACGATGGTATCTAATGGTGTGGTGACAGAGCTAGGAACACAGACCACAGAAGGTATCTGGGGTGCTGGAAAGACGTTGCAGGCATCGGTCAATGTTCCTGCGATTTCTGAGATTCGGGATGATCTTACGTTCTGCGCGGATATTACAGTGGAAGGTAGAACACCGATTCGACAGGAAATGCGCGTCGTCAAGGAGTATAATCTGGTTTCCGATGGAGATGCCTCTCTCATAGAAAGTACAGATGGACACAGTCTGTATATCCCTCTGAGAAATAAGGGTAATGTCGCGTCTCCAGAGGTTACAGTAAATCTGTACACCGCAAAGGGAGATACCATAGATGAGTTGATTGATACATACACTGTAGATACTCTTGCTGAAAACACATCAATAACAGTTGAAAAAATGGTTCAAATTCCTGACAGCGCCTTTACTATTGATGGGAATGATGGTGCGGCAGATGTGATTGCAGTGGTGCAGGCTGGCGGAAAGGATGTTATTACACTCAAAGCGACGGCACACAAGAGCTTCGATGCACAAGCAATCGAAACGATGTGTAAAGTCACCAATGTATCCCTCAAGGGCAGCGATAGAATTTATGCAAAGCGATTGGAGGATATTGAAATTGCAACGGAGATTGGAGGCACAGCAGGTGATGAGGTTAAGGTTATCTGGAAAACCGACAATGCAGATGTTGTATATGTAAGAGAAGACAACACCTTGTTTGCCGCTGGAAACGGTACAGCTCGCCTGACCGGTTATGTAGTGCCGTCTGCACAAAATATTGTATTCCGGTATGACGGGACATCAGATCAAGGAGATGTACTCAAAACCATACCGTCAACGCTTTATCAAACTGTAGTTGCAGATGTAATCGTAAATGAATCTGGAACAGGTTCTGGCGGCGGCTCCTCTGGTGGTGGTTCTTCCGGAGACAGTTCTTCTGACGATGACTCTAAGAAAGAGGACCCCAAAAAAGAAGAATTGAAAGAGCCAACAAAACCATCAATCGGAACTTGGTCGAACCCATTCAGTGACGTATCAAGCAATGACTGGTTCTTTGACAGCGTTCGATATGTCTGCGAGAACAATATCTTCAAGGGTATGACAGACACAAGCTTTGAACCACACGCCAAACTGACAAGAGGAATGCTGGTAACGGTACTCTATCGTTTGGAAGGCAGTTCGGATATGAACGGAATTTCAGGGAATCCGTTTACAGATGTGGCGGCTGAAAGCTGGTATGGAGATGCCGTTTATTGGGCAAGCATGAACGGAATCATAAAGGGTTATTCGAAAGAAATATTTGCACCGAATGACCAAATCACCCGTGAACAGTTTGCAGCCATTATGGAGCGTTATGCTACCTATGAGGGAAATAAAGTGTCAAAATCCGTCGATATGTCACAATTTACGGATAGAAGAGAAATTTCAGATTGGGCAACTGCAAGTCTTTCTTGGGCAGTTGGCTCTGGTTTGATTTCGGGTAAGGGCAATGGTATCCTAGATCCGAAGGGCAGTGCAACACGTGCTGAAGCAGCTGCAATTCTCCAAAGATATATAGAAAATATATCAAAGAACAGTACGGTACAGTAATTTTTAGAAAGGCTGATGAATTATGGGAAAAGAAATGAAGAATCCAGACAAAGAGCTGGAAGAGCAGGAGACGCAGGAGCTTGCTCTTGATGAGTTGGAAGAGGTCGCAGGCGGATCGCTGAAAGATGTCGTCTACACCCCAACCGTAGACATTAGTGAGGACACAAAGTCAAAGATATAATCTTATGTAGTGCGTCTGCTGCCTCAGCGGCAGACGCATATGCGAACGGTATCAAGGGTACTTTCGCATTCTTTGCATGGCTGGGCTGCGGAGAGAGAATTGGAGATATCGTAACACAATAGGGTATCATGATTTTAGAAAGGTTGATAAAATTATGGAAAAGGAACTGAAGAATCCAAATAAGGAGCTGGAAGAACAGGAGACACAGGAACTTGACCTTGGAGCGTTGGAACAGGTCACGGGAGGCTCTCTAAAAGATGTTGTCTACACCCCGACCGTAGATATCAGTGAAGATACAAAGTCAAAAATCTAAATCCTATAAATTAGAATGTGGAGAGTTGTTTTATAACAGCTCTCCACAACATGTTGGACTGTCTTGCGCTGTGGGCTGGAAGAAAGAGTGTATCGAAAGTGGTCGAAATTTTGCTTTTATTTTACGCAGTTATGGTCGCAGCATTTACATTTCCTTGATATACTAAATAATAATGAATACAGAAAAGCAGAGATATGCTTTTGAAATTCCATGCCGAGCAGCAAACAAACCCAATGACTTGCTGTTCTTCTGATGGTTTTCTGCGAGGCAGGAGATAGGATTTCGATGAACAGAGATGAGGTAATGTGTATGGTTTACAAAACAGTTGTAATCGAAGATGCGCTCAAAACAAAAAAGATGGCTGCGGCAATTGAGCAAAGGGCAAATGAAATGGCACAGCAGGGCTGGGAACTGGTGACGTTCTCTGTGACAGGCTCCGGAAAGGCGATTTTGGTATTTCGTGCGCTGGACAATACACAGATGCAACAGACTGTGGAAACTGCTGGTGAGGCAGAATGAAGCAGGCAGTCATTGATATCGGCTCGAACTCAATCCGGCTGACTCTTTATGAAACACATGACAAGAGCTTCAAAATCCTTTTTCGTGAAAAGATTATGGCAGGACTTGCAGGTTATGTGGAGGACGGAAAGCTGAGCGCGGAGGGAATGGAATGTGCCTGTACGGGGCTGCTGAAATTTCGGAGCATATTACAGACCTTGGAGATTGCACATGTCAATGTTTTTGCGACGGCTTCTCTGCGCAATATTTCCAACACGGAGCAGGTTTTGTCTGTGATTCATGCAGCCACAGATTATACAGTAGAAGTCATTTCAGGTGAGGAAGAGGCCGTTTTGGGCTATGCAGGCGCAATGCAGGAGCTGCATCTGACCAGTGGCGCATTTCTGGATATTGGAGGCGCCAGTACAGAGGTCGTCACCTTTGAACAGGGAAATCCGGTGGATTTTGCCAGTTTTCCCATTGGTTCGCTCAGTCTTTACCGAAATTGTGTCAAAAAAATACTGCCGGGGACGGGCTCTCTGAAGCGCTTGCAGCAAGAAATTTTACAGACAATTCAGATGGGGAAAAATACTCCGGAGCCGCGTCCCTTGCTGGTTGGTGTCGGAGGCACTGCACGGGCAGCACTCAAGATGGCACGATACTACTATAAATGCTCAAAGGATTGCCGCAGCATAACCGATGAGCAGCTGGACGGATTGTGCAAATTTTTGTGCAGCGGAAAGAAAGACGCCAGCGACTTAATCCTGCGGCTGGAAGCAGAGCGTATTCACACATTGGTACCGGGTGTGCTGATTTTGCAGCATGTATTTCATTTGTTTGGAGCACAGCAGCTGGTTGTTAGCAAATATGGTGTCCGGGAAGGATATTTATGTCAGAAAATACTATAAAATATCATTACACGCAAAATCGTGAGCTGAGTTGGCTGCGCTTCAATCGGCGTGTTCTGGAGGAGGCTGCGGACACGGCTGTTCCTGCATGGGAACGGTTGAAATTTGTCTCTATTTTTTCCAGCAATTTGGACGAATTTTTCATGGTGCGCGTGGGCAGCCTCTTTGATCTTGCCCGTATGATGCCTGATGATAGGGACAGCAAGACCGGCTGGACACCGTCAGAGCAGCTGCGTCACATTTATCAGGCGATTCCGGAATTGCTTTCTATGAAAGAACAAATCTATGCTGCGGTTATGGGTGAGCTGCATCGCAGCGGAATTCAAGATGTTTTACCGGAATCCCTGACCGCGGGAGATATGAAGCAGATTCACCGCTTTTTCAAAAATGAGATGCTGCCAGTGCTGTCTCCCGTTCTAATTGCACCCAACCATCCGGTGCCGCATCTGGTCAACAAACGACTTTATGTTGCTGCACGGCTGGAGAATAAAAAGGGTCACCGAGCAGTGGGGATTGTGCCCGTACCGGACAGCCTGCCGCCCTATCTTCTGCTGGCAGACGGAACCCGATTTGTGCGAACGGAAAATATCCTGTTGCATTGGCTGCCAACATTGTTTGACTCTTACACGGTACAGGAAAGCTGTGTGCTTGCAGTGACCCGCAATGCAGACATCAGCTTTGATGATGAAAAGTTTGATGACAATGAGGAGGATTTCCGCCGACAGATGAAAAAGCTCCTCAAACGGCGTGACCATCTGGCTGTGGTACGGTTGGAACTGAGTATGCCGGTATCCGTTGAATTTCAGAAGGTTTTGTCTGCGATTGTCCATGTGGAGATGTATCAAGTCTTTGTAGATACCTGCCCACTGAATCTACGTTATGTATTTCGTCTTGCTGATGAACTGCCAAAGGAAATTTCGGTACGTCTGTTATATCTGCCCTACCGTCCTCGCTGGGCAGAGAATCTCAAGCAGGAACAATCTATGATTTCTCAGATACAGCAAAGGGACCGCCTGCTGTTTTATCCTTATGACACCGTAGACCCGTTTTTACGTTTGCTGAATGAGGCGGCAGAGAATCCTCATGTGCTGTCCATCAAAATCACGATTTATCGCCTTGCATCGTCCTCTAAGATTGCGCAGATACTCTGCCGCGCAGCAGAGAATGGGAAAGAGGTGCTGGTGCTGATGGAGCTGCGTGCTCGTTTTGATGAGGAAAATAATCTCACGTGGTCGAGAATGTTGGAGGAGTCCGGCTGTCAGGTCATTTACGGCACGGAGGGCTTCAAATGTCATAGCAAAATTTGCCTCATCACGCTTCGCGCCCATAACAAAACCAGTTATCTGACCCAAATCGGCACAGGGAATTATAATGAAAAGACAAACGCAATGTACACCGATTTGAGTTTGATGACTGCTGATTCATCGATTGGAGAAGATGCAGCAGCATTTTTTAGAAATATGCCCGTCAATAAGCTCGATGGTGTATACAAGCAGCTTTGTGTGTCACCGTTTGGAATCAAGACAATGCTGCTGGAAAATATGGACCAGCAAATTGCATTGGGAACAGAGGGGTATATATGTATCAAGGCAAACTCTGTTACGGAATGTGAAGTGATTGATAAGCTGGTGGAGGCCTCTCGTGCCGGTGTGGAGATTCAACTGATGATTCGAGGCATCTGCTGTGTATTGCCGGATATTTCTGGCGATACAGAGAATATCCATGTTGTCAGTGTGGTTGGACGTTTTTTGGAGCATGGGCGTATCTATCAGTTTGGACGCGGCAAAAATGCGAAGTTTTACATTTCCTCCGCCGACCTGATGACACGTAATCTGAACCGCCGTGTCGAGATTGCCTGCCCGGTGCATCATGAGCAGCTGCGCGAACAGCTGAAATGGATTTTGGATTCTCAGCTTCGTGATACGGCAAAGTCCAGCTTGATGCTGTCAGATGGTACTTATAGCCGCAGACACAGCGAGACACCATTTGATTCGCAGGCGCATTTTATGAAGCAATCCATGCATATCTCGGAGGAAGCGCCTCCGGAGTCAGGGAAGCTGATACAGCAGTTCAAAAGATGGACAGGTCATTTTTTGAAATCGTGAAGGGAAGCGTTGTAATTTTGCCTTGAAATCTGCGCGAAACAGGATATATGCCAGATATGGAGCGTCAGAGCGGTATCCAATGCTGGAAGAAAAAGTTGCAAGGCTTGATTTCCTTTGGAATTCAATACAACAAAAAGCGAATATCACGATAACGATATTTCCCGTGATAGACAAATTAGGGTGACTGTTCAGAGTCACCCCTTTGTCGTCTCAAAATAAAATATCAGGAATGGATATATTTGACAGATACAAAATATGATAATACAATACATATAGACAGGAAACACTGAATTCTACCTTTTATTGTCATTGAAATGGAGGGACAGACAAATGAAAAAGAGAGGTTTCACAGCAGGCTTATGTACAGGTGTTATGTTACTTTGTGGCATCTCCGCTGGTGCAGCTGATTTAACGGCGCAGTTATCTCAGCAGCCCATCTACGTAGAAGGAGAGCGTGTGTGGGACGTAACTGCCTATGATATCGGCGGTAACAACTATGTGAAGTTACGCGATATGGGCATGTCCGTTGGTTTTGACGTTGTCTACGATGCAAGTACTGACAGCGTTCACATTGACCCGACCATTGCATACAGTGGAAATCCGGAAACCTATCTCGATGTAGAGATACCGAAAACGGCAAGCGCAAAGCTGTCTAAGCAGCCCATCTATGTGAATGGCAAACGTGTAGAAATCACTGCCTATGATATCGGTGGAAGCAACTATATGAAACTGCGTGACATTGGAACCGCAGTTGGATTTGGTGTCACATACGATGCAGGCACGGACAGTGTGCATATTGACCCTACAACGCCTTACCGTGAATCCATCAAGAAGCAATCCTATGCGTCTGACCCAGAACAAACTCCACCGCAAGACGATTTCATGGGCTATGCGACAGACGAAGATGCAATTGATGCCATCTTCAAGCGCGCAGCAGAGGAAACCGCTAAGGCGCAGCAAAATTCTATGAATCAGCCAGATGCACAGTCTGAGGAAGATGCTGTACAGACTGTCTTTCGGCTGGTAAATGAAGCACGTGAAGCTGAGGGGCTTGCACCGCTCACTCTGGACGATAAATTGTGTGAAGCTGCACAGATTCGTGCCAAAGAACTGAATGAAGTGTTCAGTCATACAAGACCAGATGGCAGACACTGTTCTACAGTATTGAATGATTGTTCGCTAAACGAAGATTATTTGTATTCAGGCGAAAATGCTGCTGGGACAAATGAATTAGATGCGTATCATGTCATGGAAAATTGGATGAACTCATCTGGGCATAGGGCGAATATTTTAGGTTCCGATTCTGATAGGATTGGAATTGCTGTTAGCAATCATAAGTGGATACAGTTTTTCGCAAGAGCTGTATAATAAAAGATGAGAAAAAAAGGACGATTATAAAAAATCGTCCTTTTTCGTTATAAAGATAAATCAATGTGTAATTTTCAGATAGCCTCTAGAAACAGGCTATTTTAAGTACTTTAGAAGCTGTATGAGATAAGATGTTTCGAAATCATTTTTCTCATCTCTGTCGAGGTTACGCTTTCCGAAGTTGTAGAATCCATTCCGTTCATAAAAGTCAATTAAAAATGGCTTGTCCTCACATTCGAGATAGGTAAACTTACCACCGAGGTCTACTTGTATGCTTTGAATTTTATCACAAGCAATTTTTAATAATTCGTCACCGGATATTAGTTTATTATAACCGTTATTGTAGTTCTTACCAAGTTGCCCGATAAGGGGAGCTGTCATACAATAACAGTTCAGGTCTTTGTCGTATTGTGAGAAATGACCAATTCTTTTGCGGAGGGTGTTGCTCATTTTTTTGTCGGGGAAGATATGTATATATTTATCTGCCAAGGCAAAATACCCTACAAGAACCATCTCTTTTTTGTAGGAAGCATAGACTAGATGCGTCTGTGCCCAGCCTTGTCTTGCAAAATCAATTGCCTTTGTCTTAAGATATTTTTCCACATCAGGGTTATGTGGGCATAAAAAGTTAGAGAGAATGTCTTTTACTTCATTCTCTCCAATGACTTTAATTAGCTTTAATAGATTCACAATCTTAAACCCTGTCATCTATTTTTATCTCCAAACATTTGCATGATTTCATCTTCTGTTGCTTCTGAAACAGGACGAGACATTTTAACAGGTATACTTTTTTTGGAATGTGCATTTTCCATCGCGCGAGCAAGAGACAAAGCAGCACCCTTATTTTTTATGTTTACGCTTTTCAAAATGCTCTTTGTTGCCATTATAATCATCCTTTCATAATGACCGCACCCGCTCATATCAAGCCGACTCTTATAATTACATAGTATATGCAAATACGGGTCTTTGTCAACTGGGATAGGTAGTAAAGTTTTTGAAATAAACATCAAAATAAAAACAGATAAAATTTATAAGCCGCAAAAGTACAAGAAAACCGCCAATTCTTTAAGAAAAGGCGGCTTTTTAATGGGTGCAGGGACAGGACTTGAACCTGCGACCTCCGGGTTATGAGCCCGACGAGCTACCAGCTGCTCTACCCTGCGATATCTGGTTTTCACACCGTTCACGTTTGGTGCTCCATTATAATATCATACTGGTGAGGAGATGTCAATACTTTTTTTGAAAAAATTCATTGTTTCGTCTGAAAGGAGAAATCGGGCAGACCGTTATGCAAAAGGGTCTGCCCGAAAATATATCTTCGAGTGTCAGAGAAAATCAGTTATCCTTGTGATGCTGATCTCGTTCATACTGCTCCATACGGGAATACTTTGAGCGCATCATCTGCTGCCGGCGCAGACGTTTGCGGCGAATACGAATCATATAAAGAGAAATATAGAGGAGGAACAGAACAATCAAGACAACCAGCAAGACCTTGAATATCGGGGTGTTGAAAAAGTTTTCCAACAGATAGGCGTAGTAGAGCACCTCGGACATAGAGACATCGCTGAGTGCGAGCAAATCAACTGTACCATAGGTAATCCCGTTGCGTGAGAGAGTCATCGTGCCGAGCTTGTCCCCTTTGGTAATGGGGGCAACGATATCCTGTTTGACGGATAATGTCTTTTCAAAGTCTTCCATGGTGAGATCTTTGGGTACTGTGGCGTCCAGATTGCTGCCTGCTACCAGCATCAAAGAATCTGTTTGGGTAGAAAGACGAATGGGAACCTCTTCGATTTCGGCGCCTTCTTCGACCAGTGTTTTGGAGGCATAGTTATCGTATGCCCACATAAACAGACGCTTGGTTTCGGGAAATGTGAGCGGGTAAGGCTCGTTCGGGAGACGTTCACAGCCAAGCATGACCGAAATGAGCTTGGCTTTTTTCTTTTCAGCAGCTGCAACAAGGCAGTAGCCCGCCTGTGAGGTGTGTCCGGTTTTGACGCCCTTCGCATAGCCGTAAAAATGAGGATTGTTGCGGGATAAAATCAGCTGATTGGTGGTCAGTATGTACAGATTTTTTCCATGCTGATGCTCGGAAACCTTGTTGGTCACACTCAGATTTTTCTGCGCTGTATTGGCAATCATGGCGAAGGTCTCGTTTTTCATCGCTTCTTGCGTGATGCGGAACAAATCGTGCGCAGTGGTATAATGATTGTCGTCATGCAGACCGTTCGGATTCACAAAATGTGTATCAGTACAACCCAAATCGGTTGCACGCGCATTCATTTTTTTTACGAATTCAGGAATTGAGCCACCAACAAAACGTGCCAGTGTGTTGGCAGCTTCGTTGCCGGAGGGCAGCATAAGACCATAAAGTAAATCTATGACGGGGACTTCCTCTCCTACGACAAAACCGGCCATAGAGCCGTCAGACGGGATTCCGTTGAAGTCCTCCTCCAGTACAGTGACTTTCTGTTCCAAGTCCTGCACATTATCCAGTACAATCAGTGCAGTCATAATTTTGGTTGTGGAAGCAGGATATCGGCGTTCTTCTGCATTTTTTTCATAAAGCGGCATTCCGGTGACAGGGTCACCAAGATAAACAGCTTCCGCTTGAATCATGGGGTCTTCAATTGCCTGTGCAGTGGGAACGAATAACAGAGAAATACACAGCAAAATCATAAGTAGTGCGGCGAAATGACGCCGCAGGGCAGGGAAAGTCATTCTTCGGGTTCCTCCAGTATAAAGTCCTCGTCAGAAAAGTGTCCTCGTATGACAGCGGGCTTGGGTGGGATACGGCGCAGCGGGTCATAGCGAAATGCACGGCAAGCGTAGCTTGTCGGAACCACACCGCGTCGGCGGCAGGCGACATGCTCAGCATCAAGCGGAGCAGAGCGGGCGCAGTAAAGACAGCGCGGCTCGATATCTTGGCGGAATAGAAAACGATTGGGTCGCAATGCGCACCATGCCTCCTTTTGTGCAAATGGGTATGTATTACTATTATAGCGGAATATGATGCTTTTTTCCAGAGAAAATTACACAAAAAAGCGAATATATGAAGAAAATAAATCCCATTGCGGGGGTTCTGGCAGGTGACGGGCAGGAGGGGGAAAAGGCAGAGATAGAGATGGGAAAGACTGCCTGACACAGAATGGTCAGAGCGGCGGCAAGCAAACCATGCAAAGCCTTCCCATATAAGACGCGCCGAATGGACAATCCGTTCATGACGGCTGCCGTTTGACAGAGTACCGAGCAGCCGCCAAAAGCAATGAGCATGCTCATTGCGGGGAGCAGTGCACGGCCGCAGGTTTCAGGGAGAAGTGTCAGACCGCTGGTCATTTCCAAAAGACCGGTGAGCAGCGGTGCTGCGGATTCTGTTGGTGCACCGAGAAACCAAAGCAGGGGAGCACAGAGGACAGGTGCCAATGCAAATACACCAGCGGCTTCCAGTACATGACGGAGCATGGAGAACAGCATGATAAATACTGTAATCTTGAGGCAGGAGCGGCCAGCTTGTTCAGCAGCTGCAACAAGGCTTTCAGAAAAGGATATCTGAACCGGAAGATTCTGCCGAGGAGCTTTCCGGTATGGTGCGGTGTGGTGCGGAAGGAGAAGTCCGGTGAAAAGTGCGGTCACAATATGGATTCCGTATAACAGCAGACCGATTTTCACAGAGCCGCATAGACCAGCCCCACACACACCGACGAGGAATGCCGGTCCGGTATTGTTGCAAAAACCGAGCAATTCTTCGGTTTCTGCACGGGACAATGTGCCGGACTGGTAAAGCTCCTGTGCTGCCTGTGCACCGATTGGATAACCGCCAATCAGCCCGAGCAGCAAGGGACCGGCAGACGCTCCGGGCAGACCGTACAGCCGGCGCATCAGCGGTGCGCACCAAATCCCAAGCTTTTGCACTGCGCCTGTGCGAATGAGCAGACCACTCAAAACAAAAAAGGGGAACAGAGATGGGATTGCCATAGAACATGCGATTTGAAGCCCTTCCTGTACGCCTTGCGCAGCAGCACCAGCATGGGGAAGCATCAAAAAAAAGAGGACTCCAGAAAAAATAATGGAAGAATTGGAAAGCAATGGATACATAAAAAATCCCCCTTGGAAGCAGATGAAAAAATTTCGGCTTTGTCCATCGTATGCGGAGCGGTCTAGTTTCATGCTGGGAGTGCATAGACTGTGAGATGGAAGGGAGGTGCATGCGGATTGGGACTGCTGGAATGGAGCGAGCGGGTGAGCCGTGTGGTACAGGGCAGACCGCGGCTTGAGGTCGAGAATGGTCGTCTGGTCATTGAACAGCACAAAAGTGTGCGTGCATACAGCAGTACATGTATCCGGGTGGACTGCCCGGGCGGTGAGGTTTGTATCGAAGGACAACAGCTGACGCTGGAAGCACTTTCCAGAGCAGAACTGTCGGTTCAGGGGACGATTATAAGCGTAACATGGAAGGACAGGTGATACAAAATGCTGGGACGGCTGCTTATGTGGTCAGCAGGAAGGATAAAGATTCGGGTGCAGGGAGCAGCAACAGAGCGCTTTCTGAATGTATGTGTGCGCGGGGGAATTGAGCTATGGAATGTGGTGCGTATAGATGCACGCACCTTGACCGCCGTTTTGTCTTTACAGGATTTTTACCGGCTGCGCGGCTTGATGGGGCGTACCGGCTGCCGTGTCCATGTTCTCAAAAGGGCGGGGCTGCCCTTTTGGGGAAAGTGGCTAAAAATGCGCCCGTTGCTGGCAGGGGGCGCTGCGGGGCTGCTTGTGATGATGATGGTTTTGGGGCAATTTCTTTGGGTACTGGAGGTAGATGCAGCACCGGGCGTCCCGATGGCGAAGCTGCGGCATATTCTGCGCGAATCCGGTATTTATGAAGGGGCATATTTACAAAGTATCGAAACAGAGGTTGCCAGACGTGCCATTCAGACTGAGATTCCAGAGGCTGGTGTGATTACCATAACCAAGATTGGCAATGCAATTCGAATTGCGGTACAGGCAGCCGTACCAACGCCTCGAAAACTCGACCGTGCGGCTCCAACAGGGCTGGTAGCTGAGCGAGCCGGTGTTATCAGCAAAGCAACGGTTACAGGGGGAGAACTTTTGGTGAAGCCGGGAGATGCAGTGGAGGTTGGAACCCTGCTCGTTTCCTCGGCGGTACCCAATACGACAGAATGGGGAGTGCCGCATCGCACGCATGGCATGGGGCGTGTCATGGCATATACCAGCCGTACCGCAGAATTTTTACTCCCGTTAACTTGGATACAGAAAACCCCAACGGATAAAGTCCGCACCCAATATGCCTTAATTTTTGGGAATCGCCGTATAAATTTATATTTAGGGAGTGGTATTACAGCAGGGAGTTGTGATAAAATAATAGAAAAAACAAGGCTTTCAATTGGAAGCCGTCTGATGCTGCCCATCTTACTGGTTCGGCAAACCTATCAGGTTCAAGATGCCGCCCTGATGGCCGGAGATGCACAACAAGTGGGAGAGGCAGCGGCAAAGCGCTTTTTGGAAGCATTGGCGCAAACGCTAGATGGAACGATTCTGGAAAGCAGCTGGCAGGCAGAAGAAGTAAATGGTGCGGTACGTGTACGTGTCACGGCAGCGTGTGAGGAACAGATTGCAGCCGAGATGATTGACAACACACCGCTTCCTGAAAAACCAGAACCGAAGCATGAGGATTCATAAGCCTTGCAAGGTCTTAGAAAGGCATGACAATACGATGATAGAAAAAACCATGCAAATGGAACAGGTTGATTTGATGATTGCCGTTTTTGGAGCATTTGATGAGAATATCAAGCTCATCGAACGGGAACTTGGTGTGTCAATCATCAGTCGGCAAACCGAATTGAAAATTTCAGGGGAACCGCAAGCAGTAGAAACTGCGGAGCGGGTTCTGATTGCCCTTTTGGAGATGGCACGCCGCGGAGATGCGGTTGGTGTCCAGAATGTTCAATATGTCATTGGACTGGCGCGGGAGAGACGCGAACATGAGGTGCACACGATGGGACGCGATGTGCTGGTCATTACAGCAAAGGGAAAACCCGTGAAGGCAAAAACACTGGGACAGAAAAAGTATATGGAGGCAATTCGCAATCATACGGTGACAATGGGGATTGGACCGGCGGGTACCGGAAAAACCTATCTCGCAGTCGCAGCGGCGGTTGCAGCCTTTCGAGATAAGCAGGTATCCCGTATTATTTTGACACGTCCCGCAGTGGAGGCGGGGGAAAAGCTTGGATTTTTGCCCGGAGATTTACAGAGTAAGGTTGACCCTTATCTGCGTCCGTTGTATGATGGGCTGTTTGACATGATGGGTGCAGAAACCTTTCAAAAACACATGGAAAAAGGCTCTATCGAGGTGGCGCCGCTTGCTTATATGCGCGGGCGCACCCTAGATGATTCCTTTATTATTTTGGACGAAGCGCAGAATACTACGCCGGAGCAGATGAAAATGTTTTTGACTCGAATTGGTTTCGGTTCCAAGGCGGTGATTACAGGGGATATTACACAAATTGACCTGCCTGATGGCAAGACCTCCGGACTGCGGGAGGCTTGCCGTGTATTGGAACAGGTTGAGGATATTGCACAGTGCTATTTGACGGACAAAGATGTTGTGCGGCATGAGTTGGTACAGCGAATCGTCAAGGCGTATGCGGACTATGAGAGCCGTAAAAAGCCGCGTGAGCAGGAAAAGCCTGTTATGCACCGCAAGCAAAGTGGAAAGCAGGACGGCACACCGCGTACATTCAGACGCCGATTGGAGGGGAGAAGATGAGTCATCGAATTCGTGTGACGACGGAGGTGGCACTGCCGCAGGAAGCGGAAGTGCGTGCGCTCATCACCGCCTGTGCAGAGCAGGTGCTTTTGCAGGAGGGGATTGACTTTGATGCGTTTCTTGATGTCACGATTGTAGATGGACAAACCATTCGCCAAATGAATGCAGAATATCGGGACAAAGATACAGTGACTGATGTTTTGTCTTTTCCCATGTATGCGTTCTATAACGGAGAAGCACAGGAGCCACTGGAAGAGGAACCCGAAATCCATTGCGTGATGCTGGGCGATATGATTTTGAATTATGACCGTGCCTGTGAACAAGCCGTGGATTTTGGACATTCCGCAGAACGGGAATGTGGATTTTTGACGGTACATTCGGTCTTGCATTTGCTCGGATATGACCACGAGCGGGACGAAGCGGATCGTCTGCTGATGCGCAAGAAGGAAGAAGAAAATCTTACTGCACTGGGTTTGGTGCGCAAGGTATGATGGGGCATGAAATTCGAAAGCTGCGCCAAAGCTTTCAATATGCCATTCGTGGAATCGAGCTGTGCATGGCAGGAGAGCGAAATTTTCGGATACACCTGACCGCAGCAGGATATGTGACGATTTTTGCATTTTTGGGCAAATTGTCCTCGGTACAATGTGCCGTTCTGGCACTGTGCTTTGGGGTGATGATGGGTGCTGAACTCATGAATACAGCAATCGAATATCTGTGCGATTGGAAAGCAGCTGGATACGACCGCACTGTGCGCGATGCCAAGGATATTGCGGCGGCAGCTGTGTTTGTATGTGCGGTTTCGTGCACAATCATTGGATTGCTGTTTTTTCTCCCTGTCCTGCCGTTTGTTTTGAGACAGCTGCGGGCACATATTTTGCTGCTGACAGCACTTGTGATATCGGTTCCCTGTGCTGTCTGGTTTATTTTTGCATTTGGAAGGAAAAGATAAATGGAAATTACAAAAACTGCGATTATTTCAATGGTCGGCAGACCAAATGTGGGAAAATCTACGCTGACCAATCAGCTGGTTGGGCGCAAGGTCGCAATTGTATCGGATAAGCCGCAAACGACCCGCACCCGTATTACAGGTCTGCTCAACCGCGGCTGCTGCCAATATGTATTTCTGGATACGCCGGGGCTGCATAAGCCGCGCTCTCGGCTGGGGGATTACATGGTCAAGGTGGTTGCGGATACGGTTTCTGAGGTGGACGCTGCGGCGCTGATTGTGGAGCCGGTTGCCCATATCGGTGCGCCAGAAGAAAATCTGATTGCACAAATCAAGGCCTCGAACATTCCGGCGGTTCTGGTCATCAATAAAATTGATACCGTAAAGCATGAGGATTTGCTGGCTGTGATTGCTGCTTACGCTGCACAGCATGAATTTGCAGCCGTTGTTCCCGTCTGCGCTCGTACCGGTGAGGGACTGGACGATTTGCTGGGCGAGTTTGAGAAATTTGCACTGGAAGGACCGCAGCTGTTTCCGGAGGATATGGTTTCAGACCAGCCGGAAAAGCAGATGGCAGCAGAAATCATTCGTGAAAAAATACTGCGGCTGCTGAATCGAGAGGTTCCGCATGGCGTTGCGGTCGGCATTGAGAAGATGGAAACACGTGAAAATGGTGTTACTGCCATTTATGCAACCATTTACTGCGAAAAGGCAAGTCATAAAGGGATTATCATTGGGAAAAATGGGGTTATGCTCAAGCGCATCGGTGAGTATGCACGCCGCGATTTAGAGCGTGAGCTGAACCGCAGGGTTTATCTGGATTTGTGGATTAAGGTCAAGGAGGACTGGCGCAACAACCAGTATCAAATGCGTAATTTTGGATATCAGGACGAATAAGAGCCTGTGATAGACATGGAATGCAGAATTTTCCAACATGATGTCGGATTTTTGGGGCAGACTAAGCCTCGAAAGGAGCGATTCTAATGGATGTACAAGCATTCTGGGAGCGATTTATCCACACAGGAGAGCCGGCGGCATATTTACAATACCGTGGGCTGGTACAGGACAAAGAGGAGCAATATGGAGCATCTAACGCTCAAGGGGCTGGTCATTCGGGAAAATGATTTCGGAGATCAGGATCGATATATTACAGTCCTAACAGAAGCAGGGCGTCGTATTGAGGTGCTATGTAAAGGTGTGCGCAGGCGCGGCGGGCGTATGGTGCATGCGGTGCGGCTGTTTTGCTTTAGCGAACTAACCCTGTATGCAGGGCGCGGCGGAAAGTTTACGCTGACACAGGCGGATCTCATAGCATCTTTTTGGGGCGTGACCGAAAGCATGGAAAGTTATGCTTTATGCTGTTATCTTGCAGAGCTTGCCGGACATATGACGGATACAGAGGTAGACAGTCCGGCGGTGACTCGGCTGCTATTATATGCGCTGCGCGCCATTGCAGAGCAAAAACGAGACCGTCTGACCGTCAAGGCGGCATTTGAGTTGAGACTGATGGCGGAGAGTGGATATAGACCGGATTTGACCGCGTGTTCTGTGTGCAGTACACAGAACATGGAACCTGTCTGGTTTTCTCCGCAGGACGGTGTGTGCCGCTGTGGTGCGTGCGCCACGCGGCTTGGTACATGTGGATATGCCTGCCTGTCGCCTGCAACATTGGCGGCTTTTTCGCATATCCTGATACAGGAAATCCCGCGTGTTTATGCGTTCTCCTTATCTGGAGCAGCGCGAATACAGCTGGCAGAGCTATGTGAAGCCTACGCACTGTGTCATGCAGAGCGTGACTTTGACAGTTTGACATTTTACCGCTCCCTCGAAGCAGAGGGAGGGATTTCAAGAACATTGGGAGCAAAAAAATGAACCGATTGGCACAAAAATCACTTCGTACATTGGAATATTTTACCGTTTTGGAGCTGCTTGCAGCACAAACGGTCTCGGCACACGGACGTGAGCTTGCGCTTGCACTGCGCCCGATTTCCGATCGGGAGGAGGCCGCGCTTTCTTTGCGTCAGACAACAGATGCAAAGGAGATGATGGTGAAAAATGGAAGTCCCACCTTAGGGGGGATTCGGGATATTACCGCTGCCCTGCGTCGGTGTGAGGTAGGCGGTGTGCTCAATATGCGGGAGCTGCTAGATGTGGCATCGCTCTTGCAGGCGTCCAGACTCATGCAGGCATATTTTGCTGAGCAGGAAGAAAAAACTACACTCACCGCAATCTATCATCGCTTATCCGGAAATCGTGCGCTGGAGGAATCCATTACCACGTCAATTTTATCCGAAGAAGAAATGGCAGATGGTGCTTCCGCAGAACTTGCTTCGATTCGGCGTGAAATGCGGCGGATTGGCGGCAGAGTACGTGAAACGCTGGGACGCCTGATTTCAGGAGAGCGTGCGAAATACTTACAGGAAGCCATTATTACGCAGAGGAATGGACGCTTTGTGGTTCCGGTCAAGGCGGAGCATCGCGGAGACGTGCCGGGGCTTGTGCATGATACCTCGGGCACTGGTGCAACCATTTTTGTAGAGCCTTCTCAGGTGGTAGAAATCAACAACCAGCTGAAGGTATTGGAGGGACGAGAACAGCAGGAAATCGAGCGGATTTTAGCGGCGCTGTCTGCGGAGACTGCACAGTGCGCAGATGCTCTCCAAGAGGATTATGAAGCCCTCTGCACCTTTGATTTCATTTTCGCACGTGCGAAGCTGTCCTTTCAGCTCAATGCAAGCGAACCGCAGCTGACAGACCGGTATCGTGTGAATTTGCAGCGTGCACGGCACCCGCTGTTGAATCAGAAACAGGCAGTTCCGATTGATATTGCAATTGGGGATGCCTATGATACTTTGGTCATCACAGGACCGAATACAGGCGGTAAGACGGTATCCATTAAGACACTGGGGCTTTTGTGCCTGATGGCGCAATCTGGTCTGCATATTCCAGCCAGTGAGCTGTCCGAGGTCTGTATCTTTGAAAATGTTTATGCAGATATTGGCGATGAACAGTCGATAGAGCAGAGCCTGTCTACATTTTCCTCTCACATGAAAACCATTGTGGGCATCATGGAAAAGTGTGCACGCGGCGATTTGGTCTTGTTCGATGAGTTGGGCGCGGGAACGGACCCTGTGGAAGGGGCGGCGCTTGCGGTTTCGGTGATTGGCTATGCCAGACAAATGGGGGCGCGGGTTGCCGCAACCACGCATTATTCGGAGCTCAAGACGTTTGCCCTGACAACGGAAGGGGTAGAAAATGCTTCCTGTGAGTTCGATGTCAGCACGCTGCGTCCAACCTATCGTTTGCTGACGGGCATTCCGGGCAAGTCCAATGCGTTTGCCATTGCAGCGCGTCTGGGGTTGCAGCCAGCGATATTGGAGCACGCAAAGGAGCAAATTTCGAATGAAAATACGCGCTTTGAAGATGTGCTTGTGGAGCTGGAAAAAGAGCGGCGGCAGTTGGAAAAGTATAAAGCAGAGGCAGAGCGTCTGCGGGCATCTGCACAGAGCGAACGCGATAAAGCGGAACATCTGCGTGACAGAACACAGGACGAAACCGACCGGATTTTAGAAAATGCGCGGCTCAAGGCAGACCGTATTTTGAAGGACGCACGCATGGCGGCAGAAACGGTCTTTGACGAGCTGGAGGACATGAAAAAGCAGGCGCAGAAGTCGGCGGCAGATGCGAACTTATCGGCGGCAAAAACTGCTCTTCGCGGTATTATCACACAAACGGAAACCGAGCTGCGCGGGAAAGCACGGCAGAAGCACACGGTTGACCTTGCGGTGGTGCAGAACCTGAAGGCAGGAGATGAAGTGCAGCTTTTGAATGTGTCAGGTGTGACGGCAACGGTGCTCAAAGCGCCTGACGCGGAGGGGAACGTGCAGGTACAGGCAGGCATCATGAAGATGATGGTGCGGGTGGAGGAAGTTCGTCCCCTTAAAAAGAAGGAGAGCAAGACTGCCCCGAAAAAGCAGACAGGCGGCGCAGGACATGGTGTGCGGGAGCTGCGTGCGCAGGCTGCGCCCAGCGAAATTGATGTGCGTGGGCTGTGCGCGGAGGAAGCGATTTTGGAGGTGGATCAGTTTATTTCCTCTGCTCTGATGAGCAAGCTTCCCAGCGTGCGAATCATTCATGGAAAGGGAACCGGAACCCTGCGTGCGGCGATTCAGTCTCACTTAAAGAGAAATAAATTCTGCAAAACCGTGCGCAATGGCGTATTCGGTGAGGGAGAAATGGGAGTAACCGTGGTCGAGTTTCGATGAGACGGAAAGAAAAAAGAAAAATGAAAAGTTTTAGAAATGACCGTCTCGGACGGAGAATTGTTCAAATAGTTCAATATGAAATGTAAAAATTGCATATTTTCTACAAATCAGACGAGTATTTCCGACGAAATAGGATTGACGAAAAGGGAAAAAAAAGGTATCCTATTATCATATTCATAAATGAGAGTCTGAAACAGTCAAAGAACCGATTAAACTTTGAATTAGGGAGCGATGAGGAAATGTATTCGAAAGAAGTACAGGTGACCAATCAGGTAGGTCTTTATGCAAGACCGGCAACTTTTTTCATTCAGAAGGCAAATGAGTTCAAGAGCACGATCCTCGTTGAGAAGGAAGAACGCCGTGTCAATGCAAAGAGTCTGTTGGGTATTTTGTCTCTTGGCATTACCAAGGGCACTACGATCAATTTGATCGCTGATGGTCCAGATGAGGAAGAAGCAGTCAATGCACTTGTGGAGCTGATTACTTCAAACTTCTCAGACTAAGCCGTTTTGTAAGAGCCATAAAAGCACCGCATGAGCGGTGCTTTTCTTGTATATCAGAAATTGTCGATTTATTGGGAAAAAATGATGCAGGAACGATTCGAAGAACTCAAAAATCGGGTGCGCAGTCTGCCGCTTACGCCCGGCGTTTATATCATGAAAGACAAGGCGGGGCAGGTGATTTATGTTGGAAAGGCGAAGGCACTTAAAAATCGCGTTTCTCAATATTTTCAATCAGATGTCAGACACAGCCCCAAAACTTTGCGTATGGTGTCTCATATTCATGACTTTGATATGATTGTGACAGAGACAGAATTTGAGGCGTTGGTGCTGGAAAATCAGATGATTAAAAAATACCAGCCCAAATATAATATTTTGCTGAAGGACGATAAGGGATATCCTTTTATCAAGGTAACCCTTTCCAGACCCTATCCGGAATTTTCTATTGTACCCAAACCAGCAGCTGATGCAGACCGGTATTTTGGACCATATATGAGCCGCCGCGCTGCTGCCAATGCCATAGACACCATCAACGAAGCGCTCAAGCTCAAAACCTGCCGCCGTGTTTTTCCACGTGATATCGGAAAGGAAAGACCCTGTCTGAATTTGCATCTGGGACGGTGTATTGCTCCCTGTACGGGGCAGATTCAAGAAGACGCATATAGAGAACGTGTGCGCGAGGCGGTGGCACTGCTGGAAGGAAACGATAAAAAGCTGCTGACAGATTTGGAAGCGCGTATGGAGCAGGCAGCGGAAGATTTGCATTTTGAACAGGCTGCGGTTCTGCGCGACCGGATTCGGGCAGTGCGTGCGCTGGGAGAAAAACAAAAGGTTGTGGCAGCAGCGTTTGCAGAACTGGACGCTGTCGCTTATGTGCAGGGGCAGACGCGAGGCTGTGTTGTTGTACTGCATTATCTGGCAGGCAATCTGTATGACAAGGAATTTACGTTGCTCGATGGGGTCACGGCAGCTGACGCAGGAGAAGCGCTCGGAGCATTTCTCAAGCAGTATTATACATTTCGAAACGCGGTGCCGCGCACGGTGCTGCTCTCTGACCCCGTGGACGAAATGGAGGCGGTTGCGGAATTTCTTTCCTCCATTGCGGAAAGAAAGGTGGAGCTTACAGTGCCGCAGCGCGGCAGAAAGCATGATATTGTGCGGCTGGCATGTAAAAATGCAGAGGAAGAAATTTTGCGTGTGGAGACCAGTCAGGAACGCCGCGTGAAATCGCTGGAGCTGTTGCAGCAGATGACAGGAATGAAAACCTTGCCTGCGGTTTTGGAAGCGTATGACATTTCCAATTTTGCTGGACAGGATACGGTAGGTTCCATGGTGGTGTTTGCGCATGCAAAACCAGCACGCTCACGATACCGCAAATTCCGCATTGCAGCAGCGGCAAATGGACAAGACGATTACGCTTCCATGCGGGAAATGCTGACACGGCGCTTGCAGCGTTTTCAAGATGGTGATGAAAAATTTTGCCCGCTTCCCGACGCATTCCTCATGGATGGAGGACTGGGGCATGTGCGGATTGCGCAGGAGGTACTGGAACAGTTTGGGATAGAGGTGCCGTGCTTTGGTATGGTAAAGGACGACCGACACCGCACGCGCGGATTGGTGGCACCCGACGGACGGGAGTTCGGGATTTCTACGGTTCCGGCTGTGTTTTCTCTGATTGGGCGGATACAGGAGGAGGTGCACCGTTTTGCCATCACCTATAACCGTACACTGGGCAGCAAAAAGATGCGCGGCTCCTCGTTGGATAACATTGAAGGAGTCGGAGAAAAGCGGCGTAATGATTTGCTCAAACACTTTAGAACCATAGAACAGATTCAGGCAGCTTCCGTGGACGAGCTGTCGCGCGTGGTACCCCGCACTGTGGCAGAGCATATTGCGGCATACTACCAGAAAAATAAAAACAATTGAAGGAGATAGCAAAATATGCGAGTCATTTCCGGTACAGCACGAGGAAAAAAACTGATTCCAGTATCAGGTATGAGCACCCGACCCACCACGGATCGGGTCAAGGAGTCGGTATTCAATATCATACAAACACATGTGCATGCTGCACGTGTGCTCGATTTATTTGCGGGAACGGGTCAGATGGGGATTGAAGCCCTGTCGCGTGGAGCGGCGTATTGTGATTTTGTCGATTGGGATAAGGCAGCACAGGCTGTCATTCGAAAAAATGTGGAGGCTGCCCGTGTTTCTGAGCGTGCGCGGGTCACTGGCAGTGACTTTGGAGCCTTTGTTGCAGGCTGCAAAAAAGAGATGTATGATATCATCTTTTTAGATCCACCATACGGCGGAACAATACTCACAGAGGCGCTGCGCACAATAGAAAGGTTTGACATCTTGTCGAGAACTGGTATAATAGTATGCGAAAGTTTTGCAGATGATTCCGTGCAAACCAAATTTTCGGTCGGCCGTACCTACCGATATGGAACCGTTCAGATTACGATTTTATCACATCAGCAGGAGGATGGAACGAATCTATGAAAATCGCGATCTATCCCGGCAGCTTTGATCCGGTTACGCTGGGGCATTTAGATGTCATTGAGCGGGCATCATCTCTCTTTGACCGCTTGATTGTGGTTGTCATGCACAACCAGACCAAGACGCCAATGTTCACATTGGAGGAACGTCAGAAATTTCTGCGTCAGATTACAGGGCATTTGGATAATGTGGAAGTCGATGGATTTTGCGGCTTGCTGGCAGATTATGCGGCAAAGCGCGGTGCATGTACCATTGTAAAAGGATTGCGTGCCGTTTCTGATTTTGAATCGGAATTCCAGATGGCGCTGGCAAACCGAAAGCTGAACCCAAACCTAGATACTGCATTTTTGATGACGAGTGCAAAATATATGTATTTGTCTTCGTCGTTGGTCAAGGATATTGCAGCGCATGGGGGGGCGATATCCGGATTTGTTTCACCGGAAATCGAAGCAGAGGTTTTGAAACGAATGAGAAAGGAAGACTGAATGTATGGCAGCTGCATTAGAAGAACTGATCAATAATATTCAGGAAATGGTTCAGGAGGCATGGACGCTTCCTTTGGCGAGTGATAAATGTGTGATTGAGCGCGAACGTATGCTGGATTTGATTGATGAGCTGCGCAGCACCTTGCCGGCAGATATCAAGATGGCAGCAGAGATTGTTCAGCAGAAAAATCAGATGATGGCAGAGGGCAGACGAGAACTGGACAGCATGAAGAAACGCCTCGAAGAGGAGGCGCGCAAGATGCTCAGCAAAACAGAAATCATGCAGCAGGCGCGTGCCCGAGCCAAGGAAATCGTGGGCAATGCAGAAATTCAAGCAAAAGAGCTGCGTCGTGCAGCCAGCGAATACTGTGAAGATTCTCTCAAACGCACAGAGGAGGCGCTTAGCCTGTCGTCTGAGGAGCTCAAGAAAGCACGTGCACGGTTTCGGTCTGCGGCAAAAAATACATAAATACAGGGGGAGGACGCACATGCGTTCTCCTTTTGCCTGAGCCTGCCGAAACGCCGGCAAGGTTTCTTCTGACATTGGGTTTCGAACAAAAATCGAACAAATGTACGAACAAAACGCGAAAGATGTAAAAAAATGCCCGCTTCTGTCCGCTGAAATTGAAGTAAAGGTGTGGGAAGGGGTTGCAATTTGGTTACAAAACGACTATAATAGAACAAGAATAGAGTGTGTCTCTATTTTTTAGCGTGCCCAAATCATAGGGCATCGGATACAGGGAATTGAAGCATGAGTGATTTTTTTCATATCAGTATTTTACTGGAGCCTTGTCTGGAAGCCTTGCAGCTCAAGCCTGATGGTGTCTACATAGATGCAACGCTTGGCGGGGCAGGACATTCCTTCCATATCGCCAGCCGCCTATCAGATGCGGGAACGTTGCTCTGTATCGACAGAGACAGCCAAGCCCTTGCCAATGCAGAGGTTCGCTTGGCACCAGTTCGAAATCGTGTGCGCTTGTGTCAAAGTGATTTTCGAGCGCTCGACACAGTTTTGACCCGTGAGGGCTTTGCACAGGCAGATGGGATACTCTTTGATTTGGGTGTATCTTCTCCACAGCTCGATCATGGCGAACGCGGTTTTTCCTATATGAAAGACGCGCCGCTTGATATGCGCATGGACCAGGGACAGGCACTGACAGCCTATGATATCGTCAATGGCTGGCCGCGGGAGGAAATCCGCCGAATCCTTTTTGAATATGGAGAGGAACGCTATGCACCGCTTATTGCCGCTGCAATCGAACGCCATCGTCAGCAAAAGCCCATCGAAACAACGCTGGAGCTTGTTGACATGATCAAAAATGCAATGCCTGCAAAGGCGCTGCGTGAAAAGCAGCATCCGGCAAAGCGCAGCTTTCAGGCCATTCGAATTGCGGTCAATGATGAGTTAGGAGCGGTTTCTGAGGCAATGGAAAAGGCAATTGATGTGCTTGCGCCAAAGGGACGTTTGGCGGTCATCACCTTCCATTCGCTGGAGGACCGTATTGTAAAAAATACATTCCAGAAGGCAGCTCAGGGTTGTACCTGTCCGCGTGATTTTCCGGTATGTGTGTGCGGCAATCAGCCGCGCGTTAAAATCATTACACGTAAACCAATCGTTCCGGACAGCGAGGAGCTGCGCGAGAACGCCCGTGCCCGCAGCGCAAAGCTGCGCGTGTGCGAGAAACTGGGGTAACTACGAGAGGAGTCCAAATATGATAAAAGCAAGCCGCGACAGCGCTGCCTATCAACTGGACGCTGCATCGTCGCCAGACCAGCTGGACACCAGCCGTTTTGTACCTTCTGAAAAATCAGAGGTACAGCAGCAGTCGAAGCCGGAGGGGAGACAGCCGGCGTCAAAGCAAAAACAAACCGCTGGTGGACACCGCAAAAAAAACAAAAAAGGGACGCAAATCAGGCAGCGTATCCGACTGGTGACACCGGCAAGATTGTTTTGTGCTGTTTTTGTTGGCATTTTGTGTACTTGCTTGATTTATTCGCAGATGATGCTGACCGTCAAGACGCATGAGCTGAGCCAATGCGAGAATGAGCTGAAGGTGCTTGAAAGTGCCCATGTATCACTGATGAGTAAGTATGAGCAGCAATATAATGCAGATTATATTGCGGAATATGCAGAAAATACACTGGGAATGGTAAAATTAAGCACCAGTCAGATTGAATATATCGAGCTTGCCAGACAGGAGGGAATTGACGTCACGTCGTCAGCGCCGACAACCGGTGGTGTGGTTGGTTCGCTTGTGAGAGGCTTTACTGCGCTTTTGGAATATCTGCGATAAGCCCCGCAATAAGATAGATAGTACGGGAGTGAGAGGTGTCATGCACTTCTGACTCCTTTTTTTCTGAATTTGACGGAGGAATTACGCTTATGTCCATAAAAGGTCCCGGCAAGGAAATGCAGCGCCGTATGGCGGTGATGGCATCGCTTGCCTGCTTGATTGGCTTTTCCGCAGTTGCTGTGCGCTTGGCTTGGATGCAAATTTATCGGTTTGAGTATTATAATACCAGAGCCAGCTCTCTGCAAACAAGAGATACGATTTTGCAGCCAAAGCGCGGCACAATCTATGACAGCAATATGACCGAACTTGCGGTTTCTGCAAGTACGGAACGTGTGGAAATTTATCCAAGTCAGTTCGTCAGCAAGGATAATGTCAACTCTTTGGAAAAAGGGCTGAATATCCCGGTGGAGCAGCAGCAGGAGCGCGTTGCAAGGCTGCTGTCTGATGTTTTGGGCATTGAGTACGAAACGGTACTAAAAAAAGCACAAGATACCAAAAAAGGCGGTCTGAGCATTGCGTTCGGTGTGGAAAAAGAGGTTGCTGACCGCCTGCGTGAAGAAATCAAAAAAGCCAAAAACGCGTATGATGAGGATACAAAGCGGATTCGCGCCAATGATGGGGCGGGAAGTTATTCGGACGAAGCCTTTGTCTATGGCAGTCTCATTGGATTTGTCGATGACTATCACCGGTATTACCCGATGGGCGCTTTTGCCTCTCAGGCAATCGGCTTTATGACAGAAAGTGAAAATCCGGTTGGGCAGTGGGGAATCGAGCGGCAGTATGAAGCCGAGCTTGCCGGCTCTGCCGGACGTATTGTGCGGGCAGCAAACTCCTCTGGCGGAGAACTTCCTGTGGAGGCAGAGCAGTATGTACCGGCACAAGATGGCAACTCTGTTGTACTCACCATTGACTCTACCATTCAGGAAACGCTGGAAAAGCAGCTCGAAACTGCACTTGCAGATAACCCGAAAGCACGCGGCGGCGTTTCCGGTATCGTTATGGACGTAAAAACAGGGGAACTGCTGGCGCTTGCCGAGCTGCCGGATTTTGACCCCAATACACCCAACAGTATTACAAATGAACAGCAGATTGCTTCGATGAAGGAGCAGCTGACCGAGAAATTGACCGAAAAAGAAATGGATACCACACGGCTTCCGGACGATGAATGGTTCAAAAGTGGTGGTTCTAAAAATTTGACACAGGAAATGCAGGACGATAAAGACCTGATTTCTATTTTGACGGAAATCCGCACCACATCTCTCAACGATATGTGGAAAATCAAGCCGGTAACAGACAAATATGAACCGGGCTCTGCGTTTAAGCTTTTGACAGTGGCTGCGGCGTATGAGGAGCATGCAGTCGATGCAAACAGCACATTCTTTTGCAGCGGTGCGCTGAAGGTGGATTCGGAAACCACCATCAAATGCCATAAGATTGCTGGTCACGGTCAGCAAACCTTGACCGAAGCGCTCAAGAATTCTTGTAACGTCGCGATGATGAACATTGCATTCCAGCTGGGTGCGGATAAGTTTTATCAGTATTTCGATGCCTTTGGTCTGCTGGACCGTACTGGAATTGATTTGCCGGGCGAACGCGATACAGTTTCATCGGATATGCATAGTCTGGAAGCCCTGCGCAAAACAAAGAGTACGTTGGCGACCACATCGTTCGGTCAGCGCTTTAAGGTGTCCCCCATTCAAATGCTGTCTACGGTTTGTGCCATTGTAGATGACGGAAAGCTCAAAAAGCCGCATATTGTAAAAGAGGTTTTGAATGCAGATGGCACGGTAAAGCAGGTAATAGAGCCTGAAATCAAGCGTCAGGTTGTCTCCGCAGAGACTTCTGCCTATATGCGGGAGGCAATGGAGAAGGTCGTTTCGGAAGGAACCGGACAGAACGCTTATGTTGCAGGCTTCCGCATTGGCGGTAAGACCGCGACCTCGGAGCTGTCTTTGCCGGGCACACCACTTGACAAGCAGCGTTATACGGCATCTTTTGTTGGTGTTGCGCCTATGGACGACCCGCAAATTGCTGTTCTCATTATCATTTCAGATTTGCCGTATTCGGCACCTCATGGCGGCGGCGCGATTGCGGCACCAGTCGTCGGACGTGTGATGAATGAAGTGCTGCAATATTTGAGCACAGAGCCAATCTATGATGAGACCGAAACCGACCGGCGGGAGATGAGTACCCCTCGTGTCATTGGCATGACGAAGGAGGACGCGAAGGCGGCAGCAGAACGTGCAGAGCTGGAGTGCCGTTTCCTCGGAGAGGGGGATACCGTAGGCGATCAGGTTCCAAGTGCCGGACAGAAGATTCCCGTAGGCAGTGAGATGATTATTTATCTCGGTGAGCGCACTAAGACAACCGAGCCTGTTACGGTGCCGCGTCTCATTGGACGTTCTCCGGAAGAAGTGGAGTCTATGCTGGAAAGCAGGAATCTGTATGTACGGCGCACAGGCGTAGCAAGCAATAAGTATAACTGGCAGACCAATGCCATCAAACAAAATCCGGCAGCCGGAAGTAAGGTATCCGTTGGCACTGTAATCGAGGTCGAGTTCTCCAATACAGAGGGCGTAAGTGACCGCTAATGAAAAGAAAAGAGGCTTACCAGTATGAAACTGCGTGATTTATTACAAGATATTCCAGTGCTCTCCAGTGCAGTGGATTTCGACACCGAGATTCGAGAGGTGCGTTACGATTCCAGAGCGGTAGAGCCGGGCGACTTGTTTGTTGCAATTCGGGGCTTTGCCGCCGACGGACATGAGTATATCGGAATGGCACTCAAAAAGGGAGCTGCTGCTGTGGTGTGTCAGGAGGCAGGAAAGGGCATTCCGGCAATTGTTGTTGCCGATACCCGTGCGGCTCTGGCGGATATTGCAGGCAATCGCTTTGGACACCCATCTGCAAAGCTCAAAATGATTGGTGTCACGGGAACCAATGGCAAAACGACTACAACAACACTCATCAAGCACATTTTGGAATGTCAGGGCTTTCGGGTAGGGCTCATCGGAACCAATCAGAACATGATTGGGGAACAGGTGATTCCAACCGAACGCACCACACCGGAATCCTACGAACTTCAGGCATTGCTGGCACGCATGGCAGAGGCAGGCTGCACGCATTGTGTGATGGAGGTGTCTTCCCATTCCTTAGTCCTTGACCGTGTGCGCGGGGTGCACTTTGAAACCGGTGTATTTACCAATCTCACACAGGACCATTTGGACTTCCATAAAACGATGGAAGCCTATCGTGAGGCGAAAGCAAAATTGTTCCAGATGAGCAATCAGGGAGTCATCAATTTCGATGACCCCGCAGCTGAGAAAATGCTGGCAGATGCCAAGTGTCCCTGTATGACCTTTTCGGCACAGAAGGACGCCGCAGATTTGTCTGCTAAGAATATTGTGTTGGGTGCTTCTGGTGTGGACTTTGTAGCGGCAGAAAAGGGCGGAATTGCACGGGTTTCTTTGGGGATTCCTGGGCTGTTCTCTGTGGAAAATGCGCTGGCAGCCATGGGAGCTTGTCTCACACTGGGCATTTCGATTGAGGACTGTGCACAGGCGCTGTCAAGTGCACAGGGCGTTTCGGGCCGCGCGGAGGTTGTGCCGACAGACACCGATTATACCGTGCTCATCGACTATGCCCATGCACCGGACGGGGTATCCAATATTTTGCGTACCGTGCGCGGATTTGCGAAGGGGCGTGTGATTGCGCTCTTTGGCTGCGGCGGAGATCGTGATAAAACCAAGCGCCCCATTATGGGACGCATCGCGGCAGAGCTTGCAGATTATTGTATTGTAACCTCGGATAATCCGCGCACCGAGCAGCCACAGGCAATTATTGATGATATTTTAGCAGGTATGCAGGACGCCAAGGTTCCGGTAGATGTGATTTGTGACAGGGTACAGGCAATTCACCATGCGCTGGCACTTGCAAAAACAGGTGATGTTGTAGTTCTCATGGGTAAGGGACACGAAACCTATCAGGAAATTAACCATGTCAAGCATCACATGGACGAACGGGAAATTATTGCAGAGTATTTCAAGAAGTAACAGCGGTACCGCATGCCTGTAAAGGCTGTAAGCTTGCTGAAAACAGAGATAGAAGGGAAGTCATTTATGGAGCCATTTACCCTCTCTCAGGCAGCCACATGGACAAAAGGCATCTGTACGGCAGACGCGACCATTACAAAGGTTGTACGAGATGCGCGTGAGGCACAGCCGGGAAGTTTGTTTGTCGCAATTCAGGGAGAACGATTTGACGGACATGATTTTATAGAGCAGGCGGTGGAGCATGGTGCAGCAGCGGTACTCACACACCGAAAAGAGGAAACCTATCCGATACCGGCGCTCTATGTGCAGGACACACGACAGGCACTCTTGGATTTGGCAGGGGGATACCGTATGCAGTTTGACTGTCCGGTGGTCGCTGTCACAGGTTCCGTTGGCAAAACGACAACCAAAGAGATGATTGCGGCAGTGTTGTCTGAGCGCTATCAGACCCTGAAAACACAGGGCAATCTCAATAATACCATTGGCATGCCCTTTACAGCCTTAGAGATGACCCATGAGACGGAAGCAGTTGTCTTTGAAATGGGAATGTCCGGCTTTGGGGAAATTGCAGCCATGGCAGCCTGTGGGCAGCCAAATCTGGCAGTCATTACCATGATTGGAACCTCTCATATCGAGTTTCTTGGCTCGAGAGAAGGGATTTGCCGTGCAAAGATGGAAATTTTGGAAGGGCTTGCAGCCCGCGGCGGCATTGCGGTTCTCAATGGCGATGAACCGCTCCTGTGGGAGCAGCGTGACCAGCTGTTTGGAAGGGTTGTGTGGTTTGGCGCACAAAATCCAGAATGTATGTTTCGTGCACAGGAGATTTCCTGCAAAGAGGGGCGATTGCAGTTTACCATTATCATGCCAGAGGGAACTCAGAGGGTTTCCGTGGCTTCTCAGGGCACACATAACGTGACGAATGTACTGGCAGCAGCAGCCTGTGGCTGGCTTTTGGGATTGGACGGCGAGGAGATTGCGTCTGGTTTGGCTGCATACCGTCCGGTGGGAATGCGTGAAAAATGCTACGAGAAAAACGGCTTTACCATCTATGAGGATTGCTATAATGCAAGTCCGGACTCCATGGAGGCGGCACTTCGGGCAATGTCTGAGATGGAGGGCACACGCCACATCGCTGTACTTGGCGGCATGGGAGAGCTTGGAGACTACGCGGCGGAGGGGCATCGGCGCGCAGGCCGCGCAGCAGCAGCGTATGCAGATATGCTCCTGACCTATGGAGAAAATACAGAATACCTGCGGGAAGGGGCACAGGCGGCTGGCATGGACGAAGCGAATATTTGGGGATTTGACAGCCACGAGACGCTTGCTGCTGCACTCCGAACGCTGACTCAGTCAGGCGATGTTCTGCTGTTTAAGGGAAGCCGCTCTATGCAAATGGAGAATGTTTTGAAATTGTTCCTTGGGGAGGAAGTTGAATTATGAAAACCATTCTGATTGCAGCAGTGATTGCATTTGCTGTAACAGTTGTCATCGGTAAGCCCCTCATACGGTGGCTGCAAAAACAGAAATTTGGACAAAAAATTCTCGAAATTGGTCCGAAATGGCACATGAATAAGCAGTATACCCCAACGATGGGCGGATTTATGTTTATGATTGGCATTTCCGTCGCGGTGGGCATCACCGGACTGCTCTTAGGCGTATTTTCGTCCGGCGCTGCAGCAATCAGCAGTTTTTTTTCCGTATGGCTTTTGGCGGTTGCCTATGGCTGCGTTGGCTTTGTAGATGACTGGGCGAAAATCAAGAAGAAGGAAAATGCCGGACTGACCCCTAAACAGAAATTGATTTTGCAAATTGTGGTTGCGGCGGTCTTTGTATCTCTTTTGCATCTTTCGGGTGATCTGCCAATGGTCGAAGGCGGGGGAATCCTGCTGCCGATTCCGGGTACTGGTATTTCGCTGACCCTGCCATGGGTGGTTTATCTCATTTTTGCAATCTTTACCATCGTGGCAGAAAATAACGCAGTCAATTTAACCGATGGCATTGATGGCCTTGCGGCGAGTGTAACTCTGCCGGTCGCTGTATTCTTCATGGCACTCAATGACAAGGGGCATAATTTGGGGGCAACGGTCTTTGCAGCGGCTTTGGTTGGCGCTCTCTGCGCATTTTTGATTTATAATTTTAATCCGGCTAAGGTATTTATGGGCGACACCGGTTCCCTGTTTTTGGGCGGCGCGGTCGCAGGGCTTGCGTTTGCAGCAGGTCAGCCGCTCATTTTGCTGCCGGTTGGACTGATTTATCTCATGGAAACGATTTCTGTTGTTTTACAGGTCGGCTATTTTAAGCTGAGCCATGGAAAACGCTTGTTTAAGATGGCACCCATTCATCACCATTTTGAAATGTGTGGTTGGGGAGAAAAGAAAATCGTGTTTGTATTTGCGGGAATCACAGTGATTATGTGTCTATTGTCTTGGTGGTTACTCTAATAGACTGCTGCGTGCCCGCTGGAAAGGAGTCTGCATGAATATCGCAACACCCCAGAACAAGCGGGTGAAACAGCAGCCGCAGCATATTGCGCCGCGCACGCAGCGGCTGGACAGCAGTACCCTGCTTGGAATCATACTGCTGTTAGCTGTTGGACTGATTGCGCTGTTTTCCGCAAGCTATCCCACGGCAATCAGCAAATTTGATAATGGCATGTATTTCATCACAAGGCAAGGGCTGTATGCTATTTTGGGCTTTGTCGGCATGCTTGTGGTGTCCAATGTAAATTATCATGTTTATCTGCGCTTCCAAAAGCCATTTTTTCTCGTTTGTCTGGTCTTGCTGATTCTGGTTCCGTTTATTGGTGTGGTGCACAATGGCGCCCGACGCTGGATTAATTTACCGATTTTGGGTGAGTTTCAGCCCTCTGAGCTGATGAAGCTCTCAGTTATCATTTCGTTTTCCTATTATGCAGTGAAGATGGGAGATACTGTGCGGGAAATTCGAGGAAATCTGCCGTTCTTTGGTGCATTGATGGCGATTGCATGGCTTTTGTATCTGGAACCGCATTTATCAGCAACCATTATTATCTTTGGCATTGGGCTTGCGATTTTGATTGTAGCAGGCATGAAGGTGTGGTATTTTATTCCGCTGGGCGTGGTTCTTGGCGCAGCGGGTACTTGGTATATTACGACACAGGGCTATGCAAATGCCCGGATTCAATCTTGGCTTGACCCGTTTGCAACCGCTGAAATTTTTCGACACGATGGCTGGCAGGGTGGCAACAGTCAAATTGCAATTGGCTCCGGCGGTCTGTGGGGGCGTGGATTGGGTCAGGGACTCCAAAAACATCTATACTTACCAGAACCGCAGAATGATTTTATTTTTTCTGCGTGGTGTGAGGAAATGGGATTTATTGGGGCAATCATTGTGATTCTTCTGTTTGCCTTCTTAATTTATCGCTGTTATTATGTTGCCTTTCATGCACCGGATAAAATGGGATGTCTGATAGCAACCGGCATTGCAACCAAGCTGGCAATTCAGACTGTGGTAAATCTTTGGGTTGTCACGGGATTGTTTCCTGTCACAGGTGCCTCCTTGCCGTTCTTCAGCTATGGCGGCACGGCACTTATCATGCAGATGGGCGAAATGGGTATCCTTTTGAATATTTCACGCAATATGCTGCCCAGCGAAAAACGCAGGGGCTAGGGAGAGTATTTATGAAGCTGTATATTACTGGCGGCGGCACAGGCGGTCATGTAACACCGGGGCTTGCCATTGCACGCTATTTTGAAAGCAAACGCTCGGATATGGAGGTACGCTTTGCAGGTACCAGCCGCGGGATTGAGTCACGGTTGGTACCGCGTGAGGGATACCCGCTCGACACGATAGAAATTGTGGGACTGCGCCGCGCCCTGAGTCCGGCTGCAATTGGACACAATCTCAATGCATTGCGGTTGGCAGCGGCTTCCATTGGCACGGCAAAAAAACTGCTGCGGCAGGCGAAGCCCGATGTCGTGATTGGCTGCGGCGGATATGCTTCCTTCCCGATTGTATCTGCTGCGCAAAAGCTCGGAATTCCCACCGTACTGCTGGAGGTCAATGCATATCCCGGCATTACGACGAAGATGCTGGCAAAAAAAGCGGATAAGGTACTGATTTGCTTTGAGGAGGCGCGGGAACTGGTCGGCGGAGGCGATAAGGTTGTTTTGACAGGCTCCCCTGTGCGTGGTGAGATTGTATTTGCAGAGCGGGAAAAAGCACGTGAAAAGCTGAAGCTTCGTCCGGAAGATAAGTTTGTGGTGTCCTTTTGGGGCTCGATGGGCGCAAAGTATATGAACGAGCACATGGCAGGTATGCTGGCGTTGGAAACCAAAAAGGGAACCACGTTTCATCATATCCATGCAACCGGCTCGGCGGCATTCCAATGGCTGCCAAAGATGGCAAGAGAGCGAGGGGCTGTCTTAGAGGGCAGTACCGTTGAAATCACGGAATATATTTATGATATGGCTTCTTATATGGCGGCAGCGGATTTGGTGATTTGCCGTGCCGGAGCAGCAACGATTGGAGAATTGTGTGCGTTGGGACGGGCTTCGATTATGGTGCCCTCTCCTTATGTTGCAGAAAATCATCAGGAAAAGAATGCAAGGGCTTTGGAGCATGCCGGGGCATGTGAGGTGCTTTTGGAGCAGGAAGCGAAGCCGGAAAAGCTGCTCAGCATGACGGAACGGCTGCTGGCAGATGACAGAAAGCGGGAAGCCATGGGAAAGGCAGCGGCAAAGCTGGCACAGCTGGACGCAGGAGAAAAGATTTATCAAGAGATTTTAACCGTTCTGCCCCAGTGATTCGGAAACAGTGAGGTTTGAATATGGCAAAACGGCAAGTGCATACAGATTCTGGTCGGTCCGCCCGTCAGGCGCGGACCGGTCTGGATCGTTTTGCTGCCCCAGAGGAAGGAAGCAGTGCGGGTCAGCAGGAATCCGCTGTGCAGCGTTCCCAGAATACTGGCAGACAGGAGCGGGTTAGACAGGCGCAGGCAGAGCAAAGGCGAAAAGCGGGCTCGCAGAGTCAGACAACCCGAATGACACCGACTCAGCAGCCGCAGAACAGCCGCAGACCAATGGCGCCCGGACGAACAGAGCGGGAACGCTCGCTGCATTTGCGTAAGGTCATAAAGCGCAAGGAAAGACGTGCTCGAATGTATAAATGGGTGGCAGTCTTTCTCAGCCTTGTGTGCGGCATTTTGGCGCTTACGACCTTCTTTCAAGTGGAATCCATTGCAATAGAAGGCTTGTCACGCTATGCTGCCGATGAGATTGAGCAGGCTTTGGGGATACAGCAGGGAGACAATCTCTTTTTTTGTGATAGAAAGGGCGCAGAGAAGCGGCTGCAGGCACAGTATCCTTATTTTGAAAGTGTTTGGATTGAACGAGATATGCCGAATCAGCTCATTGTACATATCAAAGAGGCAAAGCCTATTGCAGCAGTCAATGGAATTCAGGGTGGCTGGTTTGTGCTGGATAAGAATTGTCGGGTACTGGAGCGAACCGACCAGAGCGGAGCCAATGGGATTGCACAGGTCATGGGAATCCGCACAAGCGGCGCAGAAGCAGGACAAACCCTGACAGCCGACAATATACAGGCCGTGGAGGACTTGAAAATACTTGCCAATGCACTCGATACGGCCGGACTTGCCGGCAAAGCAACGCTGTATAATTTGCAGGATTCCGATAATATCTGGTTTTTGTATGAGGAACGATTTGCCGTCTGTGTGGGGGACACCGGCGAGCTGCCGCGCAAGCTCGCCATTCTCGATGCCCTCATTCAGGGGGATCAGTTTACCCCGTCCGATCGAGGCTCTATCAACCTTGCATTGGGGGACCGTGCCATTACAAATACCAATTTGTCCGCCATAGATGTACTCAAGACTGCGCGTGGACAGATGGATATTGAACGGATATACAATCAAACCATACAGAAGCAGGAGGATTCTGCGGACACAGAAGAATCTGGCGAATAATGTCTGATGCTGTCGTGTGGAAAAGTAAGTTTTTTTCACAAAGTGAGCGGCAACATCTTGCCAAATAGCCGGAAAAGCGGTAAAATGAAAAGAAATGGGGGCAGTGCGCTTCTTTTTAAGAAACTGTGCAATCGATTCAGATTTCAAGATATGGAACTAAGGAAAATTTTTCGAATACACATACGGAGGACGGCAAAATGGGATTTCAGTTTGAAGCAGGACTTGATAATGTAGTCAATATTAAAGTAGTTGGTATTGGCGGCGGCGGCAATAATGCTGTAAACCGCATGATTTCTAATGGGATACAAGGCGTAGAATTCATCGCTATCAATACGGACAAGCAGGCACTGCAATATTCTTCTGCACCGACTAAGATCCAAATCGGAGAGAAGATTACAAAGGGACAGGGAGCAGGTTCTGATCCCATGCGTGGTCAGAAGGCAGCGGAGGAAAGCAAGGACGAAATTGCCTCTGCGCTGGAAGGTGCACATATGGTGTTTATTACTGCCGGTATGGGCGGCGGTACAGGAACTGGTGCAGCGCCGGTCGTTGCCGAGATTGCGCGTTCTATGGGTATGCTGACCATTGGTGTTGTCACACGTCCCTTTGCGTTTGAAGGCAAAAAGCGCTTGGAGCAGGCGCTTTATGGTATCGAAAATATGCGTGAGAATGTCGATTCTCTGGTTATTATCCCAAATGAACGCCTCAAGTTTGTTTCTGAACAAAAAATCACCTTTAAGAATGCGTTTGAGATTGCAGATAATGTTCTGCGTCAGGCAGTTGCAAATATTTCTGAGCTGATTACGGTACCCGGCTTTATCAATCTGGACTTTGCAGACGTAACCTCGGTGATGAAGGACGCCGGATTTGCACATATCGGTACGGGTGCAGCAACGGGCAAGGATAAGGCTTCTGAGGCAGCACAGATGGCAATTTCCAGCCCGCTGCTCGAAACCTCAATCGACAATGCGCGTGGTATCATTCTTTCGATTAGTGGCTCTGCGGATATTGGTCTGGAGGAAATCGAGACAGCAGCAGGTATGGTGCAGGCTGCTGCGCACCCAGATGCCCATATTATCTTCGGTGCGTCCATTGATGAGGATTTGGATGATGAACTGCGTGTGGTTGTCATTGCAACCGGCTTTGACAATGTACCAGAATCTGCAAAGGGTCCAGACGGCAAGGCCGTACCCCCTGTCGGGCAACAGAATGTGTCCGCTGGAGCAGCACAGAGCGGCTTCCAAACGCCTTTCCGCGCACAGCAGGCAGAACAGCAGGTATCTCAGGATACCCAACAGATGTCACACCCCACACAGGCAGAAATCGAAGATGATGCCTTTAAGGCAATCATTGATATCTTTAATCACAACAATTAAAAAAATACACGATTTTGTGCGTGTAAAAACAGCCCTGAAGCAGGGCTGTTTTTGCCACGTCATAAATCTGTCAGATATCAGAAAGGAAGTGATGGGCTGTGAGCCCTGAACCGAGTCGAAAACGGGAATATGGTTTGCAGCGTGTCATGGATTTGAGCTGACCGCTGCAGAAAGGCGGTTTGCTTATGATTGAATATTTCAAGTCTGACGCAGGGCGTGTGGTGCAAATTCCAGCCTTTGAAACCGGCTGCTGGATTAATTTGGTACGCCCCTCGTCAGAGGAGATTCGATGTATTTTAGACAATCATGGTGTGGAGGAGGATTTTCTGCGTGCAGCACTCGACCCAGAGGAAAGCTCCCGTGTCGAGGTGGAGGAAGAACAGACCCTGCTGATTGTCGATATTCCAACCATCGAGGAAAGTAATGTTGAGCAGGACGAGTCCAAGATTTTTGGAACCCTGCCTATGGGCATTGTAGTGCTTCCGAGCACAGTCATCACAATTTGTTTGCAGGATACAGCGGTTTTGCGCGGAATCGCACAGAATAAGGTGCGCGATATTCATACGGCGCTTCGTACCAGACTGGTGCTCCAGATTCTGCTGCGTGTAGCCGGATTATTCCTGCGCAATCTGCGTATGATTGAGCGGGATTTTACCCATATTGAGAATCATTTATATGAATCTCTGAAAAATGAAGAGCTGTTTCGTTTGCTGGGCTTGTCCAAGTCGCTGGTCTATTTTTCGGCATCGCTCAAGTCCAATGAGGTCACGATGGAAAAGGTGCTGCGTGGACGTATCCTCAAGCTGTATGAGGACGACCGTGACTTGTTGGAAGATGCACTCATTGAGATTCGTCAGGCAAATGAGATGGCAACGATTTATTCCAGCATCGTCAATGGTACAAGAGAAGCCTATTCTTCGGTTGTATCCAATGATATGAACAGCATTATGAAGGTTCTGACGATTATCACCATTTTTATGACCATTCCGAATATCATATTCGGTTTTTATGGCATGAATATTTTGGGAAATCAGCTTCCGCTTGCCTCATGGTGGTGGGTTCCTGTGATTATTGCAGTGATTGGCTGTATCGGTGCATGGATTTTTATGAAACGCAAAAATTTGCTGTAACAAAAAAGCTGTTCAAGGATATTTTCCGAGAACAGCTTTTTGTTTTGAAATTTGATGAATCCACGTATTATGCGCCCAACAGCTTTACAAGCACTGCCTTTTGTGCGTGCAGGCGGTTTTCTGCTTCTTCGAACAGCTCGTCTGCATGTGCTTCAAATACTTCGGCTGTGATTTCCTGCCCGCGGTATGCAGGCAGACAGTGCAGCACCATAGCGCCTTCGCGTGCGGCGGACATCAGGGTATCGTTGATTTGATAGCCCTTGAAAATCCGTGCACGTTCTTCCTTTTCGCTTTCCTGCCCCATGGAAGCCCATGTATCGGTATAGACGACATCTGCATTTTGCGCCGCCTGCATGGGGTCGGTCGTCAAGGTGAAGTTTGGATTGTCCTTTGCAAATTCCAGCACGATGGGGTCAGGCTGATAGCCCTCTGGACAGGCAACAGAAATTTTCATGCCGGTCTTGAGTCCGCCGACAATCAGGGAGTTTGTCATGTTGTTGCCGTCTCCGATATAGGCAAGATGAATCCCATCAAGAGAAGCATATTTTTCCCGAATGGTCATCAGGTCTGCCAGCACCTGACAGGGGTGTGCAAAATCGGTCAGTCCATTGATGATGGGAATGGAGCCGTATGCAGCAAGGTCCTCTACCTCTTTCTGTGCAAAGGTACGAATCATAATGCCGTCCAGATAGCGGGAGAGGACACGGGCGGTATCCTGTACCGGTTCGCCGCGTCCAATTTGCAGGTCACGAGAGGACAGGAACAGTGCCTGACCACCCAACTGATACATACCTGTTTCAAAGGAAACACGGGTACGGGTCGAGGATTTTTGAAAAATCATACCCAGTGATTTTCCGGCAAGCAGTGGGTGTGCAATGCCATTCTTTTTTTCATATTTGAGCTGGTCAGCAAGGTCGAGGATTGAGATGATTTCCTCAGCGGAAAGGTCGAGCAGCTTGAGTAAGTGTTTCATAAATAAAATCCTTTCTATTCATCGCAGAATACGGCTTTCATGATGGCGAGTGCCTCATCAAGCTCGGCATATGTAATGGTCAGCGGAGGCAGCAGACGAATGACATTCTTTCCGGCAGTCAGCGCGAGAACGCCATGTGCAATGAGCTTGTTTGCCAGTACAATGTGCTGTCCTTCCGGAACGATAATGCCCAGCATAAGCCCCAAGCCGCGCACGCCTTCAATCATGGGGGCGTGCAGTGCTTCTATTTTCTGTTTGAGATAATCACCTTTTTGACGAACTTCCTCCAGAAATTCCGGCTTCCCTACCACGGATAGAACGGCATTGGCAGCCGCACACACGACAGGAGAGCCGCCGAAAGTGGTTGCATGGGTTCCAGCGGTCAGCACATCACAACAGGATTTTGCTGCCATGACCGCACCAATCGGAACGCCTCCGCCGAGTCCTTTTGCCATGGTGACGATATCCGGTTGAATGTCATATTGCTGGAAGCAGAACAATGAGCCGGTGCGCCCGATTCCGGTTTGCACTTCATCAATGATAAGCAGCAAATCCTTTTTCCGGCACAGCGCTTCGACCGCCTTTACAAACGTGGGGTCTTGCGGCAGGACACCGCCTTCTCCTTGAATCAGCTCCATCATAATGGCACAGGTGCTGTTGTCAATCTTGGATTCGAGCTCGGCAAGATTTCCCGAAGCTACATAATCAAATCCCTCAGGAAAGGGAAAAAAGAAATCATGAAAACGGGTTTGACCGGTTGCCTTTAAGGTTGTGATGGTACGTCCATGAAAGGAATTCCAAAGGGTAATGATTTTGTGTCTGCCAGCACCATATTTATCAAAGGAATATTTGCGGGCAAGCTTGATTGCACCTTCGTTTGCTTCTGCGCCGGAGTTGGAAAAGAAAACCTTACCCATACCGGTTGAGGTGACCAGTGTTTTTGCAGTTTGCACCATGGGCGCTGTGGTGAACAGGTTGGAAACGTGCATGAGCTTATGGAGCTGTGTTTCCAGCGCCTGTGTCAGGGTGGGGTGATTGTATCCCAGACAGTTGACGCCGATTCCAGAGGTTAAATCTATATAGCGCTTACCCGCTATATCCCAAAGGGCAGACCCTTGACCGTGGTCAAGGGCAATCGGAAACCGTCCATAGGTCTGCATCACGTATTGTTCTTCTTCTGCTTTTAGTTGCTGATAAGTCATAAGGAAATCCCCCAAAATTTTAGATAAACATGGTGCCAACACCGGCATCACTCAAAAGCTCAATCAAAATAGAGTGTTTGACCCGACCGTCCTGAATATTGGCACGCTCGACCCCTTTGCGAATTGCCTCAACACAGCAGTCTACCTTGGGAATCATACCACCAGAAATGATACCCTCCTTAATCAGTGCCGGAACCTCAGAGACCTTCAGACGGGTCAGTAGAGTGCTTTCATCGCTGGGGTCACGCAAAAGACCACGTACATCGGTGAGCAGAATGAGTTTTTTTGCGCCCAGTGCGATTGCAAGCTTTGCGGCAGCGGTATCTGCATTGATATTATAGTTGGTATCCTCATCAATGCCCTGTGCAACGGTGGAAACCACAGGAATATATCCTTTGCTGAGTACATCAATGACAGGCTGTGGATTGACAGAAACGATATCGCCCACATAACCGTAATCGGTATGCTGTTCATCTGTCAGCCGTTTGGCACAGAAAAGTCCACCGTCCATGCCGCCAAGACCGATACCCTGTCCCCCTGCATGCTGAAGGAGTGTCACAAGGTCCTTGTTGACCTTGCCGCATAGAATCATTTGCACAATATCCATGGTTTCGCGGTCTGTATAGCGCAGACCATTGACAAAACGAGATTCTTTCCCGATTTTTTTGAGCATTTCCGAGATTTCCGGACCGCCGCCGTGCACCACAACAACACGCACGCCAACCAAAGACAGCAGCACGATATCATGAATGACAGCGTCTTTGAGTGCTTCGTTTATCATTGCGTTGCCGCCATATTTGATGACAACGGTCTGTCCGTAATATTCTTGGATATAGGGGAGTGCCTCCACCAAAACATTCGCGTTTGCTGCGGGATCAAATGTATTCATAACTGCTCCTTAGGTACGATAATCGCCATTGATTTTTACATAGTCATAGGTCAGGTCACAGCCCCATGCAGTGACAGAGCTATTGCCGTCATCGAGGGTAATGTCAATTGTGACTTCTTCTTCCGACAGGATTTGTTTGGCAAGTGCTTCGTCAAAATCCAGTGCGCGTCCGGACTCACATACAGGAATCGTTCCGGCACGTGAACAAAAGGCAATCCGAACGGTTTCCGGGTGAAAGGACTCGCCGGAGTAGCCCATGGCACATAAAATACGTCCCCAATTTGCATCAGCGCCAAACATCGCAGCTTTCACGAGTGCAGATTTACAGACCGCCTTGGCAAGTCCTTCGGCAGCAGCTTCATTGCATGCACCTGAGACCGTACAGGTGATGAGACGCGATGCCCCTTCACCGTCCGCTGCGATTTTACGTGCCAGAATGATGCACACAGCTTCCAGCGCCTCATAGAAGGAAGCAGCATCTTCCGCAGTTTGAATGGGCGGATTTCCTGCCAGTCCGTTTGCCAGAATACAGCAGGTATCATTGGTGGAGGTGTCTCCGTCTACCGAAACGCGGTTGAAGGATTTTTGAACGGCTTTGGTAAGCAGCGTTTGCAGTACAGTTCCGTCAATGGCACAGTCTGTGGTGAGGAAGCATAGCATGGTGCCCATATTGGGGTGAATCATGCCGGAGCCTTTACAGATGCCCCCCAGATGGCAGGTCGTTCCGTTGACAGAGAAAGAGACGGCGGTGGACTTTTCCATGGTGTCTGTTGTCATAATGGCATTGGCAGCGGCATCAGAACCGTCGCGGGATAGGGTGAGCGTACCGAGCTTTTCCTCAATACATTCGATGTTGAGCCGCTGCCCGATTACGCCTGTGGAACAGACGATGACATCTGTTTCCGGTATCCCGAGCAGCTTTGCGCAGGCGGCTGATTCACGATAGGCATTTTGAAGCCCATCTGGTGCACACGCATTCGCGTTGCCGGAATTGACAATGATTGCCTGTGCCTGCTGATTGGTGAGATGTTCTCGGGTGACTTGAATGGGAGCTGCCTGTACGCGGTTTTTGGTATAGACTGCCGCTGCGGTGCAGACAGCTTCGGAATAGATGATGGCAGTATCATTTTTTGTGGAAGATGCTTTGATTCCACAGCAGGTTGCACCGGCAGAAAAGCCTTGTGCAGCGGTCACACCGCCAGAAATGATTTCATACATGGGAAATGGATTCTCCTTCTATCGCGTCAGCCCAGTGGTTTCCTCCAAGCCGAGCATTAAATTCATATTTTGAACCGCCGCACCAGAGGCTCCCTTGCCGAGGTTGTCAAAGAGTGCGGTGACGATGGTCTGTGTTTGATGTCCATTGACATAAAGGGTGAGGCTGTCACGCCCTGCAAACGTGTTGGCAGAGAGCATAGATAGCTCCGCAGACAGCGGGGCAACGGAGACGAGAGACTGTCCTGCATAGTGAGCAGAGAGCTGCTCCCAAACCGCTTCTGCATCCATATTGGGAAGGCTGACGGTGGTTGCCATTCCCTTATAATAGTCATCGACCACGGGACAGAATACAGGGGGCTGTGTGAGTGCACAAACGGTCTGCATTTCCGGTAAATGCTTATGCTGCAAATGCAGTCCATAAATGCGCGGCGCATAGAGGTCGGCGGACTTCTCCTGTGCTTCATAAGAGGCAATCATGTTCTTGCCGCCGCCGGAATAACCTGTCAGTGAAAAACAGGTCAAAGCGGTATCTCTGGAAAGCAGACCCGAAGAAACCAGCGGATAGACAATCGAAATAAAGCCGGTTGCATGGCAGCCCGGATTTGCAACGCGGTCTGCCTGCTGGATTGCGGTACGATGTGCAGGGGAAAGCTCAGCAAAGCCGTATGTCCAGTCTGCCGCAGTACGATGGGCGGTTGAGGCATCAATCACACGAGTGTGAGGATTTTCGATGAGAGACACGGCTTCGCGTGCCGCTGCGTCAGGCAGACAAAGGAATACGATGTCGGCGGCGTTGAGAAAACGGCGGCGCTCCTCTAAATCTTTGCGCTTATCCGGGGAAATGAGCAGAAGATCTAAGTCATCGCGTGCACCCAGACGTTCATAGATTTGCAGACCGGTTGTGCCTTCCTTGCCATCGATATAGATTTTGGGACGCATTAGGCATTGCCTCCCTGTGCACCAAGAAAGTCCTGTATCACATGGATTTGCCGGCAGACCTCCTCCGGTGCAGGCCCGCCCAAGGAGCGGCGTTCCTGTACACAGGTTACAAGGTCAATGGCGTGATAAATGTCCGGCTCAAAGAGCGGGGAAACTGCCTTGTATTCGTCAAGAGACAGGGTATCCAGCGTTTTTTCATGCTCGATGCAGTAATGTACCAAGGTACCGGTTGCTTTGTAGGCATCGCGGAAGGGAACGCCCTTTTTGGTGAGATAGTCGGCACAGTCTGTGGCGTTGATAAAGCCGCGCTTTGCGGCATTTTCCATATTTTGTGTGAGCACAGTCATGGTCTGGAACATGGGAGCAATCACCTTGAGACAATTTTTTACGGTATCAATTGCCTCAAAGGTTGCTTCCTTATCCTCCTGCATATCCTTGTTATAGGCGAGCGGAATTGCCTTCATAAAGGTTAGGAGCGTCGTGAGTGCACCGTAGACGCGTCCGGTTTTTCCGCGAATCAATTCACAGATATCCGGATTTTTCTTTTGCGGCATGATAGACGAGCCGGTGGAGTAGGCGTCGTCCAGCTCAATGAACTTAAATTCCCAAGAGCACCACGCAATCACTTCCTCGGAGAGACGGGAAAGGTGCATCATCAGGATAGAAAGCGCAGAGCATAGCTCAATGCAGTAATCACGGTCAGATACCCCATCAAGGGAATTGTCCATAACAGTGGAAAATCCCAGAAGGTCAGCAGTTAGGGTGCGGTCGATGGGATAGGTTGTGCCTGCCAGTGCGCCAGAGCCTAATGGGAGCGCGTCCATACCGTGCAGGCAGTCGTCCAGCCGGCGCACATCACGCTTGAACATATTGGCATACGCCATGAGATGATGGGCAAAGGTAATCGGCTGTGCACGCTGTAAATGGGTATAGCCTGGCATGACTGTTTTTACGTGCTGCGATGCAACGTCACAAAGCACTTGCATAAAATGCAGCACCAAAGTACGGATTTCTTGGATTTCCCGGCGGACATACAGACGCATATCCAGCGCAACTTGATCATTGCGAGAGCGTGCGGTATGCAGACGTTTGCCCGCATCTCCAATGCGTTCAGTCAGCAGCTGCTCATTTGCCATGTGAATATCTTCATAACGTGCAGGAGAAAATTCGATTTTCCCGTCCTCGATATCTGAGAGGATTTCCTGAAGCCCGCTGATGATTTTGGATACATCATCAGATGGAATAATGCCCTGCTGTCCGAGCATGGTTGCATGTGCAATAGAGCCTTGAATATCTTCTGCATACATACGGCAGTCAAACATAACCGAAGAATTAAAATCATTTACAACAGCATCGGTTTCCTTTTGGAACCGTCCTGCCCACATTTTAGCCATAGTTGAAAAGTCCTCGTTTCTGATGGATTCGATGATTGGATAAAAGAATACACGGGGCAAAAATAGTCGCCCCGTGTATGGAATTACTCTACAGAGGGGAAGCCTGCACCGGTCTTATCCTGAAGTGCAAGGTCATTCATTGCACGAACCTTGAGCGGCAGACCAAACAGGTTGATGAATCCGGCGGAATCTGCCTGATCGTAGGAGTCATCTTCGCCGAAGGTTGCAATGTCTTCGGAATACAGGCTGTATGGAGAAGTCACAGATGCCGGCAGGATATTGCCCTTATACAGCTTGAGCTTGACATCGCCTGTGACGGTTTGCTGTGTTTCGGTGACAAAGGCACTCATCGCTTTGCGCAGAGGAGTATACCATTGACCATTGTAAACGAGGTCGGCAAACTTGAGAGCGAGCTGCTGCTTGTAATGCTGGGTTTCCTTGTCCAGCGTAATTTCCTCAAGCTTCTGGTGTGCGGCATACAGAACCGCGCCGCCCGGTGTCTCATAGACACCTCTGGACTTCATGCCCACCAGACGATTCTCGACGATATCCAGAATACCGCACCCATTTTCACCGCCCAGCTTGTTGAGGGTTTCAATGAGCTTTACAGAGTCCATCGTTTCGCCGTTGACTGCGGTGGGGATACCCTTTTCAAAGTGAATCGTGACATAGGTTGGCACGTCCGGTGCCTGCTCCGGAGAAACGCCAAGCTCCAGAAAACCGGGTTTGTTGAGCGGAGCTTCGTTTGCAGGGTCTTCGAGATCCAGGCCCTCGTGAGATAAATGCCACAGATTCTTATCCTTGGAATAGTTGGTTTCTTTGTTGATTTTCAACGGAATATGATGCTTTTCTGCATATTCGATTTCCTTTTCACGGCTGTTAAGCTCCCAGAACCGCCAAGGTGCGATGACGTCCATGTTGGGGGCAAATGCCTTGATTGCAAGTTCAAAGCGCACCTGATCATTGCCCTTACCGGTGCAGCCGTGACAAATTGCATCAGCCCCTTCTTGGAGGGCGATTTCTACAATGCGCTTTGCAATGATTGGTCTTGCGAAGGAGGTACCCAGCAAATATTGCTCATAAGCTGCGCCAGCCTGCATGGTTGGTATGATGAAATCATCTACAAATTCTTTCGTCAAATCCTCGATGTAGAGCTTGGAAGCACCCGTCTTGAGTGCTTTTTCCTCCAGACCGTCCAGCTCCGTGCCCTGACCAACATTGCCGGAAACCGCAATGACTTCACAGCCATAATGCTCTTTGAGCCAAGGAATGAGAACGGAGGTATCAAGACCACCCGAATATGCGAGAACGACTTTGTTATATTTCTTTTCCATCTGCGTAGTTCCTCCAAAACCAGTTGTTTTTTAATATGGCATTATTATACACCTTAGATTGTAACAATGCAAGAATAATTTTATAAATATTTTATATAATGAATAAATATACATACTCTGCATGACCGGGATATCGGAAAAACACTTTGAAATCTCTGCGAAAAATGAAATAAATTGCTTGATATTTTGGGATAATGGGGATAAAATAACAGTATATCTGATTCGATGGGCGCCCGAAAGCGGACGCCTCTTTCATAAATAAGGGGATAGAAACTTATGATTCATGATAAGAATTTGACCATGCTCACGGACTTCTATGAGTTTACAATGGCGAACGGATATTTGGAAAAGGGCATGGGCAATCGCCGTGCATATTTTGATATGTTTTTTCGCCGTGTGCCAGATGGCGGCGGTTATGCAGTTATGGCAGGCGTAGAACAGCTCGTACATTATTTTGAGAATCTGCATTTTACAGAAGATGATATTACATATTTGCGTGAACGCGGCTGTTTCAGCGAGAAATTTTTGGAGTATTTGAGAAATTTTAAGTTTGAATGTGATGTATGGGCTGTGCCGGAAGGTACACCCATTTTCCCAGGCGAACCGATTGTGACCGTAGCAGGTCCCATGGTGCAGGCGCAGTTTGTGGAAACCATGATTTTACTGACCATCAATCATCAAACCCTCATTGCTACAAAGGCAAGCCGGATTACACGTGCGGCGCAGGGGCGTACCGTGCTGGAGTTTGGTTCGCGTCGTGCACAGGGATATGACGGCGCGGTATATGGTGCACGTGCCGCGTATATCGGTGGCTGTCAGGGAACAGCCTGTGTGCTTGCAGACCGTGATTATCGGATTCCGGCAGGCGGCACAATGGCACATTCTTGGGTACAGATGTTTGATAGTGAGTATGATGCCTTCCGTTCCTATGCGGAAATCTATCCAGACAACTGTGTATTTCTTGTGGATACTTATAATGTATTGAAGTCAGGCGTACCCAATGCCATTCGCGTGGCGAATGAGGTGCTTGCCCCGATGGGAATTCGCCCGAAGGGGATTCGCCTTGATTCCGGTGATATTGCATATCTGTCGATTAAGGCGCGGGAAATGCTCGACGAAGCAGGCTATCCGGATATGCAAATCATGGCATCGAATTCCTTGGACGAGTATTTGGTGCGTGACCTCATTGGGCAGGGAGCGAAGATTGACTCCTTTGGCATTGGAGAGCGCTTGATTACCTCGAAGTCAGAGCCGGTTTTTGGCGGCGTTTATAAGCTGGTTGCTGTGGATAATGAGCAGGGAGACATTGTTCCAAAAATTAAGGTCTCTGAAAATGTGGAAAAAATTACAACACCGCACTTCAAAAAGGTGTATCGTTTCTTTGATAAGCTGACCGGTAAGGCGCTCGGCGATGTTTTGACACTGCACGATGAGGTCATCAATACAGACCAGCCATATATGCTGTTCCACCCAATCCATACATGGAAAAAGAAAATCGTAACAGATTATGTGATAAAGCCGTTGCAGGTGCAGCTGTTTGACAAGGGAAACCGTGTCTATGAATGTCCGCCAATTGAAGAAGTGCGCCGATATTGCAGCGAACAGATTGAAACCTTATGGGAACAGATTCGGCGCTTTGAGAATCCACAGACATATTATGTGGATTATTCAGAAAAGCTTTGGCGTGTCAAAAATGATTTGTTGGAGTCTGTGCAATAAATTAAGAATACTTAGAAAAATTAAATGCTTGCAATCTGTTTTATGTACAGATTGCAAGCATTTTTTGTTGATGAAGTATTTTTCAAAGAATATAAAGGTAAAAATGAGAGGAAAACATCGTGATGAATACGACTTTCACCAGCGATTCAAAGACTTGAAAGTGTTATACGGCTTATGAAAGGTCTTCAGTTTGTTTATCGGAGATACCGTTGACCATCAGTTCCACGATATGATTGGTATTTCCGACCGTATTACCATTCATGTAAATCCGCACATACCGGGCATCGAACATCTCGCCCTCCTGTGGTAAGGCACGCTGAGAATCTCCATCTAGCCATTTCACATTTTCTCCAGATACAGAGAATTGTCTGCCTCCGTCTTTGTTGGAAAATTCCTGTTCTTTATACAAGGGATCGGTGCCGATGGGAAGACTGTGAGAGCCTGTTTGTCCGTTACCATTGCCAGGCCATTTGCGATTTTCATCACGATTGCTGTTCCATAAAACGAGCGTTTGATCGGCTGGAAAATTTTCATTTTCAGATAACAGAATTACGGTATCTCGGTATTCACGAGAATCTCCCCAATAGCGCAGCATTTTGACCTCGCGAATCTTTTGTATTTGTCCAAAGTCGATTTGTGCCCAATGTGCACCACCAGCATTTCCACCAGGGTCGGAGTAATCATCTGCTCGTATTGCCTGTCCGTCCACCATATAAGAAGCGCGGCTTTCCTCACTTGGTGGCGCAGAATAATTTACAGAACGATGAAGCGCAAAATTCGTTTCTTTCTCTGGGACAGAGGAATCATCTGCTGTATAGTGCAGGTTGCTGATTTCATAATTGCCCCAGCCATTGCTTGTGAGAGTAATTGTGGCGGTTCCTGTTTTCGCATCAAATATTACAGTAGGGGGACGGTGCTGCTGCTTACCATCGGTGTCGGGTTGTTGCCCGTCAACCATGCGTATAACAGGCTCTTGCGTGAGTTTAGATAGCGTGAAGGTTGTCGAGCGCAATGTGTTATCAGCAGGGGAGTTTTCTCCCTTCGAAGTGTCTGCATTCACAACATTATAGGTACACATGTAATCATATACAGATTTTTTACCTGCTAATACACCCTGACCGGGTGCGAAGCTGCCTGACCAATCCCAATTTTGTGGATTATCAAAGACCCACTGATTCTTGTCAACTCGGTAATTATTCAGGTGTAAATTTAATGTGTCCTCTTGTTCACGGAGATAAAAATATGTGTGTGGTTCAAGTGTAGCTGTGATTTGTGCACCTTTTTCGCTTTCCAAAGGCAGTGTGGCAAACTGCTGGGTATTGGTATTTAACGAATTGTTGTAAACATACCAAATATCTCCATGCTTTTCATCAGAGAGTTTATCTGCAAAGGCGGTTCCGTCATATTCTTTTTTATAAAGCGTTTTGAAGTATTGTGCAGCAGAATCCTCAGCAAGCAGTGAAGAGTCTGTCTCTATGATGTTAGGAGCAGTATGCAGGTCAAGTTTTGAAAATTCTGTTTGCATGCGGTTTTCAAACTCTCCCTTAGATTCTACAGGAAGAACAACAGGTATTATGCCATAGCGTCCGGTTTGGTATATATTGATACCAGTTTGTTCTCCTGTTGTCGAAGTATAGAAATCTTTTTTTACATTGCCATACAGAATCACTTTGGTTTCATCTAAAATTTGTTTTCTGCTTGGGGCAGGATTTTCTTTGAAATGCGAAAAAAGCTTGGAAATTACATGGGTAAAAGCAGGACTATTCGTGTTTTTACACCCATATACAATTTCTGGAAATTCGAATGTGTAAATAACACCACCACCTAAATAGGTGCTAATCATCTGCGCACCAATTAGAGATTCCGGTGCACCGCAGATGCTTTGCCAAACGGAGGTTTTCTTTTCGTCTTTCTGTTCATATAATTTTGCAAATCCCTTATTGCTCCAGAACCAAGTGTCAGAAAGCATACCCCACCCAGCGGTATATCCTGCAAGCCAGCTGCCTTGATGATAGCTGGCGGTTTTCAGGTCATCATTGCCGGCGCTGGTATTTTTGTAAATCATGTAGCAGGAGTCTCCGTATTTGGTAAGCGCCTCTTTCCATTTCGGATTGATAAAGGCGTTTTCTACATATCCGCCGTGATCTTGATCTGCCCAAACAAAATATCCACCATATTTTTTTGCCAGTTCCAATTGTTTGGCACTATTTTGGGCAACAGCATCTGGAGAACCAGACCAGTAATTTTCGGTATTGAGTGTACCTTCTAAATTGGGATACATACGATACATGAGATCTAGCCAGCCGTAATCCAAATCACGTTGTACATACCAGTGTGCACCGCCAGGTGTTGCTGAAGCACTAATACCTAGCAAGAGAGCACCTGTGTTATTTTCATAACAGATTTGCAATCCGTGCTCGAAATATGCCTGCATATTAGCTTGAGAAATGTGCTCCGGAGAGAATTGTCTCAGATTATTTGTGTGAAGAAGCATAGTGAAGTTTTCTTGTAAATCTTTTGGAATTGCTTGGCAACGCCCGGAAATGGTATTATATCCTTGCAATTCAGGTTCACTGTCTTGACCGATTGCATAGGTGTCGTTGGAATAGGCTGTACCAATTAGAAGTGGGTGTTCGTTGTTGATGATACGACGTTGGTGAGGTTTTTGAATGCTCTGCATATCCTGATACCCGTAGATGCCAAGTTCCATAAATTTGAGTTGCTCTGCTTCAGGGTTTTCGGTATAAACACGGATATATCGTGCATTTTTTGTGTTTCCAAGTTCGGTTGTACCGAGCCCACCATTGTTCGATAAATCCATATAAAACCATTGACCACCCATAGCTTCTGGATAGGTAGGAGAAGCAGTGGAAGGGGCTTGTACACCATCAGGCAGAGATGCTCCCTCTTGGTAATAGATGACCTGACCGTCAGATAAATCGGGCTTATCTCCAATCACAATAGCTGTTTTTTGGTATGTGATGGTTTGCCCGTCAATACGGGTATGTGTAGCTCCGCTTGACGAAAAATCTATATTTTTCGGTTCGCTTTTGTAGACCTGACGTTTCAGATTGATAACCTCAATGGGATAGGAATTCCCCAAATCCACTTGAATCCAACCGGATTTGGAATGGATAGTTGTACCTTGCTCTCGGTGTTCCTCCCATTTATTTTCAATTTTGTTGGCAGTATTGTTGTGCTGCAAGTAGTATTTATCGCCGTCTGTGAGCAAATGCTTTAGTGAAGTTTTCTGTTCATTGCTGGAAGTAATGGAAGTGACTCCCAAAGCCAAATTTACCATGGGAGTTGTCTTGTGAGCAGGATTGTGTTCTGGGTTAGGTAGAGCGGCAGCAGGGGTATTTTCAGGATTGGGAGAGGTTTGTTTTTCGATCAATAAATTCGAGATTGCAAATGCGGGGGAAATCGGATTAAGCAACATCGCTGCGCAGAGTGTGCATGCACTGATCTTTTGGATTGTGTGAAATAGATTCATGTTTATTCCTCCTATTCTGATATATTCTCCCTATCCGATTCTGTCTTCTATATTAAAGGAAAGTAATTTGAAAAAATATGGAGAATATTTACCAATTTCTATAAAAAAATTTACATAATTGTCAATATGCAATGAAATATTCAATATATTTTATGCGTATTGCCTAATATTGTTTTTCTGTGTAAATTACAATAAAAGAACAGAGAGTTACATGTTATTTCTTTGTATGCACTTTATCAAAGGATCACCATTTTACAATTTTTTGAGAAAAAGCCAAAAACAGGAGGACTGATTAGTCCTCCTGTTTTTCTGTATGATAGGAACGGTATTTGTGCATGGTTTGCAGAACCGGGTTGATGATTGCGCCGGTAGGACAGCCTTGTTTACATTTTCCGCAGCGCACACACAAACGACTGTTTGGCTCCTTGTGCAGGTCGATATCCATCGGGCAAACCGATTTGCATTTGCCGCAGTCGATACATTTGGATTGGTCTACCTCGTAGCGCAGCATGGCGATGGGGTTAAACAGTCCATAAATTGCACCCAATGGGCATAGATAACGGCAAAATGGACGATATACGATGATGCTGCCAAGGATAACGACAATCAAAATGCCCGATTTCCACAGGAATAGATTGCCCGCAGCGGCACGAATTCCTTCATCTGCTACGGAAAGCGGGATTCCTCCAAATAAGATACCGGCAGGGCAGATATACTTACAGAAAGTGGGGTCGCCCATACCAAGTGGATTTACAAGAAAGATGGGGAATAGAATGACAAAGAAAATCAAAAGCAGATATTTGATGCAAAGCAGAAAACGGTCACCGGGAAGTTTTTTCATTTTTTTGGGGAATGGAATCTTATGAAGCAAATCTTGGAGCAGTCCAAAAGGGCACAGCCAGCCACATACAAAACGTCCGAAAAATGCGCCAAATGCAATCAGGAAACCAAGTGCGTAGAAAGAAAATTGACGTCCGCGGCTGCCCAGTACCGCTTGCAGAGAACCAATGGGACATGAGCCAACAGCACCGGGGCAGGAATAACAGTTTAGCCCGGGAACACAGAGCAGCTTGAGGGAGCCTTCATAAATTTTACCTTGTGCAAACCCGCGCACATAGCCGTTGGTCAGTGCTGCAAAGCATGCTTGTACAAAGAGTCTTAGATTTTTCATATCAGCCAATTCCAATACATTCGAGACAAATTTTTGTAGCCTTACGAAGAACGATTGCCGCTTCTCCGTCCCAAGCCCCGTATATCATCATGACAGCGCTGAGCATCAACAGAAGCGGGGCAATAAATTTTTTATTGCGCTGCTGCATCAGAAGAATCCTCCGTGCTTTCTGGGGTGGCAGCAGCGTCCTTTTCCTGTGCTGCTGTATGAACAGCTTCAAGGCGTGCTTTCAGTTCCTTTTCCCAGCCGCTCTTGTCGCGTGCACCCATGACACCTTGCCCAACAAGTTTTCCTTCGCTGTCAAAGAAAAATGTGACAGGGACAGCAGAGGTTGCTGTTAAAACCGGAAGCAGACTTTCAGAGGGCTGTAAATGCACATAGTTGGCACCAGTCTCTGCAACGATATCTTTGGCCTCCTGAAGCATTTCTGCGGTGTTGTCCAAGTCTGCACATACGCCAATAATCTGGTAATCGGTACCGCCAACTGCGGCAAGCTCACCAAGTTCGGGCATCTCCGTGACGCAGGGGGAACAGAAAGTTGCCCATACATTCATCATGGTGAGCTTGGTGTTTGCAAAGATAGAGTGGTCGACCTCGTTTCCGTCAAAATCCTTTGCGGTGAATTCCAGAAAAACATCTTCATTTGCAGAAGACGGTTCATTTTGTGATGTATTTGAGGGGGAATCGGTTGGGGGAGGCACGGAAGCCGGTGCACCGCAGCCGGAAAGCAGCAGCAGTAAAAGAAGTGCGGATACGGTTTTTTTCATACAAAAATCTCCTTTCGAAAATGTTTTTATTAGTATACCATATTCATCGCTGAAAAGAAAGAAAAATGTAGCAGGATACGCACTTGACAGGATAGATACAAAAGTAACCATGATGCGAGCGCGTTCATGAGGATACCACGGGTGGTGTGATACCGGAAGAAGGATTTTCAAGTTCTTTCTGCTGTGGTATAATAATAACGATAAAGAAACCCAATGGGGTGGAATCTTGCGGCTGGAACAAAAAGAGAGAAGCCCTGCAATATGCAAATGATAGAATCACAAGTATAGGGAGATATCATGCAAAATTTTCAAATTACCATGGCTTATGATGGAAGTCGCTACCATGGTTGGCAGAGACTGAAAAATGAACAGACCATACAGGGGAAAATTGAGAGTGTGCTGTCAGAAATGCTTGGGCATCGGGTGGAAATCCATGGTGCCGGACGCACAGATGCAGGTGTTCATGCACGTGCACAGGTTGCACATTTTAAGGTACAGACCGACTGTACACCTGAGGAAATCGCGTCATACCTCAATCGGTATTTACCGGAGGATATTGCAGTAACGGACTGTGCCTATGCAGAGGAGCGGTTCCATGCACGGCTGAATGCAGTCGGGAAGCGCTATCAGTACCGTATTTGGAACAGCAATGTGCCGAATGTTTTTGAACGGAAATACCTCTATCGCATAGAGGAGCCGCTGCATGTGCCTGACATGCAGCAGGGTGCCGCTTATTTGCTGGGGCGTCATGATTTTCGAGCATTTTGCGGGAATAAAAAAATGAAAAAATCCACTGTACGCACGTTATATCGCGCTGATGTAGAAAAATTGGGCTGTGAGGTGCGCATGACATTTGAAGCAACCGGATTTTTGCAAAATATGGTACGTATTCTGGCAGGAACATTGGTGGAAATCGGACTAGGAAAGCGTCAGCCTTGTGATGTGCTTTCTATTTTAGCAGAGGGTGAGCGTGAAAAAGCTGGCATTACCATGCCGCCGCAGGGGCTTGTTCTGGACAAAGTATTTTACGAAGTCAAAAGGGAAGGTTGAAACTGAAAATGAAAATTGGATTTTTTGGATTTGGCAATATGGCACAGGCTATGGCAAAAGGACTGTTGAAAACGGATGCTATCGCAGCACAAAATATTTATGCCTGTGCACGGGACTGGGAAAAGCTGAGAGCAAATACAGAGCCTTTTGGCTGGAACCCCTGCCGGAATGCTGAGGAGATGATTGCCATGGTTGATATGGTGGTCATTGCGGTCAAGCCCTATATGATTCCGCATTTGGTTCCCAATCTGCACGATTTGTTGGTTGGGAAGATTGTGATTTCGGTGGCAGCAGGCTATACCTATGAGCGATATCAGGCGCTTTTGGGAGATGATATCCATATTTTATGTACCATTCCCAACACGCCGATTTCGGTTGGAGAGGGAATCATAATTTGTGAAGAAAAACATTCTTTGACACAGAATGAATTTGCACAGTTTACAGAGCTGTTTTCCAAAGCAGCACTGATTCAGTCAGTGGAAGGGCATCTTTTAAGCGTGGCAGGTACCGTGGCTGGCTGTTCTCCTGCATTTATCAGTATGTTTTTGGAGGCGCTGGGAGATGCTGGCGTGAAATATGGTCTGCCGCGTGCGCTGGCATATCGTCTGGCTGGTCAGGCGATTTGCGGCACAGGAAAGCTGCATGTCATGACAGGCACTCACCCGGGAGAGATGAAAGATGCCGTCTGCTCGCCGGGCGGAACGACCATCAAGGGTGTGGGTGCGCTCGAACAGAACGGATTCCGTGCCGCTGTGATGTGTGCGATTGATGCGATAGAGGGAAAATCGTAAAAACGGTGCAGAGGAAGTGCCGCTGTCAGGAATGAAGTCAGGAAAACTGGACAAAGAATGCCCAAAATCGCGCGTCAATGAGCGATTTTGGGCATTTCAACAATCGGTTTGCATATTTTGAGGAACCAGAGCATGAAACGGATTATTTTTTTTCGAAATCCTTGTACATCAAGCTGGGCTGAATTCCTGTATTGTGCTGATATTTTCCGCTTTGATAGGGGTCGTATTCGCCATGGATATCATGGTAATAGATTTGGCAGATTTCCACATTGGGATAGATGCGAATGGGCTGGACACAGAAAATTTCAAGTGTCCAATATCCGGAAAATCCAACATCGCCAAATCCGGCTGTGACATGAATGAATAAGCCGAGCCGCCCTGTGGAGGAACGTCCCTCCAGCATGGGGACAAAGCCGTCGGTGCGGGTGAATTCATTGGTGCGCCCCAGATAGAGACGGTTTGGCTCAAGCAGCAGACCCTCAGGCGGAATGGTGATATGTCGGGTCGGGTTTGGTGTTTTCATATCAAGGATATCATTTTCATAGACCAGCAGCTCGTTGGCAAGAGAAAGATTGTAGCTGTTTGGATTGAGCCGGCTTGGGTCAAAGGGTTCGATTACGATTTCTTGACCGATATGCTTGTGAATTTCTTTTCCGGATAGAATCATGGGGAGCTTCCTTTCAGAATAGTTCGTACCCATTTACATATTTGTGAATGACAGCATGGTCATCTGATAGGTAAATGAGACGGGTGAGACGTTCTTCTGGTGTTAAAGAGAATGGACATGGCAAATCATGGTCGTCCAGCACAATGGCATCAAAGGCAAAATGGGGCAGGAATGCTCCAACCTGACCAAAGAATGCGCCGCCTCCGCGCGTGCCCAGCCAAAATGCCTCAGGCAGGGTAATGGGAGGAACAGACGAGTCAAGCAGCCGCCAGCGAAGTTTGGAGGTCTGTACGGCATCTGCCATGGCGCGGAGAAGGGAAAGCTGTGTCCCGCCTGCAATGTCAGAGCCAAGTCCAATGGAAAGCCCTTCGTCCAGATAGGTGCGGACGGGGGCGGCTCCAGAAGATAAATTGAGATTGGATTGTGGACAATGTGCAATAAACACACCGTTTTGTTTCATCAGGGCGCGCTCATCGGCATTCGACCAGACGCAGTGCGCCATAATCGTTGGACATGCGTCGCCGCCAAACAGACCAAATTGGTCATAGGCATCTGCATATCCACGTGATTTTGGATAAAGCTGACGCACCCATGCAATTTCACTCTGGTTTTCAGAGAGATGGGATTGCACAGGCAGTCCCGTTTCCTTTTGTAGTATATGCAGCCCTTCCATCAGAGCATCTGAGCAGCTGGGAAGAAATCTCGGGGTGAGTATGGGGAGACAGTGCCGAAGGTCACGGCAGTGCGCCAGCCAGTCGCGTGTAGATGCCAGAGCACTTTGCGCGTCGGTCTCACGCAGCATATCCGGACTGTTGCGGTCCATGTTGACCTTGCCAACTCGGGTGATAAGCCCGCTTTGCTCCAGCAGCTGCATGAGCATAAGGGTTGCAGGGACATGAAGCGTGCCAAAGAGCACCGCACGTGTGGTTGCACTGCGCCGTAAATCATCAGTGAAAATGGTATATGCGCGTCGGGCATAATCGAAATCGGCATAACGGGCTTCCTGTGGAAAGGTCTGTGTGTTCAGCCAGTCCAACAGCTCGAGATCCATTCCGAGGGCACGGAACGCATATTGCGGTGCATGTGCATGCAAATCAATCAGCCCCGGGATAATTAAATGATTGCTGTAATCTTTTACAGGGATATTTGAAAATTGCGCAGGCAAATCGGAAAAGACTCCTGCACAAACACCATTTTCGCAGACTGCATAGTGCTGTGGATAGACAGCGAGGGTTTGTGGAGTTTGACTGAAAATAATATCGCCCTTGAGGGCAAATGTTTGATACATGAATATATGCCTCCTGATTTGGGAACATTGTGAGCGTTCGGAAATAAAAAAACAACTGACAAAACCGGACTTGCCTCACGGGAGAGGACTTATAGTCAACTGTTTCCGGCAGTTGGTAGAAACGCTCAACCCATTATGAGCATATATAAGAACCTAAATTTATTATAACGATAAGACTTTCTCTTGTCAATTGCAGAAGTATGGTGACAAGTGAAGAAAAATCATGTACAATAGAAAAGAGACAAGGAGGAATATCCCAATGACAGAACAATTTGAAATTGTGGCATTGACCGATGTAGATGTGGCCTTTATACAGCCTGTAAATAACGAAGGTGATGTGCTGGTTCGAAAGAGCATTACGGCATATAAGCGACTGGATACAGGTAAGGTACAGGAAGGCTTGTTTGAGCTTGTTGCACAGGCAACCCCATCACGTGGTCAAATGTATCGCTTTTCTCTGCCGTCAGACAGTTTGGTTCGCATGACTGTACACAAGGGCGAGCAGGGGCGTTTGTGGATGGAAAATCTGCCAGAGCCTGCGCAAGATGCGGATTTGCAGGCACTGCTGGAAGAACAGGTTGCAGAAAAGACATTCACAGATGATACGCTGGGTCTGTTCCGCTACGATCGTGAAACCAGTGTGTATCAGTGTGATATCCCATGGCGTGATAAGACCATTACGCTTGAGGTGGAAGATGTCGAAGCTTCCTTGCCGCGGGAAATTGCGTGTAAGCTGCAAAAGGAAGCAGAAAAATGGGAACTGGCTGCTCGTGCACAAATTAAGACCATTCAGCCAGCAGCTTCGCGTATGTCCATGCGTTCGGTTTCCATAGATAATGAAGGTGCGTTTACCTTCTGGTTTGCTGGAAAAGCAGGCATCGCTTATGCAGCAGGCTCGATTGAGGAGGGTGTGACGGACGCCATTGTGCTTTAAGAGAACAACTGCATGAGGAACTTTCCTCGTGTACAGAATCAAAAAAGACGTGCCAACCGGCACGTCTTTTTTGATGGATAAAAATGGGCGGTATCTGGTGTTTTTTCCGGATACCGCCTATTTGAGAAAGGATTTCTGTCATTTGACAGCGATGTTTAGATTTTAATCACGCCTGAAACCTTGAGCAGCTCGGTTACCAAGATGATGATAAGCATAATGGGAGCAACCCAACGAATCATTACAGTAAACAGCTTTTTGCGGCGGAAAACGCCGGAGGAGGAGGATTCCACTTCATCAATCACTGTCTTAGGACCAACAATATGTCCAATGAGGATACAGGTGAGGAATGCAACAATTGGCATCAGCACAGAGTTCGAGATAAAGTCAAAGAAGTCTAAGAATGCCATGCCAAGAGGCTGGATTGCTGCGAGCGGACCGTAACCCAGACAGGACGGCAGACCCAAAATCAGTACGCCGATGATGACACTGATGGTTGCCATTTTGCGTTCTACATGCAGTTTGTCCACAATGATGGAGACAATGGTTTCCATGAGAGAAATAGACGAGGTCAAAGCGGCAAGCAGAACCAGTAAGAAGAAAATAATGCCGATAAAGCTGCCGAATGCCATAGAGTCAAATACCTTTGGCAGAACACCAAACATCAGACCCGGGCCGGCGGATTCCTTGACCAGTGTAGTGTCTCCGCCGCTGAATGCTACCATGGCAGGGATAATCATAAGACCGGCAAGCATTGCGATACCAGTGTCAAAAATCTCAATCTGTGTAACAGAGTGCTCCAAAATGGTATCCTTCTGCATATAGGAGCCGTATGTAATCATAATACCCATAGCAAGGGACATGGAGTAGAACAGCTGACCCATTGCGCCAAGAATGGTAAAGACAGAGAAGTCCTCCCAGCGCGGCAGCAGGTAGAAGCGAAGTCCCTCCATTGCGCCGGGCAATGTCAGAGAATATCCGGCAATCAGGATTGATAGAATCACAAGAATGGGCATCATAACACGGCTGACTTTTTCGATTCCCTTTTCAACACCGAACAGAACAATGACGGCATTGAGCAGCACATAAATGACAAACCACGTAATCGGTGTGTTCAAGAGACCGGGAATTTGTACGCCGATGAAGCTGCCAAAGAAGGCATCATTTGCGGCTTCTGCACCGCGGCCGGTTAAAAACTCTACCAGATACTTGATGACCCAGCCGCCGATGACACAGTAATACGGCGTGATGATGACCGGAACCAGAGAAGCGAGCCAGCCAAGGAAGCCAAAGCGCTTGTCAAGTGCGCTGTATGCGCCGATACAGGACAGACGGGTTTTTCGTCCGATTGCAATTTCTGCAACCATAATGGTAAATCCAAAGGTGATTGCCAGAATAATATACACCAGCAGGAAGGTGCCGCCACCATATTTTGCTGCGAGGTATGGGAAACGCCAGAGGTTACCCAGACCAACGGCAGAGCCAGCGGCTGCAAGGACGAATCCAAGGCGGCTGGTAAAGCTGCTGCGTTCTTTTTTCATATTACAAACCCCCAAAAAGAATTTCTACCGGAGAAGCCAAGAGTAGGCTGGAACGGCAATTTAGATTATTATTCCATAAAAACAAATGTATTTCAATCACTTTTCCGAAAAAAATTCAGATTTTTTGTATTTCCGCAAAAATTACTTGTTTGGTTGGGGGATTTCACAAAAAATAATGGGAGAATTGCATATTGACAAATGCTGAACAAACAGATATACTGAAATAGTTCAAAATCATATCAGACAGTTCGTAACCATCCTGTCTTAAAACAAAACTAGGACATCCATGCGCCGCATTTGCGGAGGTCATGGCTTTTTTGTCGCCTGTATGCAGGCATGGGGTGGTGCGCTCTCAGATGGAGAACGCACTTTTTATTTTGGGAGGAATGTTCAGTGGACGATATGCTCCGCTACTCGGTCATCACCGAAAAAAATCCGCGTGAAATTGTGTTGCTGCGTGGCTCAGGGTGTGTGTGGAAAAAATGCACTTTCTGTGATTATCATTTCGATGCTTCACCAGATGCTTCTGAGAATTTTGCGCTCAATCATACCGTGCTTTCTCATGTGACAGGAGAATTTGGCAGGTTAGAAGTCATCAACTCTGGTTCATTCTGCGATTTAGATGCGCAGACCATGCAAAGTATTGAGCGGGTGTGTCAGGACAAAAAGATTTCGGTGATTCATTTTGAATGTCATTGGATACATCGGAAGGAGATTCCGGCATTGCGCGCACGGTTTGATGCAATTGGTGTGCAGACAAAATTGAAAATCGGGGTAGAAACCTTTGACCGCGCCTATCGAGAAGAAGTTTTGCACAAGGGAATCGGTATCAGCGACCCTGCCGAGATTGCACAGCCGTTTGATGAATGTTGTCTGCTGTTTGGGCTTTCTGGTCAGACGGTGGAATCTATGTATAGAGACATCCAAACGGGGCTTGCAAACTTTGAGCGTGTGTGTGTGAATATCATGGTCGAGAATCGGACGGCGGTAAAACCGGACCGTGATGTGATTCGTGCCTTCTGTGCCCAAATCGAGCCGTTGTATCGAGAAAATCCGCGTGTGGATATTTTAATGCACAATACAGACTTTGGTGTGGGAGGTACAGTATCATGACAAATGAGCTGATTTTGATTGTTTCTTTGGTGCTGCTGTTTGGCAGTGTATTGTTGTTTTACCGGCTGTTTGGCAAAATGGGGCTGTATTGCATGACGGTGTTTGCTACCATTACAGCAAATATTGAGGTACTGTTGCTGATAGATGCCTTTGGTATGGAAATGACGCTGGGCAATATCCTCTTTGCCATGACCTTCCTCATTACGGATATCCTGTCTGAAAACGAAGGAAAGCGTGCAGCAAATTTTTCGGTTGCGATTGGCATTGGAACCTGTGTACTGTTTATTTTGCTCTCTCAGTCGTGGCTGCTGTACCTTCCAAGTGTCAACGATTGGGCACAGCCGGCTTTTCATACCATATTTACCAATACGCCGCGTATGATGCTGGCCTCTCTTTTGGTGTATGCAATCGCTCAAATTTTTGATGTATGGCTGTATCATACATGGTGGAAGCTCAGCACACGATGGACAGGAGACAGCCATAAATATTTATGGCTGCGCAATAATGGCTCTACCATGATTTCCCAGCTGCTCAATACGGTTTTATTCACTGTTTTTGCTTTTTGGGGCACCTATGATATGCCGACCATGTTCAGCATTATCCTGTCCAGCTATGTGATTTTTGTGGTGACCTCACTGGCAGATACTCCAATCCTATATTGGGCACGCAGAATGAAGGAGCAGGGAAAAGATGGACTTTCCTGTCTGGCAAAAGCAGAGAATCCATAAATATCTTCCCATTTCATGCCATTGTGGTATAATAACTGCAAGCAGCTATGATACATGCGATATCATAAGAGAAAAAGATTCCTTGGACTTTTCCAATGGACACATGGGGGAATGTTATGAAACCGATTCTATATACAGGCGCAATGGACGCAGAAACCGCATATCTGATGCAGGCGCTGAAACAGCCCGAACAGGTCACACTGGGGTGCTGGAAATGTATGCGCGGAACATTAGATGACATTCCAGTTGTTGTCGTGAGAACCAATCAGGGGATGGCAAATGCTGCTGCGGCAACAGCACTTGCGATTGAACGCTTTGAGCCGCACGCTGTACTGAATCAGGGAACCTCAGGTGGACATGCACCCGATTTGCATCGCGGAGATATTGTGATTGGGGAACAGGTCATCAATATGACCGCTGTGCGTACCCCGAATCGGGAGCGCGGAGCCGGTATGGATTGGGAGAGCGCAGAACCGCTTGGGTTGGAAATTGCCAATGTCAATCCGGGAGATGGCAAAAAAATGACAGTTTTTCCGGCTGATGCGGCGCTTTTATCTGCGGCAAAGCAGACGATGTACACGGAAGGACGTGTGGTGAGCGGCACAATAGGCTCTGGCGATATCTGGAACAACGAGCTGGACCGTATCCACTGGCTGCATACCAATTGGGGAACCCTGACTGAGGAAATGGAGACTGCCGCTTGTGCACAAATCTGTATGGCGTATGGAATTCCTTTTTTGGGAATTCGAATCTTATCGAATAGTGCAGTGCATGGAGAACTGTTTGATGAGACAACAGGAATACGCTGTCAGAAATTCTCTCGTGCGGTGATTGCAGGCTATTGCAAAGGGCTGGCAGAAAAATCGAAATAAGAGACAAACATTTGTGGCGCGCGGCAAAATCAGTACTGATTTTACTGCGCGCTTGTGGTATACTTGTGGTATCCTGTAATTTGACAAGCAATTTTACATTTAGCGGAGAAGGAGAAAATTTATGGCTTCGTTTGCAATTACAACTGATAATAACGGAGATTTACCACTTACCTATCTCAAGGAACATCATGTTGGTCTCATGAGCTTGACATATACGCTGGAAGGCAACACCTATGATTCGTTTTGCCCCATGCCGGAGCATGAATTTTACCAGAAAATGCGCGCTGGTGCCATGCCGACCACAGCGCAGGTCAATCCGGAAGCGGCGAAGAAGGTTCTGCGCGATGCATTGCAGCAGCATGATGGGGTTCTGCACATTGCCTTTTCTTCTGGGCTCAGTGGGAGCTGTCAAAGTGCAATGCTTGCTGCGGCTGAGCTGAGAGAGGAGTTTCCGGATAAGAACATGATTGTGGTGGATTCTTTGTCAGCTTCTCTTGGACAAGGGCTTTTGGTTCACAATGCGTGTAAAATGCGAGATGCAGGCTGTAGTCTGGAGAAAACTGCCGCATGGTGTGAGGAAAATAAACTGCACATTGGACATTTATTTACAGTCGATGATTTATTTCATCTCTATCGGGGAGGACGCGTATCTCGCACCAAAGCCTTTATTGGGTCAGCACTCAATATGAAGCCGATTTTGCATGTGGACAATGAGGGGAAGCTGATGCCGATTGGAAAGGTGAGAGGACGCAAGCGAGCTCTGGACGAGCTGGTCAGCCGAATGGAGACACAGGTGGGCAGTCGGTATGACGGTGTTGTTTTTATTTCTCATGGAGATTGTGAACAAGATGCTGTGTATGTTCGCAATCAGGTTGCGGAACGGCTTGGGGTTTCCGAGAGTCTCATTCATTTTGTGGGACCTTCCATTGGCGCACATTCAGGACCCGGGACGGTTGCGTTGTTTTTTGGCGCAGAAACGCGGTGAGGTGTGAACAAGATAGTTTTTATCTGATATCCGAAAAGAGGTTTCAGGAGGTTTGTGTGATGCTTAAAAAATTATTTGCAGCAATGCTTTGTTTTTCTCTGATTGCAGTGGGCGCAGTTGGCTGCTCGCAGGAACAAGCGAAGCAGCAGGAAGAAAAGACAGAGGTTGTTACCCTGTATTTGCCCGATGACCAAGCGGAATATGTAGAACAGACAGAGTGTGAAATTACAATTGTGAAGGAAGATGTTGCAGGAGCACTGATTTCGGCACTGACCGAACAGGGAGCCTTGCCGGAAGGTGTTGTGGTTCAGGCGTTTTCTCAGAAAGAAAAGGCGCTGACATTGGATTTGAATCAAGCTTTTGAAGATGCGGCAGCCAATAGCGGAACTGCGGGAGAAACCATGCTGATAGCAGCGGTTGCAGATACCTTTTTATCCTATTATGGAGCAGAAAGTCTGACGATTACGGTGGAAGGTCAGCCAATTGAAACGGGTCATACTGTTTATGATGAACCGTTTACACAAATTTTTGCGGCAGCACCAATCGAATAAAAAAACAGGATTCCAAATACATTTGGAATCCTGTTTTTAACTACAAGAAAAATGGCTGTTCACACCAAGAGGAACAGCCATTTTTTTAGATACAAAAATTAAGCTTCGGTCTTCCACAAACCGTGCAGATTGCAGAATGCGTAAACAGCAATGACCTGATCGCCATCTGCCAGTGCAAAGGTAGCCTCCGGTGCTTCATCTGGCAGGAGATTCTTGCGCTGTACACCGTTCTGGGTATGCAGTGCGATGAAAGCGATGTTGTGCTTTTCTTCCATTGGGTGAGAAACCTCACCAACAGAAACCTTTACAACATTTCCGTTGATAGAGAGAATCGGAACATGCTTTTCGCCAGCACCATCGCGAATGCTTGGGTCAAGCAGCTGCATCTTTTCGCCGCAGCACAGAACTGGAACCTTGTGGTCAACAACCTTTTCTACAACATTGCCGCAGTGATTACAGATATAAAAATTCAATTCCATAATAAAAACTCCTTCTCGAAACAGTGTATGAAAAACATAAAGATATATTTGATATAGTTTACGATAACAGTATATATTATTCTATTGGAGAAGTCAATTGTTATTTTTATGCAAATTGTGTTGATATTTTTTGGCATATCTGTATAGATGGGTATAAAATGTAAAAATAAGAATAAAAAAATATAAAAATTTTGTGCAATCTATCGACATGTTGGGGAATAAAGACTATCATGTTAAGTGGTGAAAGCGTTTTGTTTGGGTGGTGTGAGACAACAAACAAGAGCGGGCTTTGCCCTAAGAACCAATGCAAGGGAGGAACGCGGATATGACTTCAGCAGGAAATTCATCAAAATAGAATAAATTCAAGTAGTGAAATAAGTATCTTGTCTGCAACCAGAAGAAGCTTGCCAAACTTCAGCGTCAGTTGTCCAGAAAAACAAAGGGCAGCAAACGCAGGAACAAGGCAAAACAAAAGGTTGCACAGCTGCACGAACGAATGACAAACCAAAGAAAGGACATGCTGCACAAGCTATCCACAAAGCTCATTCGTGAAAATGATATCATTTGCATGGAAGATTTGGCTGTCCGAAAATGGACGTGTCCAGATTGCAGCCCTACACATGACAGAGATATCAATGCAGCGAAGAATATCCTTACAGGAGGACTTCGTATGTTGGCATAAACCAAATGTTTATGGTAGGGCAGGACACACCCAAACCAATACGCTCAGGGAGACGATGCAAGACTTCACTGGTACAGGCAACAGTCGCTGAACTGAGAATCCTCTGGCTTTCGCCATGGGGAGTGTCAACAAGGACATGTCACGGAATGAGAATAAGCCGCATATCATGATGATGTGCCAAAAAGCATGCTTTGGTATGCTTTTTGTTTGCATAAAAAAATACACACTCTTTTATCATATTTTGTCCATATTGTAATAAAAATAGCAGAGAATCGCTTTAGGATTGATTTTTTTTTGCATTTTGTGGTATGATAAAAACGCAGGCAATCAAAACCATCATGAACAAACGATGGGTTTCGATAAATCAAAAAATTTTTTCGAAAAGGGGATATTGTATATGTTGAAAAGAAAACAGGCAATTTTAGAAGCAATTGAATTGTATCTCAAAAGTGAATTTCAGACAACCCCCGCAAAAGCAACTCCATATCAGCTGCACACAGCGGTATCTCATGCGATTATGGCAGGCATTGCCGATCGCTGGCTGGTCAGTGACGAAAAGCATCGGAATGTACGTCATGCGTATTATTTCTCAGCAGAGTTTCTGATGGGGCGCATGATTTATAACAATCTGTTGTGCCTTGGCATGACGGAGGAGGTCTCTCAGCTGCTTGAAAGAAATGGCGCATCTCTGGACTCGCTGGAGGAGGTAGAGGATTGTGCCTTGGGAAATGGTGGTCTGGGACGTCTGGCGGCCTGTTTCTTGGATTCCGCAGCAACCTTGGATTTGCCGCTCGATGGCTATGGGATTCGTTATAAGTATGGTCTGTTTAAGCAGAAAATCGAAGGCGGCTGCCAGAAGGAAGAAGCTGATGACTGGACACGATATGGTGACCCGTGGAGCCTGCGCCGAGAGGACGAATCGGTTCGCGTTGAATTTGCCGATCAGACCATTGTAGCGGTTCCTTATGATATGCCGGTTATTGGGTACGGCACAGATAATATCGGCACACTGCGTCTGTGGCAGGCAGAGCCGATACAGGCATTTGACTTTAACCTCTTTAATGCGCAGCAATATGATGCCGCAGTCTCAGAGCGCAACCGAGCAGAGGATATTTCTCGTGTGCTCTATCCAAATGACTCGACCGATGATGGTAAGATTTTGCGTCTCAAGCAGCAGTATTTCTTCTGCTCGGCGTCTTTGCAGGACATTATCCGCAAATATAAGCAGAAATATGGAAATGACTTTTCTCATTTTGCAGAAATGAATGCGATTCAGCTGAACGATACACACCCTGTTATCTCTATTCCAGAGTTGATTCGTCTGCTGACCGATAAGGAAGGTCTGTCCTTTGATGAAGCGCTGGCAATCTGCAAGCAGGTATTTGCCTATACCAACCATACCATTCTTGCAGAGGCGCTGGAAAAGTGGAATCAGCATCTCATGGAGCGTACCATTCCGCGCGTATTCCATATTATTGTAAAGCTCGACCAGTATCTGGGCGGCGAGCTGCATCAGAAGGGTGTTGCAGGGGATAAGGAATATTCCATGCGCATTTTACAGCATGGCGTGGTACACATGGCATATATGGCAATCTATTGTTCCCGCTATGTCAATGGCGTTGCACAGCTGCATACCGAAATTTTGAAAAATGATGTGCTGCGTGACTGGTATCAAATTTATCCGGAGCGCTTCCAGAACAAAACCAATGGCATCACCCAGAGACGCTGGCTGGCGCTTTGTAATCCGGGTCTTTCTGACCTGCTGACACGGCTTTTGGGGAATGAGAGTTGGAAAACCGACTTGTCACAGCTCAAAAAGCTGGAAAAGTATGTAGAAGATGAATCTGTGATGCGGGAACTATGTGAAATCAAGCTGGAAAACCATAAAAAGCTGGCAGATTTTGCACAGAAGAAAGATGGCGTTGTCATCGACCCAAATACCTGCTTCGATGTGCAAATCAAGCGCCTGCATGAGTATAAGCGCCAGTTCCTGAATATTCTGGCAATTTTGGAGCTGTATTACGAAATTGCAGAGGGAAGCCTGACTGATTTCACGCCAACCACTTTTATCTTCGCTGCAAAATCAGCACCGGGCTATGCGCGTGCAAAGGGCATCATCAAACTCATTAACGAGGTGGCAGACCTCATTGACCGAGATGAGCGTGTGCGTGGTAAAATCAAGGTTGCATTCCTTGCAAACTATAATGTATCCTATGCGGAGAAAATCATCGCAGCCGCTGATGTATCGGAACAGATTTCCACGGCTGGCAAGGAGGCTTCCGGCACGGGTAACATGAAGCTGATGGCAAATGGTGCAGTGACGCTCGGCACGTTGGACGGTGCCAACATCGAAATCGTTGAGGAAGCAGGCAGCATCAATGAATATATCTTTGGTGCAACCGTGGAGGAAATCCAGTCTGTACAGGAGCATTATAATCCAAATGGTATGTACCACAATGACTATAAAATCAAGCGTGTGCTCAATGCGCTGGTAGATGGTACACTGAATGATGGCGGTTCAGGTATCTTCCGTGAGCTGCATGATTCGATAGTGTATGGTGCCAGCTGGCATCGTCCCGACCAGTATTTCCTGCTGCTGGACTTTGAGCGTTATTTGGAGGCAAAGAAGCAGGTGGCAAGAGATTATAAAGATCAGCTGATTTTTGCCAAGAAACGCTGGATGAATATTTGCAACAGCGGCAAGTTCTCTTCTGACAGAACCATTGCAGAGTATGCAAAGGATATCTGGCATATTGAAAAGATATAAAAAATAAAAACAAGGTGTCGAAATGCTTCGACACCTTGTTTTTGCGTCATGTTCAAATTAAATTAGAAAATAATGATGCAGCGCCAACGGTGATGAGACCGGAAACAGCAATGGCGAGACTGCTCATTGCCCCTTCCACTTCTCCCATTTCCAGTGCACGGGCTGTGCCGATGGCGTGCGCAGCCGTACCAATGGCAATCCCCTTGGCAATGGGGTGCGTGATTCGAAAATGCTTGCAAATGCTTTCTGCGAGAATGTTGCCAACCACGCCGGTCACGATGATAACAGATACCGTGATGGTCACAATGCCGCCGAATTCTTCCGAAATGCCCATGCCAATTGCGGTTGTAATGGATTTCGGAAGTAAGGTCACATATTCTGTGTGTCCAAGCTCGAAAGCCAGACAAAGTGCAAATACAGACCCAATGCTGCTCAGAACGCCTGCAAGAATACCAATCAAAATTGCTTTGAAATTGTGCACAAGCAGATGCAGCTGTTCGTAAAGCGGAATCGCGAGACAAACGGTAGCAGGAGTCAGAAGATAGCTCAGATACGTGGCACCCTCCTGATAGCTTTCATAATCAATTTGCAGACAAAGCAGTGCGACAATGGTGAGAATAATAGAAATCAGCAAGGGATTGCACCATGCAAGCTTTGTTTTCTGCTTGAGCCACAGACCAAATTCATAGGTTAAGATGCTAATCATGACCCCGAAAAATGCGGAAGAACTCAAAATATCAGACATTTTACTTTTCCTTCCTTTCTCGATTCAGAACTGCCTGCGTTACAAGACCGGCAACTCCCATGACAAAAACAGTTGTGACAGTGGTAATCACAGAGACAGGAAGTAAAATCGCTTGCAATTTGGACCAGTTGTCCAACAGACCTACTGCGGCAGGAACAAATAAAACAGGCATGATTTCAATTAAAAATTTTCCGGCATCTTGAACGGCAGATAAGGGGAGAATGTGTGTGGAGAGCAAAAACAGAAGCAGCAAAAGTCCATAAATGCTGACGGGGATTGGCAAGGGCAGTATGGCGCGCAAAAGCTCACCGGCGAATGTGATTGTGAGAATGATGCCAAATTGCTTGAGGAATTTCATAAATCAAATCCTTTCTATGTTCAAAACAGTGGCGGAAAACATATGACCGATATTTATGATACGCGGATTTTGAAATATGTCAAGCTTTTCTGCGTGCGCTGGCATTTATAAATAGAGCTCAGGCAAATCGGACAGAGGGAGCGGTGGCGCAGAACGTATATAGGCGGAAGGAGACATTCCGGTAATCCGGCGAAATACCTTTCCAAAATAGCTGGCATTGGAAAAACCGGCACAGGCAGCGACCACTTCAAGTGAAATCGAGCCACTGCGCAGCAGACGTTTGGCAAAGTGAATCCGGATTTGGGTCAAATACTGTCCTGGGCTGATGCCGACAGAAGCAGAAAATTTTCGAATCAGATGAGAGGGGGAAACTTCCAACCGCTGTGCCAAATCTTCGATACCGTAAAGGTGGGCGAAATCCTGCTGTATGATTGCGAGGGCATGCTGAATGAGCGGCGGATAAGAGCAGGCACTTTCTGGAGGTGCACTGGTTCCGGAGAGCTGAGTCAAGAGAGTAAAGACGTTGGCACTGGCTGCTGCGCCATTGGGCGGATATCCCTCGTGTGCCAAATGCAGCAAAGGATAGATTTGCTCAGACAGCACAGCGCAGCCGTTTGGAAAGTAAGGACTGTATGAGAGCGCTGTTCCTAAAATGTGCGCAACCGCTTGTCCGCAGATGAGGACCCCGATGAGCGAAGCCGATTCCTCGGTCTGTGTGGGAAATGGGTTGTCTGTGGAAAAACCAATGGCAGAACCGGCTGAGAGGACAAGAGAGCGATGCTCCAAACGAACCGATAAACTGCCTTCTGTGATACCAATGAGCCAGAAGCCAGAGCCGGAGGGCAGTTCCAATTCGGTGTGTGCAGATAGCTGCAAGTATGCGCCGGTTAGCAGACGACAGAATAGGGAGACATCATGCGGTGCTGGTGGCGGCGTCCATGTGAAAGAATCCATAGAAAATCCCTCGTTTCTGATTCGAGTTTGAAAGGCGATGTATGTAAAAGTGTATGGATAAAATAAAAACCGTCTTTTCCGCAGAAAAGACGGTTTTGGAGCTAGTAGTCGGACTCGAACCGACGACCTGCGCATTACGAATGCGCTGCTCTACCAACTGAGCCATACTAGCAAACCAGAAAACACAGAGCAGACAGCTCTTAGCAACATGACTATTCTAACACAGGACTTGGAAGTTCGTCAATAAGGAAAAGCAAAAAAATGAAAAAAATTAAGAAAATTACTTGACAATCCATGAAAATTCGATATAATAGGGAGTATCCTTGCTCATGACAAGGGTCATGGGCCAAAGTCCAAAAGGAGGTGCAATTACATGGCAAAGGTAACTGGCAAATACGAGACTCTTTTCATTGTCAACCCCACCCTCGGTGAGGAGGAGATTTCTGCACTGGTGCAGAAGTTCCAGTCTCTCGTAGAAGCGAACGGTACTGTTGACAAGGTTGAAGATTGGGGCAAGCGTCGTATGGCTTACGCAATCAATGACCTGCATGAGGGCTACTACACCCTGATTCAGTTTACGTCCGCTCCTGCTTTCCCGGCTGAGCTTGACCGTATCTATAAGATTACGGACGGCATCATGCGTTCCATCATCGTGTCGCTGGACTAAGGTGGTGACGGAACGTGTTGAACAAAGCGATTCTTATGGGTCGACTGACCCGTGATCCCGAGCTGCGTCACACGCAGTCTAATACCGCTGTTGCTTCGTTCTCTCTTGCAATCGATCGCGACCGCAAGGGCCCGAACAACGAACGCCAAACTGACTTCATCGACTGTGTCGCATGGGGACGTCAGGCTGAGTTTGTAAAGCAGTGGTTTACAAAAGGGATGATGGCAATCGTTGTTGGCCGTATCCAGTCTCGAAACTGGGAAGACAAAAACGGAAATAAGCGTGTATCCATCGAGATCAATGTAGATGAAGTCTCCTTTGGTGAGACCAAAAAGTCTCGCGAATCGAATGGCTTCGGAAGCTATGACTCGGGTTCGCAAATCCGTCCTGAGGGGTTTGACTCCGGCAGTCAGGCTGCCCCTGCACCTAGCTTCGACCTTCCGGTCGGTGGCTCGGATTTTGCAGAGTTGGCAGATGATGACTCGGACGTTCCCTTTTGATTTTTGAAGAAGGAGGTACCTGACAATGGAAGAGACTAAAAAGGAATTTACTCCACGTCCGGAGCGTGCACAGCGCGGAGGACGTCGTCGCAGAAAGGTTTGCTCTTTCTGTGTAGATAAGGTAGAGGCAATCGACTACAAGGACGTAGCAAAGCTGCGCCGTTACATGTCTGAGCGCGGCAAGATTCTGCCTCGCCGCATGACTGGCACTTGTGCAAAGCATCAGCGTCAGCTGACAGAAGCAATCAAGCGTGCGCGTCACGTTGCTCTGCTCCCTTACACTGCGGAGTAACCAAAACAGATATGCAAAGACCTGCTCAAAAGAGCAGGTCTTTTTTCTATCAAGAAAGCGATGTATAGAAAGATTTCTGCACATCGCTTGTACGATACTGTTTTATGCTGCTGTGTATCAAGATGCAAAATCAATATGCAGATACGCTCCGCAGTCTTGTACGGCTTGACGCACTTGATTGACCAAAATACATTCATCTGTTTTTTCTGGATTAAAGCTGATACATAGAGTCAAGCGACCGCGAACCAGCGTGCAATCTAGTACAATGTCAGCGGGACAATTGGAATCCATCATGCCGGAAAACAGAAGCTCATGGGGAATGGTATCATGAAAGCCTGCAAAGCGCAGACTGAACAGCCCATTGTGCGGCAGTTTGCGGAATGTTTCAACAGATGGTACGCTGTCCAGTTCGGCAAATAATGCACTGTTTTCTCCGCGCTTTAAGATGCGGCTTTCTCGGCTGATGGAACGCAAGAGATTCAAATTGCTTAACTCCTTGCTTTCTGCCAGCATGGAAATATGCTTGTTTGCGAGAAGCTGGCTGACAACATTGGTGAGTATGGTGCGCAAATCACTCTGAAGTTTAGCGGGAGCGATGAGATAATAACGGTTTTCACCCGCCTTCTTGAGCATGCTCCAGCCCGTATCGGGGGTAAAAGAGGTTGAAAATGTATCCATAATCGAAACTTCCTTTCTGAAAATAGGTGATTTATGGTGGAATTTTGTTATTTTTATTCGTCTAGCTATTGTACTCCTTATTGCCAGAATGTTCAAGAAGTGTACAATAATTTTGTGCAAGATGTGCATAAAAAATTCACGAGATACAAAAAAATGGAAAAAAATGAACCGATTAGGCAAAAAATATGGTTACAAAACGAAGGAAGTTGTGACATTTGTAAGAACCTATTGTCTATAATGCTCAAAAGGAAATTCGAGAATGGACGAAAAAAGTGGAATCAAAAAAAGTGTCCTCGAATTCGAGGACAAGAAAGAATGGATTATAAACCAAGTTGGAGTGATAAAAACTCGGCATGTGCCTGTTTGTTTCCGCTCAGAATGGAACAGGGGCGATTGAGTGTAAGTGGTTCTCCGTTGAGCTGTGTGGCGATGCCGCCTGCCTCAGAAAGAATCAATGCTCCGGCGGCAAAGTCCCACGGCTGGAGGACACATTCAAAGCCCAGCTCTACCCGTCCGCATGCGATATCAGTGAGGTCGAGTGCGGCGGAGCCGAATCGGCGTAAATCCTGCATACGGTTCATGAGTTGTCCGGCGATTGCCAAGGTGCGAGCTCGCTGAGAAAGGTCATAGGGAGAGGTGCCGAAACAAAAAATACCGTCAGATAAAGAACGGTTTGAAACAGTAATAGGCTGGTGATTGAGGAATGCTCCGTGATTTTTTTGAGCGGAAAAAAGTTCATCTCGATAGGGATTGTATACAACACCGCAAATGACTTCTCCGTCCTGTGCCAAGGCAATCGAAACTGCTGAATGATTCATGGCGCGAACAAAATTGGCGGTACAATCAATGGGATCTACAATAAAGGCAAGCTTGTCAAGCACATCTTCATGTATAAGCTCCTCTTCTCCGACAAAGTGTGCCTCGGGCAGTATGTTTAACAAGGTTTCGCGCAAAAAGTTCTGCACTTGAATATCGTAGTGGGTAACAAAATTACCGATTCCTTCTTTTTGAGAAACGCTGCTGCGAATATCCTGTGCAGATAACAGAATCTGTCCAGCTTGCTTTGCGGCGGTTTCGATTTTTGTCAGCATGGAAAAGCTCTCCTTATATCACTGAAAGCGGTTGTGTGTGTGGTTGTAGGTATAACCGAGTGGTGCCAGACGGGCACAAAGCTCAGATGGGTCTACTTCAAGTGCAGAGCAGAGGTCGTCAAGGTCTGAGAAGTCATCGCGCAGCTTGGTGTTGACATAGCTGAGCAGAATCATGGGGTCACGAGGCAGCATGGGTCGTTTCGTCTTCCTTTCTATGATGGACAGAATCATTTTTGTCGGTATCGGGGGGTGTTGTGTTGGACGTTCTTCGCTTGAAAAATGGAAAGAGGCTGTCCGGCTGCTCGGCATGTACATGGTCAAGCTGCCGTATGAACAGGAATTTTCGAATCATGAACAGGAATGCGACCGAGATGACGGTGAGGAGGTTGTCTGTCGGAGAGGTGTGCGTCAAAACCATTTGCCGCGCCACTGCAAGCATCATGACCTCAACTACGGTGTCGATATTGTAGCTGAAAATCATTTTGACAAACTCAATCCCAATGATGATGGTCATTGCAGTGGTTAAATAGCTTTGCAGCATTTCAGGGGCGGATATGATTGCCGACAAACGGATATCAAGGAATAATCCGAAGGTTGCGGCAGCAATCGTGACCAATATGCAAAGGCCAACCAAGATTTCAAGCCGAATCGCAATGCGATAGAGCTTGTTTTGGATCGTGTCTTTCAAGTCGAGATTCCTCCATTTATCAGCGATACTTTTATTATACTGTTTCCTGTTCAGATTGTACAGAGCAAAACGATTATGTTTTTTGTCCATGCCGCAGATGAAGTATCGTTTCCGTTGAAAATGTGCATTGCAATCATGTGGACAAGATGATACAATTAAGATAAAATGACAGGAGCCGTGCGCGTAGGATTTGTATGAAGGACGCGGGCGGCAGTTTTTTTGTGATAGTAGATGTGCTGTGCACATCGCAGAGAATTCCGAAAGGAGAAGATATGTTCGTAACGCAAAATTATATCGTAGCGTCTGCACTGGACGAGGCGTATGAATGGAACCAGAAGCCAAAGAGTACCGTGCTTGGCGGCTGCGGTTGGTTGAAGATGGGGCGGCGTGCCATGTCAAACGCAATTGATTTGTCTGCTTTGGGACTCAATCAAATTACAGAAACAGAGGATTGCTTTGAATTGGGTGCCATGGTCACATTGCGTCAAATGGAAACGCATGAAGGACTCGCGGCGTATTTTGGAGATTGTATTGCAGCAAGTGTGCGGCAGATTGTAGGGGTGCAGTTTCGTAATGGTGCGACAATCGGCGGCAGTATTTGGGGACGCTTTGGGTTTTCTGACCCATTGACTCTGTTTTTGGCTTTAGGCGCACAGGTGGTGCTGTATCAGGCGGGAATTGTTGCATTGTCCGATTTTGTACACATGCCGTATGACCGTGATATTTTGACTGCAATTCGTCTGCCGAAGCACGGACAGAAAGCTGTCTATCTATCCCATCGTGCTGCTGCAACAGATTTTCCTGTGCTTGCGGTTGCAGTTTGTGAGACTGCAGAGCAGCGGGTTGCTGCAGTGGGGGCGCGTCCGATGCGCGCAGAGCGCGTTGTGGGAAGTGTAGATGAAGCTGCGCCGGCTTTTGCGGAACGCTGTGCAGAAGAATTGACATTCTCTTCTAATTTGCGTGGCTCTGCGGAATATCGTACCCATTTGTGTCGGGTGCTTGTGCGTCGTGCAGTGCAGGCACTGAAGGAGGCGTAGTGATGAAAATTTCCTATACACTCAATGGCCGGCAGTATACCGATGAGGTCTCTCCGGCACAGCCGCTCACAGAGTATTTGAGAAGCAAGGGCTGCTTGTCGGTCAAGCGCGGCTGTGAAACTTCGAATTGCGGATTGTGCACAGTATTGGTGAATCGTAAGCCGGTGTTATCCTGTTCTACCCTGACAGCACGCATTGATGGAAAAACCGTAGAGACTCTGGAGGGACTTCAGAAGGAAGCGGAGGAAATTGGCGGTTATCTTGCAGGAGAGGGTGCAGAGCAATGTGGCTTTTGCAGCCCGGGGCTGATTATGAATATCATTGGAATGCTGCGCGAGCTGAAAAGTCCGACCGAAGAAGAAATACGCAATTATCTTGCAGGAAATCTATGCCGGTGTACCGGATATGTGGGACAGCTGCGTGCCATTCAGAAGTATTTGGCGGAGAAGGAGGAAGCATGAAGCAGAAGTATGTAGGGTCTGGTGTGCGCAAGAGTGATGCCAAAGCGCTCACCACAGGACAGCCTGTCTATACGGACGACATTGCGCCGGCAAATTGCCTGATTGTTAAAATTCTGCGTTCTCCCTATGCGCATGCGCTGATTGAGGAAATCCATACAGAGATTGCAGAAAAAGTTCCGGGGATTGCGTGCGTACTCACTTTTGAAGATGTGCCGCGCCATCGCTTTACCATGGCCGGCCAGACCTTTCCGGAACCGTCTCCGTATGATCGTTTAATCTTGGAGCAGCGGGTCCGTTTTGTTGGTGATGCGGTTGCCATCGTTGCGGGTGAAACCGAGGAAGCGGTAGACCGTGCCTTACGTCTGGTTAAGGTGAAATACAAGGTGCTGGAACCGGTTTTGGACTTTCATCATGCAATGGACCATTCTGTGTTGGTGCATCCGGAGGACGATTGGGTTGCAAACTGTCCGGTGGGTGCTGACAATCATCGCAATCTGTGCGCGTCCGGACAGGACAGCCATGGGGATATAGAAGCGGTTTTGGCGGATTGTGATGTGGTGTTGGAGCGAACCTACCATACAAAGGCGAACCAGCAGACCCCGATGGAAACATTCCGTACCTTTACTCAGCTGGATACCTATGGACGTCTCAATATCATTTCCTCGACACAGGTACCTTTTCATGTACGCCGTATTTTATCCATTGCTCTTGGAATTCCAAAATCTAAAATTCGTGTCGTAAAACCACGCTTGGGCGGCGGGTTTGGTGCAAAACAGACCGTAGTGACCGAGGTATATCCAGCAATCGTGACGATGAAAACAGGGCGTCCGGCGAAAATCGTTTACACGCGGGAAGAATCTATGATTGCATCAAGCCCGCGCCATGAAATGGAAGTGACGGTACGAATTGGCGCTATGCGTGATGGGCGGATTCGAGGGATTGATTTATATACACTATCGAACACAGGTGCGTTCGGTGAGCATGGTCCAACTACGGTTGGCTTGTCCGGTCACAAGTCCATTCCGCTTTATAGCGGCAATCAGGAAGCATTCCGTTTTCGTTATGATGTGGTTTACACCAATGTGATGTCATCGGGCGCTTATCGGGGCTATGGAGCAACACAGGGAACTTTTGCAGTAGAATCTATTGTCAATGAACTTGCAGACCTGCTGGAACGTGACCCAATTGACTTGCGTATGCAGAATATGGTGCGTGAGGGTCAGGTCATGCCCGCGTATTATGGAGAAACTGCGGCTGCGTGCGCGCTCGACCGCTGTGTACAGCGGGTGCGCGAAATGATTGACTGGGATTATAAAATTAAGCCGCGTATCATGCCCAATGGCCGCGTTCGCGCGGTAGGTATGGCGATGGCGATGCAGGGCTCCGCAATTTCAAATGTCGATATTGGTGCGGTTATCATTCGCCTGTCCGATGATGGAACCTATAATATGCTGATTGGCTGTACGGATATGGGCACGGGTTGCGATACGATTTTGGCGCAGATGGCTGCGGATTGTCTGGAGTGTGACATGGAGGACATTGCTGTGTATGCTTCGGATACGGATACCGCACCGTATGATTCTGGTTCGTATGCGTCTGCAACCACGTATGTAACGGGTATGGCTTGTGTACGTGCCTGTGAAGAACTGCGTGGAAAAATCATTCGTGCAGGTGCAAAGATTCTGATGATTGATGAGGAAGCAGCTGCGTTTGATGGCAAGCGTGTTTATGACCTGCAAGATGACAGCCGCGCGGTATCTTTGTCCGATATTGCATATAGCGGACAGTGCAACTGTAATGAAGTGCTGTCTGCGACTGTCAGTCATTCTTCTCCAGTTTCACCACCGCCGTTTATGGCAGGTGCCTGTGAGGTTGAGGTAGACTTGGAAACTGGTAAGGTCGAGCTGGTGGACTATGTGGCAGCGGTAGACTGCGGCACCCCAATTAACCCAAATCTTGCACGGGTGCAAACCGAAGGCGGCTTGGTACAGGGAATTGGCATGGCGCTTTATGAGGATATTGTGTATGCGGCAGACGGAACCAATCTGTCGAATTCCTTCCTGCAATATAAGATTCCGAGCCGGTTGGATATTGGAACCATTCGGGTGGAATTTGAGAGCAGCTATGAGCAGACGGGACCGTTTGGAGCGAAATCCATTGGTGAAATCGTAATTAACACACCATCGCCTGCGATTGCAGACGCGGTCGCACGGGCAACTGGAGTGCGTGTGCGTACCCTGCCAATTACAGCTGAAAAAATCGTCTGCGGGCGTATGGAATTGGAATCTGAGGTGTGAAACAGATTGTGCGCAAAATCATATAGAATATTGCAGAATAGATGTGCAGGATAGAAGGTCGAAAACCAGCGGCAGTATGTCTGCTGGTTTTCCTGTATTTTATAAGACGGATAAGATATTGACAGACGTATGAAGATTGCGTATACTAAATTCAGATTATCACAAGTGGCGTAATACCCCTTACTTACGTTATGGGGAGTCAGCCACCCATCAAAAAACCAATTTCTATGGTAGGGCGGGACACGCTCAAACCAATACGTTTAGGGAGACGATGTAAGACCTTACAAGTGCAGGCAACAGTCGTTGCACTGAGAATCCCCTGCCTTCGACATGGGGAGTGTCAATCGCAGAAGAAATGCAAAAAGTAGAATTTTATTGTGATATGATGTGTATTGCCGGTTTTTGCTTTCGGTGCACAGCCGTTTTGACAACTGAAACTTCGTCAAAATATCAAAGCCATTCGCTGTCGGAATAGATGGCAGATAAAGGAGACTGATTCCATGAAATTATTCAATACCCTGACTCGTCAGAAGGACGAGTTTGTACCAATTACACCGGGCGAAGTGAAAATGTATTCCTGCGGACCTACCGTATACAATTATTTCCATATTGGAAATGCGCGTCCGTTCATTATGTTTGATTTGCTGCGCAGATACTTTGAGTATCGTGGCTATCGGGTAACATTTGTGCAGAATTTTACAGATATTGATGATAAGGTCATTCAAAAGGCGAATGATGAGGGCGTGACTTATGATGTCATTGCAGAGCGTTATATCAAGGAGTATTTTGTAGACGCAGAAGGGCTTGGCATTCGACCAGCAGATGTGCACCCGCGTGCAACGGAAACAATGGACGCAATCATCGAAATTGTGCAGACATTGATTGATAAAGGCAATGCGTATGTTGCACAAAATGGAGATGTTTATTTCCGTACAAAAACATTTCCGGAATATGGAAAGTTGTCCCATCAGCCCCTTGAGGATTTGCAGGCAGGTGCGCGTATTTCGGTTGGTGAAATTAAGGAAGATCCGATGGATTTTGCGGTATGGAAGGCTGCAAAACCGGGAGAGCCATTTTGGGAGGCTCCTTGGGGGAAAGGGCGTCCGGGCTGGCATATCGAGTGCTCTGCTATGGTCAACAAATATTTGGGAAAGAGCATTGATATCCATTCTGGCGGTCTTGATTTGACTTTCCCGCATCATGAAAACGAAATCGCGCAGTCTGAGTGCGCCAATGGCTGTACCTTTGCCAATTATTGGCTGCACAATGGATTCTTAACCATTGATAACGAAAAAATGTCCAAATCAAAGGGCAACTTCTTTATGGTGCGCGATGCTGCAAAGGAATATGGCTATGAAACCATACGTATATTCATGGTGTCTGCGCATTATCGTACTCCGCTCAACTATTCAGAAGAAATCCTGAAAATGAATCAGGTATCATTGGAACGCTTGTATGAGGCACGGAACAACTTGGAGTTCCGTATTTCAAAGGCGGTGGGAGATGTTTTGACTGCGGAAGAGGAACAGGCATTGTCTGCCCATCAGCAGTATAAGACAAAGTTTATAGAGTCTATGGACGATGATATGAATACGGCAAATGCGTTATCTGCAATTTTTGAATTGATGCGCGATATCAACGCCTATTCGGGAAGTCATGCAGATGCCAGTCGCGCATATTTACAGGGAGCTTATCAGCTGTTTATGGAGTTGACAGGCGTGCTGAATATTGTTCAGAAGCATGATGAAGTGAGCGAGGATTTAGATACTGCAAAAATCGAAGAACTGATTGCTCAGCGCACCGCAGCAAAAAAGAATAAAGATTTTGCAGAAGCAGACCGAATTCGTGATTACCTTTTGAATGAAATGGGAATTGCGATTAAGGATACACGCCAAGGCGTACAGTGGAATCGTGTGTAACACTGTGCTAGTTTGAATCAACCACTCTAACCTGAAGATGAGAGGAGAAAAATGATGAACATGACCAAGCGAATCGCAGCAGCTTTGACTGCAATGACACTTTGTTTTTCCTTGACCGCTTGCGGTGGCAATGGCGGGAATGCCGGAGGTGATGCGGCAAAGGGGAAGACTCCGGCAGAACAGGTGGCATCGGCTGTCGAAAAACTCAATACAGCAAAGAATTTTTCGCTTTCCATGCAACAGGATATTGGTATGTCGATGAAGATGGCAGAGCAGTCTCAGGATTTGACTTATGCAATGGATATGGATATGGACGTATTCCAAAGTCCAAAGAAAGCCAAAGGAAAAGTGACCATTGATATGGGAGATTTGGGCGGCAAACAGGAAACAGAAATGTATATGAAGGAGGCTGACGGAGAGGTATTTGTTTATATTGGCATGAATGGTCAGTGGGTCAAGCAGAGCGCTGATGTAGAAGGTATGGAAATGTACGATATACAGGATACCATGGATCTGTATCTGGATAATGCGAGCGATTTTAAGGAAGCAGGCTCTGAACAGGTAAATGGCGCGGAAGCAACCAAGATTTCAGGTGTAATCAAGGGCGATAAGCTGGAAGAAGTATTGGAAGAAAGCGGTATCATGAATATGGTGGAGCAGTTTGTGGTAGCCGATGCAACGGAAGATACGGTTGAGAAAATATTGTCCAGTCTCGGAGACATGCCAATGACTGTTTGGGTGAGTGCAGAAGGATATCCGGTTCAGTATGAAATGGATATGACTGCAATGCTCAGCGGTGTTATGGAGAGTGCTATGAAGGCGGCAGGTGCCGCAGAACAAGGGGTATCTATGCAGGTTTCAAACGCGAAAATCAGCATGACATGCTCCAATTTTGACAGCGCTCCGGATTTTGAACTGCCGGCCGAGCTGGAAAATGCAACTGATATGGCTGCATAAAATAATGTAAAGATTGGTTTCTGAAAAAGGAGCAGCTTTGGCTGCTCCTTTTTGCATGAAATGATAGTTGATGGATTCTGCGTGTTTGTGTTATGATACGAGTAAGCAGATAAACAGGAGGAGAAAACTTGATGTATTGTTACAAAGCAGTCGTTTTTGATTTTGACGGTACTCTTTTTGATACGGAATCGCACGAGCGCAAAACACTGGCGGCACTGGTGGAACAAGTGACAGGATGCTATCCGTCAGAAGAAAAACTTTTGAATACATTCGGTATGACAGGTCCGCAGGCCATGCAATATTTGGGCTGTAATGCGGAACAGATGGAATGGGTGTGGCCGCGTTGGTATGATGCTTCTGTAAAGGCATTGGAGACGACACCAATGTTTGGCGGAATCAAAGAAACTATTTTGCAGTTAAATGCACGGAACATACCGTTGGGTATTGTAACATCACGAAATATCGGAGGTGTTCGAGTGGGTTTGTGTGCACATCAAATGTTACAGGCTTTTGCAGAAATCGTCTGTCAGGAGGATACAGAACAGCATAAACCGGCGCCAGACCCGCTCTTGGAGTGTGCAAAGCGTTTGCAGGTCGAACCGGCACAGCTGTTGTATGTTGGGGATAGTGCAGTGGATATGCAATGTGCAAAGTCTGCGGGTGCACGCAGTGGACTGGCTTTGTGGGGAACACATGAACCAGAGTTGGAATGTGATTTTCGCTTTGACAGACCGGAGGAGATTCTCACGCTTTTTCAAGAGTAAATGAAAATTGCAGAAGTTCTTACCTCTTGATGGTGGGAGAGCCGGTTTCTATGGGGCGGGCTCTCCGCTTATCTCAGAAATATTTCGTACTTGTGATGCACATGAAATGAAGTTTCATAAAAATAAAAGAACGTGTTGACATAGACAGGATAATGTGATATTATAGTTAAGCTGATCGGTTGGACAGCAAAACCAAGTGAAAAGTTTAGAGAGAAACGGCTTCTCTGAAAAAGAAGTCGAAAAACTTTGAAAAAAGTTCTTGACAAACGAATTAAACTTTGGTAGAATAAACAAGCACTTTACCGAAAGGTAAGAGCAAGAATTGTACCTTGTAAATTAAACAACGAAAAGCTTGAAAAACGAACCTGAAATTCTTTTGGAATGAAACCCA
>JAGZIN010000041.1 GCA_018366195.1 Butyricicoccus pullicaecorum | reverse complement strand
TGTGAGATAGCCGTTTTCGGTGACAGATATCACATTTTCATTGTCACTTGTCCACTTGACAGCGGCATTGGTTGCATTGTCTGGTGCAATCTGAACGGTAAGCTGTGCACTCCGTCCCTCCCGCAGGGAGAGGATAGACTCGTTGATTTTTAACGAAGTGATGGGAACCTCAATGACAGTTACGGTGCGGGTATCTTTGCGCTCTGGGTTATCATCGGCAGTCGCTGTAATGGTTGTTTGTCCTTCCTTGTGTGCGGTAACCATGCCTGTCTTGGGGTCGATGGAGGCAATATCGCTGTGGCTGCTTGACCAAGTAACAGAACGGTTGGTTGCTGTTTGGGGCAAAACAGTTGCCGTAAATTTTGTGATTTCGCCCTTTTTCATGGACAAGCTTGCTTCGTTAATGGCAATGCTTTGCACAGGAATCACGGTGTCTGTCACGGTGACAGTAATGGTGTGTGTTTTGTCCTTGTCAGCCGCTGAAGTCGCTGTAATATGTGCCGTACCTGCAGAAACTGCTTGAAGGAGTCCCGTTGCTTGGTCAACGGATACGATATTTGGTGCATCGCTGTTCCAAGTCACAGATTGATTGGAACCTTCTGGCAAAACAGTTGCCGTTAGAGTTTTGTTTTTGCCTTTTTCAATCGAAAAGTCACCACCATCAATTTGTACACTTTGTACGGGGATATCAGGCTGTGTGCTGTCCGTGACCTCTACCACAGCAGTTGCACTGGAAGCAGGATATTTCGAGGAAGCAGCTTTCACGGAAGCAGAGCCTTTTGATTTTGCCGTTACTTTACCGGTTGATGCGTCGATATCAATTAGATTCGCGCCATTTTCAACGCTCCAGATGATTTTATCATCAGAATCGGCAGGGGTGATTTGAGCAGTAAATGTTTGACTTTCCCCAACCTTGAGAGACATTTTAGGAGGGGTAATGGTAATAACAGGCTGATTTGGCTTTGGTTTTTCTATCACCCTTACGGTTGCAGTAGCACTGACCGTTGGGTGTGCAGTGGAGGTTGCCTTCACAATTGCTGTTCCGGTTTGTTTGGCAGTGACTTCACCACTGGACGCATCAATTGATGCAAACGCCTCACCGCTTTGCACTTCCCATGTGACGTCATTCGAGCTGCTGTTGCTCACAGAGGCGGTAAACGTATTTTTTTGACCCACCTCAAGAGTCATTTCTTGCGGCTGAATGGTAATGGCAGGAGAGGGTGCGGGGTCTTCTGTAATATCAATCGTGACAGAAGCGAATTTACCGGAGTCTATTTTTGATGTGGCTTTGATGCGTGCCTGACCTTTGGCAAGCGCGGTCACAAGTCCGGTTTCTGGTACAACAGAAGCCAAATCTGGGGTTTCGCTGGACCAGATAATGCCTTGCTCCGCTTCTGCTGGCAATACAGATGCTTGTAGCGTAACGGTGTCACCCTTTTTCAGCGGAGAGGAGGGAGGATTCTTGATTTTTACTTCGGTGGGAGCCGGCTTTGCGGAGACTTCAATTGTAAAGGGGACTTCTTTTTGTCCAGAAAACATTCCTGTGCCGGAAATCACAGCCGTACCGGTTCCTGCTGTGGTATTATTTTTATAAGAAAGGGTGTAGTCCTCTCCCTGCTTGAGCGCGTAATGATTTCCGAACTGAGTGGTTACCGTAACAGAGGGAGTTGCTGCGCCGCCTGCACTGATGATTTGTTTTTCAATCGGCGAAATTTGGAGATCTTGAGAAGCCGCGTTAGACAGGTTATAGGAGCCTGCATGGTATTCAATCACTAATTGCCCCTTGGGTTCATCTTTTGTGGTATATTTTCCTTTTCCTTGAATAAAGAGAGATGCAAACCCTGTTTGCTGATTTCCAACCGTAGAAAGGGTGTAATCGGTATCCTTCTCCAAGACCTTTCCGTTTACCGTGATGGTCGGTAAGGGAAGTGTGTTGAGAGGCTGCGGCTTGAATGGCTTGATATGCGCTGCTTGGATTGGAATGGCATCAGCAGGTGGGAGCGTTCCTTTTTGCAGGGATACCTTTAAGCTTCCGGCAATCTTGTTGTCGGTCAGCGCACCTTTGAGCGTTCCGAAATTGATAAAAGGATCGTCCGGCATATCGCTGTTCTCTTTGAGAACCAACAGTGTATAGTCATTGATATCATCTGGAGCATTGACCCGAAGCTTGTAAATATGAGTGGAATCCTGCTTAAAGCTGAGATTATCAGAATACCAGTCGGTAACGGCATCGTGTTTTGACGTATTGCGCTCGTCCCAATAAGCAGACTTGACGCACAAAACATTATCGGTTAGGAATGAGTCAACAGCATCGGACGGAATCTCCTTAGAAGCCGGGGTTAGACCGACAGCTTTTACTCTTTCGGAGGAAAAGGAGCCTTGCAGTGCATCGACATCAACGGTAAGGCTTTGCAGATTGGTGCTTCCACTTGGAGTTTTGAACAGCATAGAACCGAGCTGCGGCATATCAATATCTTTATGTTTGAGATACCACTTTGTAGAGGAACCCTCTATTTTTTTCTGCAATGTATAGAGTTGCTGGTTAGAATTCGGGTCATAGGAAAAGGGTTCCTCCGAAATTGTGCTGTTGGCGGTGATAAATGGGTTTGAAAGATTGGCAATGGAAAAAGGCACTTGAACTTTTGCCGTATTCTGAATGGTTCCATTGATGGTTAAGCTGGTATTTTGGTCGAGCTGAATGACAGCATTTCCATTGGCATCTCCGGTGAAGTTCTGAACCGTCATATTGTTGGGATTTTTTAAGATGCCGCCATCTGTAATGATGATATTTTGGATTGTATTCAGATTATTCGATGGTTCGTAGATTGAATTGGTTCCAATGGTCAGGGAACCGATAGTACCTTCTAGGGTGTTGCGTCCCATATTCGCCTGTATCAATTTCAGGTGAGTTTTGTCATTGCCCTTGAGACGGAATGATGAAATCGCAGACTGGTTGGTTCCGGTAAACGTGATATTTGCCTGTCCTGTTGTATGCTCGCTGAAAATTCCAGACGGCTTTGGGTATTTTGTTCCGCTGCCGTCCTCAAGCTTTGCAGAGGCGTCAAGAGAAAGTGTGGCGTTCCCTGCATAGGAATCGGCTACAATGCCCTGCGGTCCTTCGGTTGTGCCCGTATGAGACAGATAAATTGCCTGAAACTTGGTATTGTTGCTGTTTCGAACCGTCAATTGTGCGTGATTGCCAGCACTTCCGTTGGCAGAATCGCTGCTGCTGTTTTTATAGCTTCCTGCAAAAACGGTGGGCAAAAGATTGGTCTCTGTAATGGTCATACCACCTTTTACCGGATTGTTGGTCTGTACATTATCCAAAGTCAGATGATGTCCGGCAAGAAAAATTTCTCGATGCGGAACGCTGTTTAATTCGTCAGAGCTTGAAAATGTGAGAGAGATATTTTCAAAGGTTACATCGCCATCAAGCTGAATCGGAGCGCGTGATGTAACCGTGCCGGAACCTGTGACAACTGTGTTCGCACCAAAATGAACAGGCTTCATTCTGCCGTTGGATTCCGTGGTTGCTTGGATATTGCAAATCACATCATCTTCTAAACGAATGGTGGTATTCCCTTTCTGTGCAGCTGTAACAAAGGTATTATGCGGGTCGGGTGTTTGCTTGTTGATGACAACGGTATTACTGGAGGCAGAAGGGGCAGCGCTCGCTCGCTCGGACGCTTCGAAATCTCCCTGTGGCTGCTCGCTGGGCTGTGCAGGGGTCAGCGGGGTTGCCGGAATGGTTTCAGATGGTGCGTCGGGCTGTTCTTCGGAATGTTCCGGCGGTACGGAATCGACCTCCGGTGCTTCTTCCGGTACACTCTCGTTTTCTATGTCCAGTTCTGGAAGGATTTGAGGGGTATGCTCCGGACATACAAAGGTACAGCTTCCGGTTAAACCGCCACATTCTTCTGTATGTGTCTCATGATGGCTGCAAAGAGAGAACTCAGCATGCTCGTCTGTGGTTGGCGTGCCGGAATCCAGCGCCTGCACAGGCGGGCTTGCTATTCCAAGGAGCATCGCAGCAGACAGAATCGCTGAGACGGGGCGCTTGGGGTGAAGGTTCATACGTTTATCCTCTTTTCTTTTTTGAAATGAAAATACATAGCAATCTTATATGATTCTAACAATATCATAAAGCACCATAGAAGTGCTGTCAAGAAAATTGCGTAAGCTGTCGAAGTATCTGCCTGCCAGATTTGTGATTTGGGAGATGGGGAGAAGGATTCTATCATGTGAGAGACTTCTTGAGGTAATACAAAAAACTCCCGCCAAGAATATGGCGGGAGTTTTTTGGTTAGCTGTGCAGGATTTTTTCTGTAAAGCGGGAAATCAGGCTTGCAGCCTCTGCGCGTGTCAGCTTTTGCTGCGGAAGCAGAGCGCCGTTGCTGCCCTT
>JAGZIN010000040.1 GCA_018366195.1 Butyricicoccus pullicaecorum | reverse complement strand
CCCGGAAGGGGGTGAACGCTGTGTATGCAAAGATTGCACGTGTTATGCTTTTCGCAGCATTCTTCATGTGGCTTTTCACTACATATGCAAAATGACCGCCCAAGACTCTCAAACTTAGCGGTCATTTTTGACTTATTTCTGAGGGCATAACCGTCTACCGGCAACGCGCCCTTTTTCTATTTCCAGTATACCCATAAATCGTGAAGTTGTCAACCCATCTTTCTGTGCTGACAGGAGAGGGAGTGCAGGTGCCTAATATGTATTGTAGACCTACATAGTTTTCGAAAAGAAAGTGGTCGGATACTTGCTGTTTTTGGAATGTATGTGCTATAATAAAAACAATACCGTGAGCGAGAACACACGGAAAATTCAAACAATCATCTGGGGGAAATCATGAAGCTACGGGCACTGGAAGGGCAGTTCGGTACAATGAACGGTCGTAAAATTGAATTTACAGATGGATTTTCTCATCTGGAACTGCCAAGTGGCTGGGGAAAAAATGTGCTGTGCGCGTTTTTGCGTATCATGCTCTATGGACCGGGCGTTGTACGCCGTGATTTGGGGAGCATCAAGCAGTTTCAGCCAGTCGATGGAAAACCCATGATGGGGCGTCTGGAAATCGAATGGAATGGGCGTGATGTCACCATTCAGCGCAATACGGGAGCTGGAGAGCCGATGCAGGAGTTCGTGGCATATTATACAGATACCGGAGAGCGCTGTCGGCTGCTAACCGCCAAAAATTGCGGGCAGGTGCTTTTGGGAATGAGTGAGGACGATTTTGTGTCCAATATGCTTGTGACCGGAGAAGACCTTGTGCGTCCAGCAGCAGAGCTACAGCAGCAGCTGTTATCCATGACACATACCGGAGATACCGGAAACCGCGCAGAAAAAGCGCTTGCCATCTTAAACGGTTGGTGTGACGGGATTGGCAGAGAGCAGGGAGAGCTGGATACCATGCGGCAACAGGAGACTCGGCTTGCCGGACAGCTTTCGGAACTGGAAAGACTGACCAAGGAAATTCAGATACAAAAGGAGAATTGCCGTAAGCTGGGACAGCAGGTGGCAAAGGCGCAGGATGCCTATGAAACAGCGCACACCCGATGTGAGACACAGATTGCAGATACTGAGACACGCCGCCGTAATATGCGGGAGGATCGGGAACAGCGGATTCAAGAAATCAAGAAGCGTATGCCCGATGAAGGATTGGTACGTAAGGCGGGCGAGGCACTGTATGGCTATGAAGGTGCGGTGCGGCTGGAGGCGGAAAAGCGCGAGAGCATGCCGGCAATCGAGACCAGACGGCGGCAGGCGATGGAGCGCATGGAGCAGGCGCGGGTCGAGCGAGAAATTGAGGTGGATCGCGTCACCCGTCCGAAAATTCGTTGGGTTGCGGGGGCATTTGCCTTGATATTTGCAATTCTGGCGGCAGCGACTGGAATTGTGCAGGTTGAATGGTTTCCGCAAATGGCACAAATCGCCGGACTTTTAGACGCAGGGCATCTGCCTGTCATTTTATCCGCGCTGGCAATGGGTTGCCTGCTCTTGACCTTTGTGGGCAGTGTGCAAAAGCCGCCTGCTCCGCTGCCGGACATCGACGAGGAACGCAAGCAGCTGGAAATGGAATACCAGCAGATTTTAGATGAGCAGCAAATGGCGGCATCAGTCTTGCAGGAGGAACAGAAACGAATTATTGACGCCGGGCGCACCCTGTCTCCGGAGGTCAATACCGTAGAGCAGGCAACCGATGTGATTCGTTCTGCACTTGCCGATTTGCAGCTCATTCGCCGAGAACAGAGTGCGCTGGGAGATATCATTTTGGAAATCCAGCGTGCACCAGATGAAGACCCCCTGCCTGCCGATATGCGCCAAAATCTGGAGCAGCTGCAAGAGGAGCGCAACACTGCGCAGGAGGATTTGGAGATCGCGCGGGAGCAGCTGGCGCAGGTCAAGGCACAAGCCGATGCAATCGGCGTGTTGGACGATGTGCGCGGTCAGCTTTCCGCCTGCAAAGCACAGATTCAGGCACTGGAGAAGCAGTATGCAGCAGCAGAGCATGCCCGTCAAATCATTACCGAGGAAAATGCGGTGCTCAAACAGAAGATTTCACCAGATATCATCAGCCGTGCACAATCCTATCTGTCATTTTTGACGGTCGATCCAGAAACGGAATCTCAAACGGAACAGGAGAATGCTTGGTCGGCAGGCACACCGGACCAGCTGTATTTGGCATTGCGCCTTGCGATTTGTCAGTCGCTTGGCACAAAAGATGCGCCGCTGATTCTCAATGACCCGTTTATCACCGCCGATGAAGCCAGAACCGACCGTGGGATTGCACTTTTGCGTGTGGTGGCACGGCAAAGACAGGTGGTTCTGCTGACCTGACACAAAAAGACCCCGACTTGGGGTCTTTTTTGATATTCCTGTACAGGTTATGATTCTGGGAGCTGGTTGACCAGTGCCTTAAAACAGTTTCCGCGTTCCGCGAAATTTTTGAAGCAGTCAAACGATGCGCTTGCAGGGCTCAGGAGCACGATATCACCGACACTGGCAAGTTCGTGCGCTTTGGCAACAGCTGCGGCAAGATCTGGCAGGTCAAAGATTTCTGGCTTTTGTGCGGCATCTGCCTGTTCTGTGCAGGCGCGAAGTTTGGGGGCGGTGGCTCCCGTCAGCAGAAGCGTCTTTACATGGTCGCAGATGGGTTTGCCCAATACCTCATAGGACAGATGTTTGTCATATCCGCCGGCAATCAGAATGAGCTTTTGGTCAAAGGAATCCAATCCTGCGATGGTGCGTGTGGGACTTGATGCAATGGAGTCATTATAATAGGAGACTCCATTGACCTTGCGTACCAATTCGATGCGATGCTCTACCCCTGCAAAGGTTTTGGCAACTTCGGTAATATCACTATCCTCGCACAGTCCCTGAACGATTGCGGCTGCCATCATCACATTGGATACGTTGTGTGCACCGGGAATTCGAATGTCCGAAGCCTGCATCAGTGTGCGGTCTTTTCCGTCCTCAGCGATATAAATCGTGCCTTCCCGCAGATATACCCCGTTATCAGGCTTTACAAGCTTGCTGCAAGTCAAAATGCGGTGATCTCCGGGAATATCCAGCATACGTGTTTCACGGTCATCTGCGTTGAGAACCAGACGGCTGCCGGCTTTCTGGTGGGTGAAAATGCTGGTTTTTGCTGCAATATATTCAGAAAAATCCTTGTGATAGTCCAGGTGGTTGGGGGTCAGATTGGTAATTGCTGCGATATCCGGACTGTATTGCATACCCATGAGCTGAAAAGAGGATAATTCAACAATTGCCAAATCATCGGGCTTCATCGTGGGCACCGCGGGAAGCAGGGGGGCACCAATATTGCCGCCCAAGTGACAGGTATATCCTGCATGCTTCAGGAATTCGTAGGTCAGGGTCGTCGTGGTGGTTTTTCCGTCAGAGCCTGTGATGCCGATGATACGGCATGGGCAAACACGGAAGAACAGCTCCATTTCACTGGTGACCACACCGCCGCGTGCACGAACCTGCTCTAGGGCGGGGTGATTGGGGTGCAGACCCGGAGTGCGAAATACGATGGGTTCCTCCAAGGTATCGAGATAGTGGACACCCAGCGAAAACGATGCGCCATGTGCCTGTAAGGTTTGATAAACTTCGCCAAGCTCAGCCTCTGTTTTGCGGTCGTGTACGGTTACAGAGAGCCCTGCTTCGCGCAGCATGGAAACAAGCGGTATATTGCTGACACCGGCACCGATGACACCGATGCGCTGTCCGGAAATTTCTTTTAAGTATTCTTCTAATGCTGTCATCGTAAAATTCCCCTTTCATCTTTGTATATTTTACCCTGTTTTTGCGGCGATTTCAAGGATTTGCAGACAGCAGTAGAAATTATCAAAATGTCGCCTTGACGAATTGACAGGATTTGCGTATAATAAAATCTATGAGTAATCCTGACGGTCGCGTGCCAGCGCTTGCTGGCATGAGGAAAGTCCGGGCTGCATAGGGTACGGATAGCAGATAACGTCTGCCGAAGGTGACTTCAGGAATAGTGCAACAGAGAGATACCGCCGGCTTTGAGCCGGTAAGGGTGGAAAGGCGAGGTAAGAGCTCACCGCGCCCCATGGTAACATGGGGGGCCTGTAAACTCTATCCGCAGCAACATCGACAGGAGCCATGGCTGACCCGGTCGCTCCAACTGATGGCTTGAGGCGTGCGGTGACGTGCGTCCCAGATAGATGATCGTCCACGACAGAACCCGGCTTATGGATTGCTCATGCTTGTTTTAATGTAAAAAGAATCGCTGGTTTTGGCGATTCTTTTGTGTTTAGAGGTGAAGAAAGTGACAAGCAAAAAATGCTTGTCAGTGAAGATTGTCCATATCAATGTCGTAGGATAAAAGTAGGAGTGTATTTTAAATGCATCATCGGCAACAAAC
>JAGZIN010000039.1 GCA_018366195.1 Butyricicoccus pullicaecorum | reverse complement strand
GTTCCACGTGCGCCCACATTCACACCACACATGGATTTTTGTGAGATTCGCCAGAGGGATTTGCGCTCCACACGCCTTGCAGGTCTGCGCCTTGTTTGTTTTTGGGGCACGATACCCCCTGATGTTCTGGCAAGCGCTGCATCGAAGCAGTAAGTACCACACACCACCGGTCTTTTGCTTTTTCATATTTACACCATCCCAAAAATTTTTAACGACACCCAAAACAGCATCATACATACCACAACAGTACTGGATAAAAGGGCAATCCGCTCACGGCTGACCTCCTTCTTGCGATGGTCCAGTTCCAACCGTGCCACCCGCTCGGATAACTGATTCACGGTTTTCTTGTCATTTGCAACCAGATCCAGCCACTGCCACTCACGAGATTCAATTTGCTGCACTCGCTCGCCAAGGCTATCCAGCTTTACACTGTGCATTCTCTGCGTGCGCCCGATTTCGCGGGCGTATTTTTCACTTCTTTGGCTCATAGTTTCATCTCCTGTCTTTGTCATCGCAGTCCGGAACGGTACATATTCCGCAGTCGTTCCACAACCCGCTCATCTGGTGTCTGATGCTTGTCCAGATTCCCCTCCTCCACATCACTTTGCGTATGATAGATTGCCATAATGACTGCTTCTTCCCGCATACCATGCTCCAAAGCACCGTCTATGGCTTTCATGGTCTGTGCATTCATGTCATGCCCGAACGCCGCCCGAAACTTGTCTGTGATAAACAATGTCATCTCTATCAAACTCCTTTCTGCCCTGCCATCATCAGGCTGAGTGGGGCAATGCTCAGCGACGGGCATGTACTGCCCGTTTCGGCTATCTGTATGTCTTTCATGCCGTATGAACGCCTTTCACCACTCCGGCTCATCGTTCTCTTCGTTCCAGCCCAGTTCTCGACGGATCTTTCGGTCTAAGATGCGGCGTGCAATGATTCTTGTCCGCTCGCGTGCTGCTTCCAGTTCTTCCTCTGTCTTGCCAGCGTAGCACGCATCATTGATGGCACATTTTACGCCGTTCTCAAACTCATATACTGCAACGATTGCCATAATCAATCACCTCATTTTTAATCTATGGCGACAACTTGTACACTTTGCTTACATTTTAGAAAATTCTTACTGGATACAGAGAAAAGCCTCTATTCAGGCGAACTCAAGCCACCGTTTTCTTTCTGAAAATATATGTGTTCCCTACCGCTGCCAGCTCCATGCCATCTGCTTCAAGCATTGACTCTACTGCCATGCGGATTGCTTCCACCAACTCTGCACGCCTTTGTAAATCGTTTAACCGCAAACCGGCAGGATTGCCCGTCTGAATGATTGTCATCGCATGAATCAGTAAGCTTTCTGCCAGTTCTCTTGTCATTCTGCTTTTCCCGTTCACTCCACTCACCCCCTTCTCACAGCAATCACGGCTTTTCTTTGACTTCATCATAAGTCATGTCAATCGTCATGATACGCCAGCCTTATTTGTCAGTGCGCTTCCTCCTTTCTGGGTTCACCCTTCAGCTGTGCTTCCACGGAGGGAAATGTATCACCCGCTGCAAGTCCCAGCGCAAATCCATATAAGATAGACTTTTGCTGTTCTGTGATTCTCGCTTGCAGCTTTGCCTGTTCATTCACCAGAGTTGTCTTATTTTCCAACATTTTTATCACCTCCTTTATTTCTTTGAAATCTTATTTCTTTTCTATGACAGCATTATATATGACTATGACAAGTTAGTCAAGTCTTTCTCATGCAAAAACTTGACTATGAAAAGTTTTTATAGTAATCTATTTATGGAGGTGTTGCTTTCATGAATAGTCGAATAAAAAATATCAGGAAAGAATTTGCATTAAATCAAGATGAATTTGGAGCCCGTCTTGGAATCACGGGAAGTGGACTATCAAATATCGAAAATGGAAAACGTAACGTGACAGAACAAATGATTCTTGCTATATGTCGTGAATTTGCTGTCAATGAGAAATGGTTACGAACCGGCGAAGGTGCTATGTTTGTCGAGACAGATGATAGCATCATTGCAAATGTGGCAGCGGAATATCATCTGAGCGCATTGGATAAAGCTATATTAAAAATCTTTTTAGAGCTGCCGCCTGAAAAACGTACAATCATGCGAGATTTTTCCTACTCATTAATTGACACCATATTGAACAATGACGAACTGCACACAGAATACCAGCAGCACACACAAAAGAAAGTGCAACCATCGGCAGATAATTTCGACATTGAATCAGAGCTATCCAGTTACCGGCGCGAACTAGAGCTTGAAAAAACAGCCAAGGAAAAGTCAGAAGCTTCACCAGATTCAAAAGAAGCCTGAAATAACAGAAGCATGTCAATCGTCATGATACGCCAGCCTTATTTGTCAGTGCGCTTCCTCCTTTTCTAAAAATTTCTTCTTATCATCTTCTTTCTTTGATAAACAATGAATCCAACCTTTCAAATAGAAAAAGTCTTCTGGAGAATCTGTTCTAATCTGATTTAATTTCATTGCTGTATCCCGGACATCTTCCAGTTGTTGAACATTCATAATTACCACTCCTTTTGTTTACATTGAAAACAAATTGTGCTATAGTTCTCTCATGGAGGTGTAATATGAATATTCATGATCGCTTAAAATATCTAAGGGAAAAACTAGGTCTTACTACTCGCGCTTTTGGTTCTGCTATCAATATGTCTGGTGGTTCTATCACCAACATGGAAAAGGGAACGCGCAATATCACCGAGCGTACTATCCGCGATATATGCCGAGAGTACAATGTAAATCCTGACTGGATTATCAATGGTACTGATCCAATATTTACAGATATGTTCAACGACTTAAATATTGATGATGAAATCAAGCAGTTAAGTCAGCAATATAGCTTGCTCAATGATGATGATCGCGATCTTGTAAAAAGAATGATTAATTCTCTTGCTGAAAAAAATAATTCAGTGAATAGTAAAAGAATTTATGAAGTCAATAATGATGATACCTTTGACATTGAAGCAGAGTTGTCCAGCTACCGGCGCGAACTAGAGCTTGAAAAAACAGCCAAGAAAAAGTCAGAAGCTTCACCAGATTCAAAAGAAGCCTGAAATAACAGAAAGAGGAGGTTGTTTGTATTTTGAATAGTTGAATTCCATCCATCAGACTCCTTTCTTAATAGCAATAATAGCTTTTCTTTGACTTCATCATAAGTCATGTCAATCGTCATGATACGCCAGTCATTGGGTTTCGTCCTGCGCCTTGCTGGTATCGGTTTTGCAATCCACCATAAACGCCATTCCTTCCCCAAAGCTGAGTAGCTTTTCCTTGTCCAGTTCGCTCATTTTCGGGATTGTCTGGGCAAATACATGGATAATGCGCAGGTCTTTCTGATTCAACATTGTAGCACCTCCTTTTTAATTGATTCTACGATTATTATAAATCGAATAATCAATCATGTCAACGGTATTTTTATTGATTTTTCGATTTTTTATTGACTAGCCGATATTTGACTGATATTATATATTCAGAAAGGAAGTGTCAGCATTGAATGAACGTATAAAACTATTACGTAAAACATTAGATTTAACCCAACGTGAGTTTGCGAACAAACTTGGAATGAAACAAAATACAATTGCTACGTATGAGATGGGACGGTCAAACCCAAGCGAACCCACAATTGCTCATATTTGCAAGGAATTCAACGTCAATGAAACGTGGCTTCGGACAGGTGACGGTGAAATGTTCAAACAAATCACCAGAGCGGACGCAATTTCTGATTTTATCCATGATACTTTGTCCACGGAAAGCGATACCTTTCAGAAACGATTTATTGCAATGTTATCTCGACTGAATACCACACAATGGGAAGCGCTGGAAGAAATAGCGTTAATGCTCACAGGAGAAACGCCACAGCCACAAACGAACTTGAACATTGAATCAGAACTTTCCAGCTACCGGCGCGAACTGGAGCTTGAACAAAGAGCCAAGGAAAAGTCAGAAGCTTCACCAGATTCAAAAGAAGCCTGAAATAACAGAAGGAGGAGGTTGTTTGTATGATGTATCCGTTTATGACACTCAATGATCAGACCGAGATTGTACATTCTGACCCATTTCTGATAGATGGGGTGGAAACGGTCAAGGTATATTTTGAGCGTCCAGTTGCAGGCGGCTTTGATTGTGCACAATGTTTGCTTCCACAATATCAGTGGGAAAACATTGAAGGCTTCTCGGAAAAGGAAATTGCATACTTCAATGAGTTTTTGAGTACGACAGCACACATCATCATCGAACTTGCACGGGAAGGTGGAATTGTGCATGCCGCAAATATTTAGAATCGGTCCTTATATCATCTATTTTTGGTCAAATGAAGGTGTGCCGTGCGAACCCATTCATGTTCACATTGCGCTTGGAACCCCTTCCAATCAGGCAACCAAGGTATGGATCACCAAAAGTGGAAAGTGTCTTTTAGCGAACAACAACTCTAAAATTCCAAGTAAAACTTTACGAACCATAATACGGATTCTGGAAGCACGTAGTGCCGAGATTGTCGAAAAATGGAAAGGTTATTTTGGCGAAATATACTACTACTGTTGAAAGATAAAAAAAGCCGCCCCTCTGCGAAAAGCAGAAAGGCGGGTTGACAACTTCACGATATCCGGGTATACTGAGAATATAAAAAAGGGCGCACTGCCGGTAGACGGTTATGCCCTCAGATTATTGGATCAAAATGACCGCACTTTTAGGCATGGGGCGGTCATTTTGCGTATGTAGTAAATATCCACATAAACAATGCTGTAAAAAGCAGAATACGTGCAATCTTTGCATACACAGCGTTCACCCCCTTCCGGGTTGGAATGGGAGAACTCACCTCCTTTCCTTGGAGGAAT
>JAGZIN010000038.1 GCA_018366195.1 Butyricicoccus pullicaecorum | reverse complement strand
GTGGTGTCCAAAGGACTTCTTCTGATAGCAGTATAGTGCAGAATCAGAGCGCAGGCAACCCGCAGACGCAAACTGTAACACAAATGCAACAAACACCTGCAACGAGGCAGACTGGTGTGATTGAGAACAGAGCTGCGCATACGGTGGACAAGCGTACTGTGGACACCATTGACCGCATCGCCAAGCGAACCGGTTTTTCTGTGGAGTTTGTACAGGGCGTTCCGGAAGCCGGTTCCTATCAAGATGGAAAAATTCGTATCAATACAGAATCCGGTGACCCGGTGCGGCAAATCTTTGTACATGAGCTGACGCATTATCTGGAACAGAGTGGGGAATACAGTGCATTATCGCAGGCGATCCTGACAGAAATTGATGAGGCGGGTGCACTCTCTGAGGTGCGGGAGTATGTGCGGGAGCAGTATGCAGAAAATGGGCATGTACTCGATCACACTGGGCTTGACCGTGAGGTCGTGGCATGGTTCGCGGAAGAGAACCTTTTCACAGACGAGCGGGCAATCGGCAATCTGGTGCACAAAAATCGCTCTTTGTTCCAAAAAATTCGGAACTGGCTGCATGACTTGCGTGTCAAACTGCGCGGCACAGCGGAAGAAAAGTTTATCCTGCGAACAGAAAAGCTGTATCAAAAGGCGTTGAATTCCGTAAATGGGCAAAAAAATAACGCCTCTGGTGAGACGCAGTACAGGATTGAAACATTGCCAGATGGAGAGAAAATTACAGTGATTGATACTGAACAGGACGTTTTTGATGGCAAACCAGTGCAAACCTATTCGGCGATTGCGCGCAAGGTGTTGCTGGAGAAGTTCAAAGGTCAAGTATTGCCGTTGGGAGAAAATGACCTTGTACGTTTTAAAGCAAAACAAGCTGGGGAATATACATATCCTTCAAATCCTATTGATGTACATACGTTAGAATATGAGGGAAAGATGCGTGCAGCTCCAGAATTAAATAATTTGCTTGCTACAGCAGAATATTCTCACTGGGCAAAAGATCAGAAGAATCATGCAGTTGCTACATTGGGATTTGATTATTATAAAGTGAAATTTATTGCTGGAGGACATTTATTTGAGGGACTTGTGAATATTGCAAACTCAGAAAAGGGACGTTTATTTTATGATATCACAAAAATAAAAGAGATTCCCGCTTCAAGTGGTAAGTACGCAACCCTTTTGGCGCAGTCTACTTCCACATTCGGGAATCTCAATAATATTAGTATATCCCAACAACAACAAAACAGCAACCCGCAGACGCAAACTGTAACACAAATGCAACAAAATAAGTTGGAGGGGCAGACCTCTATCAATGAAATTATTCGGCGAAATCGGGAACAATCGGAAACCATTCGCAGGCTGAAACAGCAGCTGGCAGAGGCGGAAGATGGTGTTGTGACTGACCCACAGCAGGTCAAGGGACTGGTAAACGGTTTGCTGCATGATTACAGCAGCCAAATGAGCAGAGAGGCAAGGGCAAGACTCACGAGCGATATACAGGAAATCTATGACGATATTGCGAACAACACTGCGGGCAATGGGGATATTCAGACACGTATCCGACAGGCGGCGCGCACGATTCTTGACCATTCCGCGGTGCTGAGCACAGATACAGAGGCGGATTACAAAGCCATTCGCACGTATCTGAAGGATAACAAGCTGACGATTTCTGAAGAAGATCGAAAGGACATCGCAGATTATGATGCGTTTCGGAAATCTCTGTTCGGCACAATTAAGATGGGAAATGACGGGCTGCCTGTCGATGTTGCTTACGCAGAAATGACAGAATTATTTGGGGAAGGATTGTTTCCGTCAGATATTACACATCCAGCAGATCAGCTGGAACATATCGCGGATACGATCCGTTCTTTGAAACCTGTACTGGAAAATCCGCATACAAGGGATATGCAGGAAGCTACTCGTATCCTTTCAGATGAAATCTATGAACGGTTTTTTGAGCTTAGAGAACATCCAACGCGCGGACGCAGACAACAGAGAGAACTGGAAGCGGTTCGTGCGCAGGCAAATGAACGGCTGGCACGTGCGCTCGAACAGGAACGCCGGAAACGGGACAAAGAAATAGAAAAAATCAAGGCGCGTCATTCGGAAATGACATGGGAACGCCGACAACGCACGGCACAAACTGAACTGCGGCGTAAAATTACACAGCACGCAAGCAAGCTATCTTCCTTACTGCTGAAACCCTCGGACACGCGGCATATTGTGGAGCATGGACGGCAAACAAAGGACGGGCAGACGGTCAGCATGAAAAAAACCGTCGCTGCCTTGCTGGAAACCATCAATCTGGAAAGCCAATACAGCATTGATCCGGAAACCGGAAAACGCATCTATACCGGAGAAACAGAGGGACAGCTCACCAAGCGCACGGAGCAGTTCCGAGAATTGCGAAAACAGTATCAGGCGATTTTGGCAGATGATAAAAATACAATGGTGGTTGACCCAGACCTACTATATCATCTGGATACGCTTTCGGAGCTTTCTGATACAAAGCTCGCAGACTATACGACAGAACAGCTGTATACGCTTTGGAATACGATTCGTGCGGTGGAATCTTCCATCACAAACGAAAACAAGCTGTTCTCTCAAATGCGATACAGCAGCGTCAAGGCGCTCGCAGACCAAATCACAAACGACAACCGCAGAGAGGTGCAGAAGTCCGAGCGGGGAAAATTTCAGACCATGCTTTCTGTGGACATGAAAACGCCGTATCACTTTTTCCGCAGCTTGGGAAAAGGCGGTGAGGCAGTTTTTCGGGAGCTGGAACGGGCACGCGGGCAATATATCCTAGATACAGATTGGTCAATCCGCTACCTAAAACAGCTCAAAGGTGAGATAGATACCTCGAACTGGTCAGGGGAAAAGGCGGAAAAAATCACATTCCAAACAGAAAGCGGACAGCAGGGGCGCATGACCCGCGCACAGCGCATCAGCCTATACCTGTTATCGAAACGAAAACAGGGCATGCAGCATCTGATTGCGGAAAACGGCGGTATCGTTATGAAGGAAAAGGGAACCGAAACCCATGAAGCCATTCGTCTGACTAAGGCGGATATCCAGCGCATGACAGCTGACATGACAGCAGAAGAGCGGCACATTGCAGAGGGCATCAGCCAAGCGATGCAGCACTTTGCCGCGTGGGGCAATGAGGCAAGCATGAAGCTTTATGGCTATGAAAAATTTGGAGAAAAAAATTACTACCCCATTCAAACAGACAGCAATTCCCGCAAAGACGAAAATCCACAGCGGACACCCGGGGAGGCGGGATACCGTGTCAAAAATGCAGGTATGACCAAAAGCACAGATTCCGGCGCGAGAAATCCGCTCGTCTTACAGGACGCATTTGAAGTATTCGGGCGGCATGCAAGCGAAATGGCAAATTATCATGCGCTCGCACCCGTACTCACGGATATAGACCGTATTTTCGGTTATCAGCAGTGGACAAATGGAAAGCGCACGGGAAGTGTAAAGGAATCCATTGAAAATAGCATGGGTCGGGCAGGGCAAAAATATTGGAAGAATCTCATAGACCAACTTAACATTGGATTGCAAAGAGAGAGTACGCCGTTTTCCAAGCTGTTTTCAAACTTCAAGGCGGCAAAGGTTGGTGCAAATCTACGAGTTGTTGTGCAGCAGCCACTCTCTTATTTCAGAGCCGGACACGCCATTGATGGCAAGTATCTGATTGCCGGATTAAAAGGACATACGGATACCGAAATCATGGAACAATATGCACCCATCGCCAAATGGAAATCTTGGGGATATTCGGAACTGGATACGGGCAGACAGCTATCGGATATTTTGAGCGGGAAAAAGGAGACTGCCATAGAGCGTGTCAAGGAAGCTTCTATGTGGCTGCCGGGAAAGGCGGACGAGGTGACGTGGAAAGCGCTCTGGCGGGCGGTCGAAGCCGAAACACGGCACGAAACCAATCTGACACAGGGAACAGATGCGTTCTATACGGCTGTGGGAGAACGATTTACAGAAATCATTGACCGGACACAGGTTGTGGATACGGTACTCAATCGTTCTGCGATGATGAGAAATGGCGGCATGGGACACCAAATCGGTACCATGTTTTTGGCAGAACCGACACTGGACTACAACGAGGTACTCGCAAGCTATGAGACGGTAAAGACCGGCAAGAAAGGTGCAGGAAAACAAATGCTGCGCGGTGCACTTTGGCTGGCGCTGAGTGGTGTTGCCAAGGCGGTCGTCGTTTCGCTTGTAGATGCGGGGCGCGACAAGGACGAGGACGAAACTTGGACACAGAAGTTTAGACAGGCGTTGATTGGAATAGAAGGAGATGAGCAGGATTGGAAGGCGTATACCAAAAATCTCGTTTCAGGCAATCTGATAGAATCGGTCAATCCGGTTGGTTGGGTTCCTTTCCTGAAAGATATTTACAGCCTGATGCAGGGCTTTGAAAGAAAATCCCCAGATACGGCACTGGCTGCCGACTTGATGAAAACATGCACCCGCTTTTATGGTGCTGTCACGGGACAAAACAATGTTGCTCTGCCTGCCGCTTCGGTTGAACTGCTGGCAAAAATTGCAGATGCTTCCGGCATACCGCTCTCTAGTCTGAAACGTGAAATCGAAAGCTTTATCAACACCATTCTTCTGGTTCCTTCCATACAGAACAGCCGAGCGGGACAGCAGCTGAAATTCTCCTTTCGGCGGTTTCATACCAAAATGACAGCGGACAATGTGCGGGAATGGGTGAAGTATGGACAGAAGAACTTTACAGATGCAGGAATGATGGAAAAATTCAAACACATCATGTTGGAAGAACAGCTTGCAACCGAACAAGATTTCCGAGATATGCAGACGGCGGAAAAAAGCAAGGGACTTTCTGAGCTTGTAAGTGCATGGAAGGAGGAAATCCGAAACGGAAACACCAAGGAAGCCGAAGAAATAGTCAAACAGATGGACGCGATGGGATACAGCGACAAAAAGTGCAAGACCGCCTTTCTGCCGCAGAACAGGCACTGCTAAAGGAAACATGGAATTTTAAGCAGAGGAAAAGCGCTCACAATGTCAGAATCACAGACAGGGCGGCAAAGTCCAGACAATGGAAGCAGCTCGCCACAGAACAAAAGGAGTTTTTTTCTGCTCGCACGGCTCAGTACACGGCAGCACTCGCACTCTCTGAAGTGGATAAAAGTCAGAAGCTGGAGGAAATGTCTACCAAGTGGTATGCAAAGGCGCGAGATGCCAAAACAGTGGGACTGTCGGAGGAACAATTCCTTGTGATGTGGACGGTGACGAAGGATATTGAGAGCCTGAAGGACAAGGACGGGGAGGCAATCCCAAACAGCCGAGGGCTGCGAATGATGCGGGAAATCTACAAGACGTTTCCCGGACTTTCCGAAGAACAATATATTTATTTGTTCGATGCGCGGAATGTGCCACAGAAAGCCATGTATACTGGGGACAGTAAGAAGCACATCAACAACCCTGCACGGACAAAACAGTTGCTTTCTAAGCTGGAACAGCAAGAAGGAAAGTAAGAGGCAGCTGTTCTGCTTGCACTTTCACACCCGCCGCACACGAATTGGTATCAGGCTGCCTTGCACAAGGCAACGGGAATTGTCGCGCCGGCGACAGCGGTGCCAAAATGGTGGAAAAGTTTTATGTTTGCCTTATACAAGGCAGAGGAAACGTCTCGTGGCGACGAGTGCGCCAAAAGGGTTTGGAACCTTGCGGTTCCTCAACCCTTTTGAATCCCTTCCCTCCCTCTCCATCCGATGTACCATACGTCCGCCGCAAGGGTGGGAAAGTAAGAACGCCGCTACGCGGGAGCGTGCAAGCGGGAACGATACCGAGCAATGCCCCATTTCATGGGAATGTAGGAACGCCGCAACGCGGAAGCGTGCAGCCCTGATTTCCAGCAGGTCTTAACTGGTTCATGGCACGCATGTTCCATGAAGGCTCGCTAATGCGTCTGCGTTGCCAGTCTTTCCGGCTTTGTCCCCGTCCGGCGTTCGTGGTTCGCATGAAGAAGCC
>JAGZIN010000037.1 GCA_018366195.1 Butyricicoccus pullicaecorum | reverse complement strand
GGCGCAGACCTGCAAGGCGTGTGGAGCGCAAATCCCTCTGGCGAATCTCACAAAAATCCATGTGTGGTGTGAATGTGGGCGCACGTGGAACTATCGAACCAACCTGACAGGCAGGCTGGAGGAGTTTCCCTGTATCCACTGTGGCAGTCCGCTCACCGTAGAGCGGGACAAGCTTGGCAACTACGAATCTGTGACCTGATGGACAATCCAAAAACACGCCGGTATCTCCAAGAGATGACACGCGTGCGTCATGTGAGTCAGGCGGCGAGCCTTGCCGCAAAACGCAGTCAGGGAAAAGCACCGGACACGGTGCTGCACAGTGCGCGGAGAATCGGCATCCAGCCAAATAAAAAGTGCCCTGCGGAGCGGGAACTCCAGCAAGGGCACAAAGAAAAATAAATGCGTTTATATCGTAACAGACAGGAGAGGAAAATGCAATGGTGAATCTGCCTTTATTACAAAATCAGATGAAGAACGCGAAGTCGTATGTATATACCATCGGGCAAATCCTAATGAAGCTTGCGGAACAGTCTGGTCAAATCGCAACGCTTATTGAGCAGGATTTGGCTGTTCCGGAACTATCACTGGAAGCCTGCGGAAAGGAACTGCTGGAATACGCTCGAAGGCATCAGGAGAACGGATACTGGGCTTGTGCTGTCTTTGAACTGGACGCAGAAAACCCTGCGCTCAAGGTGATTCTGGATTTTTACAAAATCCCAAGCGCTTGGGTTTTTGAAACGCACAGCACAGACCTGGCGGAACCCATGCCGATGCAAGCGGCAGACCCTAAAGACACCGTGATTGACCTCATGGATTTACTGTGAGGTGGGAGCGATGACAGTAGAAGAAATGTTGGAGCAGCTGCCGTCTGTGCGTCCGGACATGGAAGAACTGCAAGCGCTGTTCGGCAGAAAAGATATGCAGCACCATTTATATGGTGTACATATTCCTGCCGCAGACAGCTATCCGGTTCCGGAGCCTGCACACTGGCGCTGTACCTGCTCTGTATGCGGTCAGGTGTTTGCTGTGCCGGATAATCGCCGGCTGAAAGATATCACGGTTTGTCCGGAATGTGGGGCAGCCGTCGCACCGCATCGCTGGACCGTTCCACAAAGGGGAAAGCGCATCAATGCTTTTCTGTTTTATCATCTGTTCCGCGGGCAGGGGCGCTCGATTTGGGTGCGCAGCTGGAAGGTGTCCCAATGGTTGACGGCAGAGGGGGCAGAGATTGGCTATGAGCCGCAATCTATTTATTACTTTCATGATAGTGTGTGTCAGAAATGGCACTTGGGGTGGAAGGGGTGGAAGGGGTGGAAGGAAATCAAGACGATAAAAGATGATGTATGGTACACAACACAGATGTGCCGCGCTACCTATCCGTCTTTTGTGGGGCGAATTGACTTGCAAACCCTGAAAGGAAGCTGTCTGGAATACAGTCAGCTAGACCGTGCGCTTGCATATTGCTTGCCAGTGATTGCCTATCTGCGGCTGTACATCAAATACCCTGCGGTGGAGTATCTTTGGAAAACTGGGTGTGACCGCCTGCTCGTAGACCATCTGTGCTATCGAGATGGCTATATCTGGAAGGCGGTCAACCTGCGTGCAAAGGACTTTAAGGGACTGTTTCGCGGTGCGGACAAGGCGGAAATGAAGATATTCCCACAGCTGTACGCCAAGGAAGTTTACTGGTTTCATCGACTGTATCAGCTGGGCGTGATTCGAGCCAATCAGGAGGGCGTGGACTGGACACGCGCCCGCATGGGATTTTCACAGGAAGTTCCGGTACAGGAAGAAGCTGTGCTGTATCGCTATATCAAGCGGCAGGCAAACAGGAGCGGTCTTGCCTACAAAAATATATTGAGCGATTACAGGGATTATCTGAATCAGCTGGCAGAAATCGGTGGCGGGGAACGGTATCCGCATGACTTACAGCAAGCACATCGACGGTTATCGGCTCGTTTGCGGAAAATCAAGAATCCGAACTTACAGGGATTATTCCGCGCACGGCGCAGGCTGTGGAGCTGGGCAGCGTGGCAATCCCAAGGTATGTTTATTCGCGTCATTGACTCGGTCGAGGAGATTACGCTGGAAGGAGAGCGGCAAGACAACTGTGTAGCCGGATATGCAGCGCGGCATGCACAAGGCAAGACCGTCATTTTTGTTTTGCGGAAAAAATCTGAGCCGAAAGAAAACTGGCATACGGTAGAACTGAATCCGCAAACACTGCATGTGAAGCAGTGCCGAGGGTATCGCAATGCGGATGCTCTGCCAGAGGCAGAAGCATTCATTGAAGCATGGGTGAAACGTTTGCAGGCAATCAGGAAAGAGAGGAAGAAAAGCGCATGAACGAGATTACAAAGCAGGAGCGCACGGTAGATACCGTGACTGCGGAAATTCAATTCATTCAGGCACAGGTCAAGAAGGTTTTCTATGATGCTGTCATTCAGATTGGCACACGGCTTCTGGAGGTCAAGGAGCTCGTTCCGCATGGCGAGTGGACAAGCTATCTGGAAAGCCGGCTGGGATACAAGCCCTCTACCGCACAAAACTATATGCGCATTGCAAAGGAATTTGGAGATGGTCAGGTGTCTTTAGACGGCACAGACCCGCAGACGCTGTTTGGCGAGTTGGGGTATTCCCAGTTATTGCCGCTGCTCTCTCTGCCGGACGAGGAGCGGCGAGAGTTGGCACAGCAAAATAACCTGCCTGAAATGTCCAGCCGGGAAATTGAAGAACTGGTAAAGGCACGGAAAGACGCTGAGGAAAAAACCGCACAAGTCGAACACGAGCTTGCGCAGGTGAAAGCAGCTGAAAAAGCGGCACTGGATCAAGCAGCACAGGCACAGGCAAAGCTGGAACAGGCGAAGCAGTCCCAAAAAGCCGCCAAGGAACGGGAAGCAAATGCCATTGCTGCCCAGCGCATGGCAGAACAGAAAGCGGAGAAATTGCAGGAAGAACATACGTTCTTACAAAATCAGGTGCAGGCACTCACGGAACAGGCAGAGCAGACCCCAATCCAAGCAGAAGTTGTACCCAGTGAAGCAGAGCTTGCACAGGTGCGTAAGGAAGTGCGTGAGGAAATGCAGGTGGCACTTCATGCGGCAGAGGACAGAGCCGCACAGGCGGAAGCCCGATTGGAAAAGGCAAAGAATCCGACGGCGATGCGGGTCAATCTGCTCTTTGAAGAAGTACAGGCACAGCTGGACAAGCTGGAAGCTGCACTGGCTGCACTCTCCGCAGAACAGCCCGAAGTGGGTGCGAAGTTCCGCACGGCAGTTCATCAGTATTTTGCACTCTACACACAACGTACACAGAACCATGCACAATGAGCCGAAACGGGCAGCACACGCCCGTCGCTGAGCATTGCCCCACTCAGCCTGATGATGGCAGGGCAGAAAGGAGAGATGATTTTGTTCGGAAACATTCAAGTCCTGCGTATGCAGGAAGATGGACAGATATTAGAAGAACATCTGCACCCTGAGAAGATTGAAAGATACTTGGGTGGAACGCCTATCCATTCCGTTTCCATTGGCGGCGGGCTGAAGCTGTTTTTTTCCGTAAATACCCAAATCTCACGTTCTTCCGAGCGGGTTACTGTACTGTATGGTGCTGCCGGACAAGTGCGTGCCAGAATTTACGGGAACACGCTCATCGGAAGGCGAAATCGCTTTGGATATACCCACACACAAGATGCAGACATTGCACTGGCACGATGGTTGGTGCGGGTGCTTGGAAAGGAGAACGGTCATGCTGATTTCTGAACGCGGATTCATTCGCAATCTAAACAGAGCCTGCCGAACAGAGGGATATATTGTTGGCGTGAGTGAGAGTGGCTTACATATCAGTACATCGAACTGGTACATGGAATATAACATGGACAAGGTGCCCCATAAGATTCTGGCAACGTTGGTAGAGCATATGGGGTTCCTGCCGCAGATAGGAAGCTTTTCTTCTGTTCAAAAAAAGAGAAGTGGTGTGGTCGTACAAGAGGCGATACCTGAATTTGTAAAAGAGCAAATTTTAGGCTGGAGCACACCGGAATTGAATAAGCAGTTGGTTGTTACGCAAATACAATGCGCAGACAGCAGCGTTTTACAAGTGATAGACGGCAGTTACACATGCTTTGCAATTCCAGCAGAACGGCTTGAGATGATAACTGATAATCTGTTGTCTCAGCCAATACAGCTCAAAGAGGGAAACAAAGTGGAATGGTTTGATGGTGATGGGTGTATCACCATGAATATGTATCAGCCATTCTCTGGTTCAAAGTACCGAAAAATCTGGGATTTATTTGAATCGAAAGATTTACGCATTACATCAGAATAAAAGAAAAAGCCCCTGACAGACTGCTGACGGGGCAAATTGAAAGCGGGGCGCGAAAGCCCTTTGCAGCTCCGGTAAGCGTATTATTAAAGCGACAGCAAGCCCTGAAAACAGACCGCAAAAAAGGAGTGTATCCCCGATGTATGTGAAAAGAACGGTGACAGCAGGTCCGGTGGTGGAAACCAAAAAAATGTATACATCACGCGTCCATACAAAGGGGGTACGCCGTCAGTCTGGATTGGGGCAGACCCCAAAGGCACAGCATGCAGTCAATGAGCGCAAGGCGGAAGAAAAGCTGCGCTGGAAGCTCAATGCGAATTTTTCTTCCGGCGATTATCATGTCGTTCTGCATTACTATGACAAAGAAGTGACCTTGGAGCAGGCGGAGACAGACAAGCGTGCTTTTCTTCGTACCCTGCGCGGTAAGTATCAGAAACAGGGGATTGCGTGGAAGTATGTTGCCTGCACCGAAACCAAACGCATGTCCAATGTGCATCATCACATCATTCTGCCGGCGTTTTCCTTACAGGTGATTCAGGAGGTGTGGGAAAGTGTACTCGGAGAACGGCAGGGAAATGTATCTGTCAAGCCACTGGACAAGCGCGGGAATCATGCAAAGCTCGCAAATTATCTCATCAAAGAAACCAGAAAGACCGTGAAACGCTGCCGGACAGCAGGGGTGCGGTACAAGCGCTTTTCCTGTGCAAAGGGTATGGTACAGCCTGAGCCGGTGTATCAAATCATTGCGGCGGCACAGTGGGCAAAGGAACCTCGTCCGCGTAAGGGTTATGTGCTGCTCAAAGATGATAACGGCAATACCATGCGAACCGGAATTCATGAGGTGACCGGCTATCCTTGGGCAGAATACTTTGAGCTTTACATACCACAGGATAAAAAACAACGAGCGGGATAACAAAGACCGCAGAAGGAGGAATCAGTGAAGTTTACAATCCGCGGCACCTTGCCGAACCTCAATGACTACATCACGGCAGAGCGCACAAACCGTTATCAGGCGGCGGCGATGAAAAAGCAGTGTGAGAGCATTGTCATACACGCGGCGCGCTCCCTTGGCAAATGGCAGGCGGACAAGCCTGTATACATGATTTACCACTGGTATGAGCCAAACCGCCGCAGAGACCTCGACAACATCAGCAGCTTTGGGCGCAAAGTGATTCAGGACGCACTGGTTAAGGCACGTGTCCTGCGAAACGATGGCTGGAAAGAAATTGTCGGGTTTGAGGACAGGTTTTATATGGACAGCAAAAAACCGAGAGTTGTTGTGGAGATTTTGGAGGTGAACGAACTATCAGAGCTGTACTAATCAGTATTCGACCGGAATGGTGTGAGAAAATTGAAAGCGGTCAGAAAATGATTGAGATTCGCAAGACGAAGCCAAAGTTAAAAACACCGTTTAAGTGTTATATCTACTGCACAAAGTCGAAAACAAGCGATAAGAGCGGAAAAGTGATAGGAGAATTTATTTGTGACAAAATCTATGGGCTTGCCCCACTCAATCACGCTCCGGATGACGATGACGTAGAAAAACAATCTTGTCTCAGTCGAGAACAAATCGTGCATTATCTCAAAGGAAAGGGCTATGGCTGGCACATTTCAGACCTTATGATTTACGACAAGCTGAAAGAGCTAATGGAGTTTACAAAACAAAATGAAGCGCAGCTTACAAAAGCGCCACAATCGTGGTGTTACGTAAACGGAGGGTAAGAAGATGCATAAAAGAAAGAAACAAAGCGAGTCTACGCTATGCTGGCAGTGCGCAAAGGCGTGCGGTGGGTGTTCATGGTCGAGCTTGGCACACAAGCCGGTGACGGGCTGGACGGCAGAGCGGCGGGATATACCCGTGCAAAACAGCAGCGTGCCGGTAGAAAGCTATGTGGTGCATGACTGCCCGGAATATGTGCCGGACGGCAGAGAACATGATGCACCCAAACAGGACGTGCCGCCGCTTCCGGAATCTATGGTGGAAGAAATCATCTCTCTGCGTGAAAATGCGGGGCTGACCTATGAGAAAATTGCCGAACGGCTGGGCATCAGTCAGCAGACTGTGCGAAAATACTATCATACCCGCACA